>NZ_JBIVXV010000004.1:131636-505616 GCF_044769385.1 Streptomyces sp. NPDC090445 | reverse complement strand
CTGGGGGCCCCCCCCCCTCGGCGGGTCGCGGCGGGCGGGGGGGGGGCGGGCCCCCCGCCCCCCCGCCGCCCGGGGGCGGGGGGGGGGCGCGGGGGGGGGGGCCCCCCCCCGCCACCGGAAGGGGTGAAGAGTCGTAACTTTCCCGTACGGTTCGCGTTCGAGGCCGCTAGCAAAGGACCTGTGCGGGGCGCCGCCCGCGGCGCGTCAGTTGCCGGGGAACGCCCAGGGATTGGGCTTGCAGCTGACCCCGTCGATGTCGAGGGACTTCGTCTGCTGCTGCATGATCGGCGCGAGGGCGCCCGGGGTCTTGCAGTTCACGTGCCCGTGGCCGAGCCGGTGGCCCACCTCGTGGTTGATGAGCATCTGCCGGTAGGCGAACATCTGGTCCGGGCCGTACGTCGGGGAGCCCTGGGCCCAGCGGAACGCGTTGATCATCACGCGCTCGGTGCTCGCGGAGTCGCAGCTGACGTTCTCGATCGTCGTGTCCAGGTCGGACTTCGCGCACCACACGCCGGTGGTGCCGGGGCTGGCCAGCGTGATGACGAAATCGGCCTCGCCGCCCGGCACCCGCTCGAAGGTCCTGCTGCCGCCGTGGCCCCAGCTGCGGTCGTCGTTGAGGGTGCGGTGGACGGCCTCGGCGAACAGCTGCGCGTCCAGGCCGATCCCCTGCTCGACGTCGACGCGGTAGCGGACCACCTTGCCCTTGCCGGGGGCGGCCGCGACGCCGGGCACGGTGTCGAAGGTGCCCGGCCCCTTCAGCTTCGCGTCGAGCGGGAGCTGCTGGGCCATCTTCTGCTCGTACGACAGCTCGGGCGCGGCCGGTGCCGGGGCCTGGGCCTGGGGGGCGCCGCGGCCGTCGGAGCGGGAGGCCGGGGACTGGCCGGGCTGGGCGCGGTCGGAGGCGCTGCCGGCGGCCTGCGGGGCGGAGGTCTTGGTGTCGCCGCCGGTGAGCATCTGGGTGCCCACGACGACGGCGATCGCGGTGGTGACGGCCACGGCGGCCACACCGCCGTACGTGCGGGCCCTGGAGCGGCCGGAGGACCGTTCCTCCTCGGTCTCGGCGGGCGCGACCTCCTCGCGGGGCGAGGGCACGACGCCGCGCTGCGCGCCGGTGGAGGCGAACGGGTCGGCGGGGCCGGCCGCGGGCTGCGGTTCGAGGACGGTCTGCGGGAACCCGGCCGCGGGGGTGTCGAAGGGCGGCGTGCCGGTGTCCAGCACCGCGGCGGGCGCGCCGGTCGAGCGCGGTGCGCCGAGCCGGTCGCCGTGGACCGGGCCGGGGCCGGTGTCGGAGCCCCAGCCGCCGCCGGGCTCGCGCCGCTCGGGGCGGCCGCCGGGCCGTGCGCCGGACTCGGGGGCGTCGGCGGGGGCGTAGCCCTGGTGGGCGACGGTCGGTTCGGTGCGGCGGCGCCGCCCGCGCGGCTCCTCGTACGGCGGGAACTGGTCCTGCGAGGGGAACGGGTCGCGCGGAGGAAACTGGTCCTGCGGGGGGAACTGGTCCTGCGCGGGGAACGGCTCCTGCGCGGGGTACTGGTCGCGGGGCGGGAACCAGTCGTGGCCGGGCTGCTGCCCGTGGCCGGACGCGGGGCCGGGGGACTGCTCGTACCCGGGCTGCCCGCCGTACGCCGGCTGCCGGCCTTGGTACCCGGTCCGGTCCCCGTACGGCGGGTGGTCCTCGTACGGGAGGTGCGGTTCGTGCTGCCCGTACTGCTCGTACTGCTCGTACTGCCCGTACGGCTCGTACGGGGGATACGCGGCGGGCGCGGGCGCCGGGCGCGCCGGGGCGGGGGCAGGGGCAGGGCCCTTGCGACTATGTCGTCCCACGGTGGTCAGCCCCTGCCGTCTTCGGTATCTCGGTCGGTGTCGTGCAGCAGATCCCGGAAGGCGTTCGCCACCGCCTCGGGGTATTCCATCATCGCGACGTGCCCGGCCTCGGGGAGGCTCAGCAGTCTCGAACCCCGGAAGGACGCAGCCGCCCTCCGGGCCGTACGGTACGCCACCAGTCGGTCGCGTCCGCCGTAGACGAGCAGGGTCGGCGCGAGCACCCGCTGCGCCTGGCGCCACAGCCCGTGCTGCCCGCCGAGGGTGTACGCGTCGACGATGCCGCGGGTCGAGCCGGTCATCGCCTCCCAGAAGTACGGCAGGGCCATCCGCCGCTCCATCTCCTCGACGGCGGTGCGGAAGTCCTCCGCGCGCACCCGGGAGGGGTCGCCGTAGCAGAGCTGCATCACGCCGCGGGTGCGCTGCTCGGCGGTGAGGCCGCCGGCCAGGCGGTGCAGCAGGCCGGTCATCCCGGGTACGGCGAGCAGGACGGTCGGCAGGGCCGACTTCTGCATGCGCAGGTCGGGCAGGGCGGGCGAGACCAGCGTCAGCGTGCGCACCAGGTCGGGGCGGACGGCCGCGACGCGGGTGCTGACGGCGCCGCCGAGGGAGTTGCCGAACAGGTGGACGGGGCCGCGGCCGGCGGCGTCGAGGTGGCGGATGACCGCGCGGGCCATCGCCGTGACCGAGTAGTCGCGGTCGGCCGGCGGTGGGGACCAGCCGAAGCCCGGCAGGTCGACGGCCTCGCCGTCGACGCTGTCCTCCAGCAGGGCCATGAGGGCGGACCAGTTGGTGGAGGAGCCGCCGAGGCCGTGCACGAACAGGGCGGGCGACAGTCCGGTACGGGTCGCGGGCCGGGACCGCACGGTCAGTTCCAGGCCGGGCAGCAGGGCCGTGCGCAGCTGCTCCCCCTCGGCCACCCGGGCGGCTTCCGCCCGGAACGACGGCTCGGTGGCCGATCGCACACCCGGCAGCTCGGTCGAAGACATGGGGGCAATGTTACGAGACGATCACGTCCGGACTCTTGTGTTCGGCATCACAGACCCGCGCCCGCCCCACGGTGCCCGGGGATCCACGTAGCGGCGCACCCGCGATCCTCCTAGGCTCATAGGTGAGGCAGGACCATGAGGGGTGAGGGAAGAAGGGGAGCCAGATGAGTGTCGACCCGGCGGAGCCGGAGACCTTCCGGGGCAAGCTCCGGGACGCCCTCGACGCGGAGGCGCCCGAGGCCGATGCCGCGGAGCAGCAGGCGGAGCTGCAGCCCGTGGACGACGACGAGCGGGTGACGGGGGTGGACCGGGGCGAGGCAGCCGACGGGGACGCCGCCGACCAGGCCCGGGTGGTGCCCCTGGACGAGGATGACTACCGCTGAGGGGCCCGGCCCCCTCCGACCGACCGCGTCCGGCCGCGTCCGACCGCCCGACCGCGCCCGGCCGCCCCGGACTACCGTTCGGTAACCCCTCCCGGCGTCGCTGACCAGCACGTCCGGGCGGTCCGTACAGCGAGAAAACTCGGCTTCGGCCCTACAGATTCGGTTACCGAAAAGTACGATGGCGGGCGCGGCGCAGAGGCACTGCGGCTACAGAGAAAGTGGGAGGCGGCGTGACAGCCATCGAGCAGACGGATGCAGCGCGTCCCCGGGGCACGCGCCTGCCGCGCCGAGCCCGACGCAACCAGCTCCTGGGCGCGGCCCAGGAGGTCTTCGTCGCGCAGGGGTACCACGCGGCGGCGATGGACGACATCGCCGAGCGGGCCGGGGTGAGCAAGCCGGTGCTGTACCAGCACTTCCCGGGCAAGCTCGACCTCTACCTGGCGCTGCTGGACCAGCACTGCGACAACCTGCTGCAGGCGGTGCGCGGGGCGCTGGAGTCGACGACGGACAACAAGCAGCGCGTGGCGGCGACGATGGACGCCTACTTCGCGTACGTGGAGGACGAGGGCGGCGCGTTCCGCCTGGTTTTCGAGTCCGACCTGACCAACGAGCCGGCGGTGCGCGAGCGTGTCGACCGTGTCTCGCTGCAGTGCGCCGAGGCCATCTCGGACGTGATCGCCGAGGACACCGGCCTGTCGCAGGACGAGTCGATGCTCCTGGCCGTGGGCCTGGGCGGCGTCTCGCAGGTGGTGGCCCGGTACTGGCTCTCCAGCGAGAGCCCGGTCGCCCGCGACAAGGCGGTGGGGCTGCTGACCTCGCTGGCCTGGCGCGGCATCGCGGGCTTCCCGCTGCACGGTGCGGACGGCGTCTCGGCGTGACCGCCCCGGCGTGATCGTCCGGGCCCGGGCGCCCGGGCGTGATCCGCTGTTCGCTGCCAGCGTGTCCGCTGCGCGGCTTGCGTGTCGCCGCTGCGGGCTAATGTGGACCGGGTACGGCGCGGCTGATCGCGCACAACCGACCGTCGGAGGGACAAAGCCGTGGAGGTCAAGATCGGCGTGCAGCACGCACCCCGGGAGATCGTGCTGGAGAGCAACCTGAGCGCCGAGGAGCTCGAACGCATCGTCTCCGAGGCGCTGACCGGTTCGGCACCGCTGCTGAGCCTCACCGACATCAAGGGCCGCCGGGTCCTGGTGCCCTCCGACCGCCTGTCGTACGTCGACCTGGGCGAGCCGAGCGCGCGCAAGGTCGGTTTCGGCACGGCCTGATGCCTTCCGGCACGGTCTGACGCGTTCCGGTACGGCCTGACCCGTTCCGGCGTGTTTCCGATAACTACGCGAAACGGCCCGGTGGTTGATTCCACCGGGCCGTTTCCGTGTCTTCCGGTTCGGGTAGGACGGCTGTGACCGGTTAGCCCCTGACCTGCGGGAGGCCCCCATGCTGCTGATCGAGGCGCTCGGCTCCGCCCTCCTGGGCCTGGCCCTGTCGGCAGCGGCTCTGCGGCTGTTCGCCCCGCGGCTGCCGTCGCCGCGCGTCGTGCTCGCCAGCGGGGCGCTGGGCGCCCTGTTCGGGGCGTACCTCACGCAGTACGCGCTCGGCCCGGGGCACGGCACGGTGACCGCGACACTGGTCGGCTCGCTGCTCGTCGCCGCGGTGATCCTGTCGCTGCTGCTGCGCCCGGGCCGGCAGTCCGGCCCCCGCCCCGCCCACCGGACGCCCTTTTCGCTTCCGTCGCGGGGCTGACGGGCGCCGATGGCGCTGGCGCCGACGCAGCTGACCGCGCCCCGTCAGGGGCGCGGGGAACTGCGCGATCAGCCCCCACCGGCCCGCGGTTTCATCACGGCACTGCCAGCGCAGCGCTCAGGCGGCGAGGCCCAGGGCCGCCATCCGCTTGGTGTGGGCCTTGGTGATCCGGGCGAACATCTCGCCGACGGCCGCCAGGTCGAAGCCGGCCGCCATCCCGTCCACACCGCCGACCAGCATGGTGGACAGGGCGTCGCGCTCGGCGACCACCCGCTGGGCCTGCGAGAGCGCCTCGCCCATCAGGCGGCGCGCCCACAGCGCGAGCCGGCCGCCGCAGCGCGGGTCGGCCTCGATCGCGGCGCGCACCTTCTCGACGGCGAAGCCGCCGTGGCCGGTGTCGTCGAGGACGGCGAGCACGAGGGCGCGGGTGTCGGCGTCCAGGTGGCTGGCGACCTCGCGGTAGAAGTCACTGGCGATCGAGTCGCCGACGTACGCCTTGACCAGGCCCTCCAGCCAGTCCGACGGCGCGGTCTGGCGGTGGAAGTCGTCGACGCCCTTGGCGAAGGGCTCCATGGCGGCGGTGGGCTCGGCGTCGATCGCCGCGAGCCGGTCGCGCAGCCGCTCGAAGTGGTGGAACTCCGCGGAGGCCATCTTCGCGAGCTCGGCCTTGTCGTCCAGGGTGGGCGCGAGCTTCGCGTCCTCCGCGAGTCGTTCGAAGGCCGCGAGCTCGCCGTACGCGAGTGCGCCCAGCAGGTCCACGACGGCGGCCCGGTACTGCGGCGAGGCGGAGGCGGTCGCCCAGTCCTGGGCGGCGATACCGGTCGCCTCGGCGGGTGCGCCGTCGTCGGCGGGCGATGCGTTTTCTACGGTCGACATGCTCCGCACAATAGCCCGCCTGGACACCCCTGACGCCATCACGTCACACTGCCCTCCGTCCACCCGAACGCGACGACCAGGTGAATTCACCCGACACGCCTGCGCGATTCCGGGGTACAGTGGTAATGCGCCTGCCGAATACTCGGCGGGCCATCGCATGAGGATGCCCGGTCGGTGGCCCGATCGGCTCCAACCCGACCGCCCTCGGATGATGCGTACGTCCATGCGTACCGCGTCCACGAGGGGCCCCCTCAGCGGCACTGGCGGCTTGAGCGAAGGCAGTGGTCCCGCGCAGCTTCGTACGTACATCGCAGTACTGCAAGCCCGGCACGGTACGACCACCCCCCTCGCCGCCTCGCGCCGCGTCTCACAGAAGAGGCAGCACCCTGACTACGTTCCGTGAACTCGGGATCTTTCCCGAAACCGCCGAGGCCCTCGAAGCAGTCGGCATCGTGACCCCCTTCCCCATCCAGGAGATGACCCTCCCCGTCGCCCTCTCCGGCACGGACGTCATCGGCCAGGCGAAGACCGGAACCGGCAAGACGCTCGGTTTCGGCCTTCCGCTGCTGGAGCGGGTCGTCGTCCCCGCGGACGTCGAGGCCGGCCGGGCCACGCCCGACCAGCTGACCGACTCCCCGCAGGCCCTCGTCGTCGTCCCGACGCGCGAGCTGTGCACGCAGGTCACCAACGACCTGCTGACCGCGGGCAAGGTCCGCAACGTCCGCGTCCTCGCCATATACGGCGGCCGCGCGTACGAGCCCCAGGTCGAGGCGCTCCAGAAGGGCGTCGACGTCATCGTCGGCACTCCGGGCCGCCTGCTCGACCTGGCCGGCCAGCGCAAGCTCGACCTGTCGCACGTCAAGGCGCTGGTCCTCGACGAGGCCGACGAGATGCTCGACCTGGGCTTCCTGCCCGACGTCGAGAAGATCATCAACCACCTGCCGGCCAAGCGGCAGACCATGCTGTTCTCGGCGACCATGCCGGGCGCGGTCATCGGTCTGGCCCGCCGGTACATGACGCAGCCGACGCACATCCGCGCCACCTCGCCCGACGACGAGGGCGCGACGGTCGCCAACATCACCCAGCGCGTCTACCGCGCGCACAACATGGACAAGCCGGAGCTCGTGGCCCGCGTCCTGCAGGCCGAGGGCCGCGGACTGGCCATGATCTTCTGCCGCACCAAGCGCACCGCGGCCGACATCGCCGAGCAGCTGGAGCGCCGCGGCTTCGCCTCCGGCGCCGTCCACGGCGACCTGGGCCAGGGCGCGCGCGAGCAGGCGCTGCGCGCGTTCCGCAACGGCAAGGTCGACGTGCTGGTGTGCACCGACGTCGCCGCCCGCGGCATCGACGTCGAGGGTGTGACGCACGTCATCAACTACCAGACGCCCGAGGACGAGAAGACGTTCCTGCACCGGGTGGGCCGCACCGGCCGCGCCGGCGCCAAGGGCACGGCGATCACCCTGGTCGACTGGGACGACATCCCGCGCTGGCAGCTGATCAACAAGGCGCTGGAGCTGGACTTCCACGACCCCGTGGAGACGTACTCCACCTCCCCGCACCTGTTCGAGGAGCTGGGGATCCCGGCCGGCACCAAGGGCATCCTGCCGCGCTCCGAGCGCGTGCGGGCCGGCCTGAAGGCCGAGGAGATCGAGGACCTGGGCGAGACCGGCGGCCGCGGCGGCCGGGGCGGCCGCGGTGCGGCCCCCGCTCCCGCCGCCGCCGAGCGTCCGGAGCGCACCCGGACCCCGCGCCAGCGCCGCCGCACCCGCGGCGGTTCCGAGGTCGCCGCCGGTTCCGCGGACGCGGCCCCGGTGGCGGAGGCTCCGGCCGTCGATGCGGCCCCGGCCGCTCCGGCGGTCGACGGGGCCCCGGAGGCGGACCAGCCGCGCCGGCCGCGCCGCCGCCGCACCCGCGTGTCGGCGTCGGCCGCAGCCGCCGAGGCCGCTGCCACGGCCGCTCCGGTCGCCGAGGCGCCCGCAGCCGTGGCGTCCGTGGTCGAGGTCCCGGTGGCCGAGGCCCCGGTGGTCGAGGCCCTGGTCGTCGAGGCGCCCGTCGTCGAGGCGCCGACTGCCCCGGCCGCACGGGCGAAGGCTCCGGCGCCGCGGCAGGCCCGTACCCGCAAGCCCACCCAGACGTCGATCCTGGCGGCGGCCGCGGCCGCGCCCGCCCGGGCCCTGGTGCCGGCGCCGACCGGCCCCGAGCCGGAATTCCAGATCGCCCCGCCGACCGAGCCGGTCCGGACCGCCCGCCGTACCGTGCGGGCCCCGCGCAAGGCCGCCGCGGTGACCCCGGTCGCCGAGGCGCCGGTCGCCGAGGCCGCCCCGGTGGCCGAGGAGGCTCCGGCGAAGCCGAAGCGGACCCGGACCCGCAAGGCAGTGGCGCCCGCGGCCGAGGTCCCCGCGGCCGAGGCGCCGGTGGCCGTGGCCGAGGAGGCTCCGGCGAAGCCGAAGCGCACCCGGACCCGCAAGACCACCGCTGCCGCGGAGGCTCCGGTGGTCGAGGCCGCCGCGGCCGAGGAGGCCCCGGCGAAGCCGAAGCGCACGCGGACCCGCAAGGCCGTGGCGCCGACCGCGGAGGCCTGAGCCCCCGCAGTGCCGTGATCCGGGCCCCGGTTCCCCCTCCCAGGGGGGCCGGGGCCCGCGGCGTACGGGGGCGGTCTCCCGGGCTGGGGCGGCTTGCTACGGGCCGGTAACCTCAGGCCATGAGCAAGCCGCCCCGCCTTACCCTGCCGTCCGACGCCCGTGCGTACCGCCTCCCGACCGCCCGCGGCGAGTTCGCCGTCCACGAGGCGGGCGAGCCGGTCCGCGGGACGGCCCTGCTGGTCCCCGGTTTCACGGGGAGCAAGGAGGACTTCATCGGCCTCCTGGAGCCGCTGGCCGCGCACGGCTACCGGGTCGTGGCCGTCGACGGGCGCGGCCAGCACGAGACGCCGGGGCCGCGCGAGGAGTCGGCGTACGCCCTGGACGAGCTGGCGCAGGACGTGCTGGCGCAGGCGGCCGCCCTCGACGGGGGCCCGGTCCACCTGGTCGGGCACTCGCTCGGCGGGCTGATCGCCCGCGCCGCCGTGCTGCGCGACGCGGCGCCCTTCGCCTCCCTGACCCTGATGAGCAGCGGGCCGGCCGCGATCGCCGAGGAGCAGCGGGAGCGGACGGAGCTGCTGGTCGCGGCGCTGGAGGTGATGCGGGAGGACATGGCCGGCGTCTGGACGGCCATGCGCTCGTACGACCCCGAGGACGCGGTGCCGGACGGCCCGGAGCTGGCGGAGTTCCTGCGGGACCGGTGGATGGCGACCGTGCCGGAGCAGCTGATCGCCACGGGGCGGGTGCTGGTCTCCGAGCCGGACCGGGTGGCGGAGCTGAGCGGGGTGGACCTGCCGAAGCTGGTGCTGTCGGGCGAGGTGGACTACGCCTGGCCGGTGCCGCTGATGGACGACATGACACAGCGTCTGGGAGCCCGTCGCGTGGTGGTGCCGGGTGCGGAACACTCGCCGAATGCGGAGAACCCGCAGGTCACGGCGGATGCGCTGGTCGCGTTCTGGGGTGCCGCCGACGCCCGGTAGTTAGCCAGGGAAAAAATTTCCTTAGCGTAGGGAATGTTTGAGTCTTATACTTCGTTGGGAACCCATGCAAGGAGAACACTGACGAAGGGAGAAGCCGTGCGCTTCGAGATTCTGCGCCTGGACGACGTCGACGGAACGGCCGTGGACAGCACCGTCGTGGACGCGGCCTCCGTCAACCGGATCGTGCAGCAGGCGGCCGCCATCGGCCAGCGCATCCTGATCCGACCGGCCGAGAGTGCGTCCTCCTGACATTTCGGGCCGCACCGCCGCACATGCAGGATGCCCCCGCACCGGTCTCTTCGGACGCTGTTGGTTGATTCGGGGGCTCGCGTGACGTCGGCCTTCAAGACCCGGTTGGGGTCTTGAAGGCCGACGTTGCGTTTGGGGTGGGTGCGGGTGTCGATGCAGCCGAGGGGGTCGGGCGAGGTCCCGGCGGAGACGGTGCGGGTAGCGCGGGCCGCGTTCCCGAAGGGGGGGCCGTCTGCCGGGCGAACACCTGGTCGATGCCGGATACGTCGATGCCCACGTACTCGTTCACGCCCGCCGCGAGTACGGCATCACGCTCACCGGCCCGGCCGCCTTGGCCGTCAGCCCCCAGACCGCTGCGGGCGGCGGGTTCACCGGCGACGACTTCACCATCGACTGGGAAAACGAGCAGGTCACCTGCCCCGGAGGCAGGACCGCGACCTGTTGGAATCCCGACCGCTCACCCGAGGGCACCCCAGTGATCCGGGTCCGTTTCAAGGGCGGTGACTGCCGTCCCTGTCCGGTCCGCGAGCAGTGCACCACCTCCAGCGTCGGCTGGCGGCTGACGCTGCGGCCCCGCGAGGAGCACAAAGCCCTCCGCCAGGCCCGCGCCGACCAGGAAACCGCCACCTGGAAGGAGCGCTACAAGACCCGCGCCGGCGTCGAGGGCACCATTTCCCAGGCAGTCCAGCGTTGCGGCCTGCGCAGATCCCGCTACCACGGCCTCGCGAAGACCGCCCTACAGCTCACGGGCGCCGCGATCAACCTCCCCCGCATCGACGCCCACCTCACCGACACACCCCGGGCCCGCACCCGCACCAGCCACTTCGCAGCACTCGGCCCCGCCGAGCCGAAGCTCAGCGGGGCCGAGTGGAGCCGCACCCCGAATTAACCAACAGCGTCCGGTCTCTTCGGTGCGGGGGCGTTCGCATGCGCGCGGCGTGGCGCCGGGACCCGGGGTCAGGCGCCCCGGACGACCTGGAGCACGCCGTTGATGATCTGCTGGACGGCAATGGCGGAGAGCATCATGCCCGCGAGGCGCGTCACGAGGACGACGCCGCCGTCCTTGATGACCCGGATGATCACCAGCGAGTAGCGCATGGTGAGCCACAGGACCACGTGCATCGCGATGATCGCGCACCAGACCGAGACCTGGGCGCTGACGTCGTCCGCCTTCTGGACGGCCAGGATGACGGACACGATCGCACCGGGCCCGGCGAGCAGCGGCATGCCGAGCGGCACGAGGGCGACGTTCACGTCCTTGGTCTGCTTCGGCTCGTCGGTCTTGCCGGTGAGCAGGTCGAGCGCGATGAGCAGGAGCAGCAGACCACCGGCGATCATCAGCGCCGGGACGGAGACGTGCAGGTAGTCCAGGATCTGCTGGCCGCAGAGACCGAAGACCGCGATGACGCCGAAGGCCACGCAGACGGCCTGCCAGGCCATCCGGCGCTGCACCTTGACGGGCCGGCCGGAGGTCAGGGCGAGGAAGATCGGCGTGATGCCCGGCGGGTCCATAATCACAAAAAGCGTGAGAAATAGGGATCCGAAGACGGCGAAGTCGAACACAGTGATGCCTTGCAGAGAGTGGGGTGTTTCGAGGAAGGAAGAAGAGGGCGGGGCAGCGCGCAGCGCCTCCCGGCAGCGGGCCGGAAAGGGGCGTTACGCGCCCGCGGCTCCGCCGGTGCCCGGCACGGGGAAGGCCCCGGTCGCGCGGCGCGTGATCTCGCCGTAGACCTCGGGGTCGGTGGTGTAGTCGCCGAGGCGGCAGGTCTTGCGGCTGCCGTGGTAATCGCTGGAGCCCGTCACGAGGAGGTCCAGCTCGCCGGCGAGTGCGCGCAGCCGGCTGCGGGTGTCGGCGTCGTGGTCCATGTGGTCGACCTCGATGCCGTCCAGGCCGGCGGCCGCGAGATCGGCTATCGCGCTCTCGGGGACGCAGCGGCCGCGCTTGACGGCGGCCGGGTGGGCGAAGACGGTGACGCCGCCGGCGGCCTTGACCAGGCGGATGGCGTCGAAGGGATCGAGCTCGTGCTTCTGCGCGTAGGCGCGGCCGCCGTCGGCGAGCCAGTCCGGGGTGAACGCGTCCGACACGGTCGGGACGACGCCCAGCTCGACGAGGGCGGTCGCGATGTGCGGGCGGCCGACGGAGCCGCCGGCGGCGATCCGGGAGACCTGCTCCCAGGTGACGTCCACGCCGAGCGCCTGCAGCTTGCCGATCATGGCCTGGGCGCGGGGGGTGCGGTCGTCGCGGACGAGCTCCCGCTCGCGGGCGAGCTCGGGCTCCTCGGGGTCGAAGAGGTAGGCGAGCAGGTGCATCCCGATGCCGTCGAGGCGGCAGGAGAGTTCCATCCCGGGGACGACGGTGAGCCCGCGCGGGGCCGCGGCAAGGGCCTCGGCGTATCCCCCGACGGTGTCGTGGTCGGTCAGTGCGACCACGTCGAGCCCGGCGGCGGCCGCCCCCAGGACCAGCTCGGCGGGGGTGTCGGTCCCGTCGGAGGCCGTGGAGTGGGCGTGCAGGTCGATGCGCACGGCCATGGCTCCAGGGGTCGCGGGTACGGGGACACCCCAGGATAACGTCCGGCCGCTGGAGCAGCCGCCCCACCCCCTCCGCCGACACCACCGCGACCTCGCGGCCCCGGACGCGGGCACGGGCCCGGGTGCGGGCCCAGACACGGGGGCGGCAGACGCGGGCTCGGGCCCGGGCGGGGCCCGGTGTTACGGGTCCAGGATGCGCGGGCTTACGGCGCCGCACGGCAGGAGTTCGAGCTCGGCGCCCGCGTCCCGCAGGTCCGTCAGCACCAGCTCGTCGTACATCAGCATGCCCGACCGCTCCGGCCAGGCGATCGCCCACAGCCACAGCCCGCGCGCCTCGCCGGCGAAGACGGCCCGGTCGTCCGGGGCGTCCTTCACGTGCCACAGCGGCGTGGGGCGGCCCGCCGCGACGACCTTGGTGTGCGGAGGGGCGGACACGTCGAGGCAGGCGCCGGGGTCGGGGCCGTCGATCCCGGCGAACCGCGAGCCCAGCCCGACGCCCAGTTCCTCGGCGATCAGCAGCAACTCGCCCATCCCGCCCAGCGGTCCGGGCCCCGAGCAGGCCACGGCGGTCGCCCTGCCCCCGCTGCGGTCGTCACCGGCCGAGGCCACCCCCGTGAACAGCCACCCGACGGGCAGCGGCCACGGCATCCACACCGGCACGCGGGCCCGGTGCACGACGACGGTGAGGCCCTCGACGCTGGGCGGGATGACGGGCTGCAGCGGGTGCACCGCGCCGTGCACCGCGCACTGCCAGGAGTCGGAGAAGAGTCCGGGCGCCCTGACCCGGCCACCGCACTTCGGGCAACTCGGTTCGCCCCTCATGGGATGCAACGCTCCTCCCCGCCCGGCGCGCCGTCAAGACACGATCACCCGTCCGGATGTCTCAGTCCAGCGGCACGGCGGAGCGCAGGGGGTCGCGCAGGTCCGTGCCCTGCGCGAGCCACCGTTCCTGGAGGGCGGCCGCACCGTGCACCCGCTTCCACGCCGCCTCGTTGGGCGTCATCGGCAACAGCGGCAGGAACTGCACCGGGTCCATCGGCTCGTCCAGTGCGAGGTCCTCGACGAGCCCGCCCGGTTCCGCGACGAGGACGGAGGTGAACGGCGCCCCCTCCCACAGCGGCTCCCCCACGTCGAGGGAGGCGCCGGGCGCCACGACCAGCCCCTCGACCTGCGGGGAGGCGGCCAGTACGGCGAGGGGCCGCAGCACCCTGTCGGTGGCCGCGCGGCCCTCCCGCACGGTCAGCACCAGCTCGGCGCGGGGGCCGCGCTGCGGGTCGGCGACCATCGCGGTCGGGTCGGTCATCGGGGTCGCGGACATGCCGAGGGTCGCGTACCGGACGAGGCCGTCGCCGGTGAAGCGGAGCACTTCGATGCGGTCGGTGCCGAGGAAGGTGACGGCGGCGCGTGCGTCGGGTTCACCGAGGGCGCTGCGCAGCCGGGCCTCGACGAGAGCCAGAATTTCTGCCATGGATCGAGCATAGAACTCGTATGAGGCGGGTAAAGGGCGGGTCTTGACCATCCGTCGGCTGATAGTGTTGTCCGCTGGCCGATGCCGCATGCATGGGGGTACCCCAGCGGTCGCCGGGGGAATGCATCCGGGCATCAGGCGACAGGAAGTCCTCCACGGAGGACCGGCCGGAGGAGGTGGGGACTGCGATGAAGCGAAGTCGATCGTGCAGTACCAACCGCTCTTCCGCATCCCGTACGGGCACCTTTCGCCCGTTTTGATCATCTGATCAGCAGAAGAGCGACGGCAGAACGTTGTCCTCCCGTCCTGTTTTGTTCCTTCCGGCCGCTTCGGCACACCCCGCCCGCCGACGGTGCAGTGCCGCACCGCGCCGCCCGGAAGGGGCCTCCACACCCCGTGCGGTTGCCGCCGTGCGTGCGAAGGAGCCTGCCATGTCGATGCTGCCCTACCTGCGTGCCGCCGTACGCCCGGCCCTGCGCCGGTCCACCCCTGTCCAGCCCGGCTACGACACCACCCGCGACCCCTCGGCGAGCAGCGCCGTGGTCGACTGCGCCGTGTACCGCGACGGCCGGCGCGTCGCCGGACCGGCCTGCCTGACGCCGCGTGAGGCCATCCGGCGGGTCCGCGAGGACGGCGGGTTCGCCTGGATCGGCCTGCACGAGCCGACCGAGGAGGAGTTCGCGGGGATCGCCGCCGTCTTCGGCCTGCACCCGCTCGCCGTGGAGGACGCGGTCCACGCGCACCAGCGGCCGAAGCTGGAGCGCTACGACGACACCCTCTTCACCGTCTTCAAGACCATCCACTACGTCGAGCACGCCGAACTCACCGCGACCAGCGAGGTCGTGGAGACCGGCGAGGTGATGTGCTTCACCGGCACCGACTTCGTCATCACGGTCCGGCACGGCGGCCAGGGCTCCCTCCGGGGCCTGCGCCACCGCCTGCAGGACGACCCGGAGCTGCTCGCCAAGGGCCCCTCGGCCGTGCTGCACTCCCTCGCCGACCACGTCGTCGACGGGTACATCGCGGTCGCGGCGGCCGTGCAGGACGACATCGACGAGGTGGAGAGCGCGGTGTTCGCCGCGCCCGCCAAGGGTGCTGCGCGCGGCGGCGACGCGGGCCGCATCTACCAGCTCAAGCGCGAGGTCCTGGAGTTCAAGCGGGCCGTCGCCCCGCTGCTGCGGCCGATGGAGCTGCTCAGCGAGCGGCCGATGCGGCTGGTCGACCCGGACATCCAGAAGTACTTCCGCGACGTCGCCGACCACCTGGCGCGGGTGCACGAGCAGGTCGTCGGCTTCGACGAGCTGCTGAACTCGATCCTCCAGGCGAACCTGGCGCAGGCGACGGTCGCCCAGAACGAGGACATGCGCAAGATCACCTCCTGGGCGGCGATCATCGCCGTCCCGACGATGATCTGCGGGGTCTACGGGATGAACTTCGACCACATGCCCGAGCTCCACTGGCAGTACGGCTACCCGATGGTGATGACCGCCATCGTCGGCAGCTGCTTCGCCATCCACCGCGCACTGCGCCGCAACGGCTGGCTGTAGGGCCCTCGGGGCGGCCCCCTGGCCCGCCCGGCCCGACCCCCTACGCTGTGCGCATGACTCTCAGCACGCTCGACCTGGCCCTCGTCGAGGAGGCCACCAAGAAGTCCGGCCTGATCTGGGTCCGCGGCGACGGGGCCGACCGGGCCCTGTGGCACGCCTGGGTCGACGGCGCGGCCCACGTGCTGGGCGACGGGCCCGGGGAGCAGCCGCTGCCGGGCCTCGCGGACGGGGCGGCCGCCGAGGTGACCGTGCGCAGCAAGGACAAGGGCGGCCGGCTGGTCGCCTGGACCGCGGCCGTACGGGAGCTCGCGCCCGGCAGCGAGCCGTGGGAGGCCGCCGTCGCCGAGCTCAAGGGCAAGCGGCTGAACGCCCCCGACTCGGAGCAGATGACCGCGCGCTGGGCCCGCGAGTGCCGGCTGCTGCGCCTGGACCCGGTCGCGGTGGCCGCCGAGCTGCCGGACGGTTCGCTGGCCGCGGTCCCGCACGGCTCGCCGGCGGTCACGCGCCGGCCCATCCCGGCCGGGCTGCCGAAGCTCCTGCTGAAGCGCCGCAAGTCCGCCCGCTGAGCGCTCCGCGGGAGGTGCCGTGAGGGGCCGGCACTCGCCTGCGGGCCCGTTGTGGCCGGTCGCGCAGTTCCCCGCGCCCCGGACTACTGGCCCGGGTTCGAGCCCGTGCCCGTGCCTGTGCCCTTGCTGCCGCTCGGTGCCGGGGAGGCCGACCCGCCCGGCTCCTTGTCCTTCGTGGTGGGCAGCTGGGAACCGTAGTCGAGGGTCTGGTCCTCCGGGGGCGCCTGCAGCGGGACCGGCTTGCCCCAGTCGCTGAGGTCGACCGCGCCGGCGCCGCCGGCCCGCTCCATGCGCAGCGGGTACGGGGTGCCCTCCAGGGAGACCGACAGCTTGCCGCCCTTGCCCTGGTTGGCGGTCACCTGGACCGCGCGGGTGGGGCCGACCTTGGTGTAGTTCTCGACCTTGGCGAGCTTGCCGTCGAGCCCGAGCAGGCCGTCGAGCAGCACGTGCATGTCGGTGAAGCCGCGGAACTGCTTGTAGGTGGGGTCGCTCTCGGGCACCTTCACGTACTTGTCGCCGAGCTTCCCGGCCGCCTCGGAGGTCCCCCAGAAGGCCGCGCTCGCCTTCAGGTAGAGCTGCTCGCCGACGCGCAGCAGCTGGAAGGTGTCCTCCTTCGACTTCACCTCGCCGGAGCCGCCCTCCTTGCCCAGGCGCACGTTGAGCGTGAAGGTTTTTCCGCCGCTGACCAGGGTGCCCGACAGGTGCACCGAGGCGGCGGCGCCGGCCGCGGCCTTCGCCTTGCCCTCGATCTGGCCCGCGGAGAGCTTGCCGACCCCGTTCGTGCCCTCGTCGGGATCCGGCCCGCACCCCGCGCCGGTGACGGCCAGGCCCGCGCACAGGACACCGGCGAACGCTGCCCGGCGCAGGCGCGCGGCGGGGAAATAAGCGGTCACGGGCAGGTGCCTCTCGTCGTACGTCTTCGGGCAGCAGGCAGCGTACCCGCCCGTACGGCGGGGGCCGCGTCCGCGGGGCCTCCCCGGCCGGACGGCCCCACCAGGACGTCTGCGCGCGCCACGGGCTAGCCTGAGGGGCGGCAGGACTGTCGGTGGACACGAGGCAACAGGAGGCGCCGGTATGGCTGGAGGCGCCCCGCGGATCTTCGTGTCGCATCTGTCGGGTGTGCCCGTCTTCGACCCCAACGGCGACCAGGTCGGCCGGGTCCGCGACCTCGTCGCGATGCTCCGTGTCGGCGGGCGCCCGCCGCGCCTGCTGGGCCTGGTCGTCGAGGTCGTCAGCCGGCGCCGGATCTTCCTGCCGATGACCCGGGTGACCGGTGTGGAGTCCGGGCAGGTGATCACCACCGGCGTGGTGAACATGCGGCGCTTCGAACAGCGGCCCACCGAGCGGCTGGTCCTCGGCGAACTGCTCGACCGCCGGGTGCAGCTGACCGCGACCGGCGAGGAGGCCACCGTCCTCGACGTGGCCATCCAGCAGCTGCCGGCCCGCCGCGACTGGGAGATCGACAAGATCTTCGTCCGCAAGGGCAAGGGCGGGGCGCTGCGCCGCCGCGGCGAGACCCTGACCGTCGAGTGGTCGGCGGTGACCGGCTTCTCCCTGGAGGAGGAGGGCCAGGGCGCCGAGAACCTGGTCGCCACCTTCGAGCAGATGCGCCCGGCCGACGTGGCGAACGTCCTGCACCACCTGACGCCGAAGCGGCGCGCCGAGGTGGCGACCGCCCTCGACGACGACCGGCTCGCGGACGTCCTGGAGGAGCTGCCCGAGGACGAGCAGGTGGAGATCCTCGGCAAGCTGAAGGAGGAGCGCGCCGCGGACGTCCTGGAGGCGATGGACCCGGACGACGCGGCCGACCTGCTGTCGGAGCTGCCCGAGGACGACAAGGAGCGGCTGCTGACGCTGATGCAGCCGGACGACGCCGCCGACATGCGCCGCCTGCTGTCGTACGAGGAGAACACCGCGGGCGGTCTGATGACCACCGAGCCGATCGTGCTGCGGCCGGACGCGACGGTCGCGGACGCGCTGGCCCGGGTGCGGCAGGCCGACCTGTCGCCGGCGCTGGCCGCGCAGGTGTACGTGTGCCGGCCGCCCGACGAGACGCCGACCGGCAAGTACCTGGGCACGGTGCACTTCCAGCGGCTGCTGCGGGACCCGCCGTTCACCCTCGTCAGCTCGATCGTGGACACGGACCTGCCGCCGCTGCGGCCGGACGCCTCGCTGCCGGCGGTGACCAGCTTCCTGGCCGCGTACAACATGGTGGCCGTGCCGGTCGTCGACGAGGGCGGCGCACTGCTGGGCGCGGTGACCGTGGACGACGTGCTGGACCACCTGCTGCCGGACGACTGGCGGGAGACGGACTTCCATGCGGAGGAGGCCCCGCGTGGGTACTGACCGGAGGCGGGACCGCGAGCAGGCCCGCGAGCGGCGCCGGGAGCAGATCCGCGAGCGGCGCGAGCAGGCGCGGGTCCAGGCGCGCGAGAGCGGGCTGCTGGACGGGTCCGAGCGGACGGAGCAGCGGGCCTCCGAGCGGGCCGAGCGCGCCCGGTCCGGGCAGTCGACCGGGTCGAGCGCACTGACCCGCTCGCGGGTGCGCCTGGACCAGCCGCGGGCGCCGCGCCGCTCGCTGCTGCCGGAGTACGACCCGGAGGCCTTCGGGCGGCTGTCGGAGCGGGTGGCCCGGTTCCTCGGCACGGGCCGGTTCATCGTCTGGATGACGCTGGTCATCGTCATGTGGGTGCTGTGGAACATCTTCGCCCCGGACCACCTGCGCTTCGACCCGTACCCGTTCATCTTCCTGACGCTGATGCTGTCGCTGCAGGCCTCGTACGCGGCCCCGCTGATCCTGCTCGCGCAGAACCGGCAGGACGACCGCGACCGCGTCAACCTGGAGCAGGACCGCAAGCAGAACGAGCGGTCCATCGCCGACACCGAATACCTGACCCGGGAGATCGCGGCACTGCGGATGGGCCTGGGCGAGGTGGCCACCCGCGACTGGATCCGGTCGGAGTTCCAGGACCTGATCAAGGAGATGGACGAGCGCCGGCTGTTCCCGGCGGAGAGTGACGAAGGCGACCGCTAGCGGCCTTACCGGTGGCAGGCTACCGAGCCGTACCATCGGGGGCATGGCTACCGACACAAGCTCCGCCGCCGTGCCCGAGCAGGACGCGATCCTCGACGCACTGGCGACGGTGAACGACCCCGAGATCCACCGGCCGATCACCGAGCTCGGCATGGTCAAATCGGTGGAGATCGGCGAGGGCGGCGCGGTGGCCGTCACGGTCTACCTGACGGTGTCGGGCTGCCCCATGCGCGACACGATCACGCAGAACGTCTCCGGGGCCGTCGCAAAGGTCCCCGGGGTCACCTCGGTCGCCGTGTCGCTGGAGGTGATGAGCGACGAGCAGCGCAAGGAGCTCGCGGCCAACCTGCGCGGCGGCACCGCCGAGCGCGAGGTCCCGTTCGCCAAGCCCGGCTCGCTGACCCGCGTCTACGCGGTCGCCTCCGGCAAGGGCGGCGTCGGCAAGTCCTCGGTGACGGTGAACCTGGCCGCGGCGATGGCCGCGGACGGCCTGAAGGTCGGCGTCGTGGACGCGGACATCTACGGCCACAGCGTGCCGCGCATGCTGGGCGTGGACGGCCGGCCCACCCAGGTCGAGAACATGATCATGCCGCCGTCGGCCAACGGCGTGAAGGTCATCTCCATCGGCATGTTCACCCCGGGCAACGCGCCCGTCGTGTGGCGCGGGCCCATGCTGCACCGCGCCCTCCAGCAGTTCCTCGCGGACGTGTTCTGGGGCGACCTGGACGTGCTGCTGCTCGACCTGCCGCCGGGCACCGGCGACATCGCGATCTCGGTGGCCCAGCTGGTGCCGAACGCGGAGATCCTCGTCGTCACCACCCCGCAGCAGGCCGCGGCCGAGGTCGCCGAGCGGGCCGGCGCGATCGCCGTCCAGACCCACCAGAAGATCGTCGGCGTGGTCGAGAACATGTCCGGCCTGCCCTGCCCGCACTGCGACGAGATGGTCGACGTGTTCGGCACGGGCGGCGGCCAGAAGGTCGCCGACGGCCTCACCAAGACGGTCGGCGCGACCGTCCCGGTGCTCGGCTCCATCCCGATCGACGTCCGCCTGCGCGAGGGCGGCGACTCGGGCAAGCCGGTCGTCCTGGCCGACCCGGACTCCCCCGCCGGCGCGGCGCTGCGCGCCATCGCGGGCAAGCTGGGCGGACGCGCCCGGGGCCTGGCCGGCATGTCGCTGGGCATCACCCCGCGCAACAAGTTCTGAGAAACGGGGCCTGAGGAACGGGGCCTGAGCAACGGGGCCTGAGCAACGGGGCCTGAGCGACGGGCTCCGGCCCGCGCGGCCCGGGCTCCGGGCCGCGTCAGTGGAGGGCACCGCCGCCGGCGGTGCCCTTCCGCGTACCCGCTGCGGGCTACTGCTGGTACGCGGCGAGGTCGCCGATGACGGAGAAGCCGAGCCCGTAGGCGCTCATGCCCCGCCCGTACGCGCCCAGGTGCACGCCGGCCGCGGTGGACCCGGCCAGCACCCAGCCGAACTCGGACTCGCGGTAGTGGAAGGGCGTCGGCTCGCCGTCCACGGGCAGCGACAGCACCGACCAGTCGGGCCCGTCGAGGTCGTCGGCGAGCTCCCACGCGGCCTCGGTCTGCTGCGCCAGCCAGTCGTCGCGCAGGCTGTGGTCCATCTGCCCGGGCCAGCTGTACGCCAGCAGCCCGGAGCCGGCCAGCCAGGCCGCGGAGGAGACCGACGTGGCCTCCAGGACGCCGGTGCCGTCGCCGCTGCGGCGCAGCGGGTTGCTGGCGACCGTGACGACCACCGCGAAGCGCTCCTTCTCGCCGGTGGCGATCTCCCCGCGGACGGAGGGCTCGTCACCGTGGCCGGTGGAGCCGTGCTCGACGGTGCCGTCGGCGCCGGTGCCGACCTGCATCAGCCAGCGCGGCCCGGTGAAGGCCTCGTCCAGCCCGTACCAGGGGAAGTCGGCCCGCAGGAAGGCCTCGGCCGTGCGCCGGGCCGCGGGCACGGGCCGGGAGGTCTCCCGGGCCGGCGCGGGCGCCGTCGCGGGGGCGGCGGGTGCTGCCGAAGCCGCGGGCACGGCCGACGCTGTGGGCACGGCCGACGCCGCCGGTGCCGCGGCGGGCTCGGCGGGTGCTGCTGCGGCGGGTAGGTCGGGTAGCTCGGGCAGCTCGGGTGCTTCTGCGGGCTGTGTGCCGACCCTGCTGCTGCTCGTCGTCTCCATCGATGCGGCCTCTCGTTCCGTTGGGTCCGGAACGGCCCTCCCCCACAGGTCGTTGGGGGGACCCCCCACCTCGGGCGCCCTGGTCCGGACTCATGGAGGATAGCCACCGGACCCCGGATCGCCGGGCAGGACGAGGCTCAGGTGGCGTCGGCGTCGGACCAGGTCCGCCGTTCCGCGGCCGGGGCGGCGGGCTTCTTCAGCAGGTCCGGGGCAGCCTCGGGCTCGCGGCTGTTGACGGCGTCGGTTACCTCGTTCAGCTCCTTGCGCAGGTCGAAGCTGCCGCGGATGTCCCGCAGGTCCTCGTTCTCGGAGAGCTGCTTGCGGATGAACGTCTTCGGGTTCAGGTCCTCGAACTCGAAGTCCTTGAAGTCCGGGCCCAGTTCGGAGCGGATGTCGTCCTTGGCACTGTCGGAGAAGGCGCGGATCTTCCGGATGAAGCCCGTGACGTCCTGGACCACCTTCGGCAGCTTGTCCGGGCCGAAGATGAGGATGCCGAGAACCACGATGGTGACCAGCTCGAGTGCGCCTATGTCGTTGAACACCTTGCCGCTCCTCGGCTCTCTCCACGTCGGGCCACGACAACGGTACCCGGCCCGGCCGGTCAGCCCCTACATCGGTGCTCCATCCGTCGTGCTTTCCCCTGATCGTCATGATCCGTTCGCCGAGCCGAGGACGAGGGCCAGGGTGAGCTCGCGGCCGTCGCGGAGCACGGTGAGGCGGAGCGGGTCGCCCGGCCGGTGGGCGCGGATCTTGATGATGAGCTCGTCCCCGCCGTGCACGCGCCGGCCGTCCACCTTCGTGATCACGTCGCCCGCCTTGACCCCGGCGCGGGCCGCGGGGCCGTCGGGGGTGACGGCCGGCTTGCCGCCCTCGCCCGCCGTGCCGACGCGGGCGCCGTCGCCGCTGTACTGCATGTCGAGGGTGACGCCGATGACGGGGTGGGTGGCCCGGCCGGTGCGGATGAGCTCCTCGGCGACCCGCTTGCCCTGGTTGACGGGGATGGCGAAGCCGAGGCCGATGCTGCCGCTCTGCTTCTCGGAGCCGGTCTTCTCGGCTCCGCGGATGGCGCTGTTGATGCCGATCACGCGGGCCCGGGCGTCGAGGAGCGGGCCGCCGGAGTTGCCGGGGTTGATGGGGGCGTCGGTCTGGAGGGCGTCGACGTAGCTGATGTCGCTGCCGTCGCCCTTGTCGCCGCCCGCGGTGACGGGCCGGCCGGTGGCGCTGATGATGCCGGCGGTGACGGTGTTGGAGAGGTCGAAGGGGGCGCCGATGGCCACCACCGGATCGCCCACCTGCACGTTCTCGGAGTTGCCGAGGGCCAGTGGCTGCAGGCCGCGCACCCCGTCGACGCGCACCACCGCCAGGTCGTACCCGCTGTCCTGGCCGACCAGCTCGGCGTCGACGCTCTCGCCGGTCGCGAAGGTGACCGTGATGTCCTTGGCTCCGGCGACGACGTGGTGGTTGGTGAGGATGTGGCCCTGCGGGTCGAGGACGAAGCCGGTGCCGGTGCCGCCGCCCGTGGCACCGCGGACGTGGAGGGTGACGACGCCGGGCAGCGCGGTGGCGGCGATCCCGGCCACGCTGTCGGGGGCGCGGCCCTTGCCGTCGACGGCGGCCTGCGGGAGTTCGAGGCGGGTGCTGCTGCGGCGCTCGGCGAGCACCCCGAGCCAGCCGCCGGTGCCGCCGGCGAGCAGGGCGATGCCGAGGCCGAGGGCCAGCACGTGGCGCAGCCGCACCACCCGGCCGCCGGCCCCCCGCCCCCGATCGACCACCTGCAGCGCCCCACCACCCCACGCGTCGTACCCCGCCCCGCCCCCGGCCGCGGAAGGCCCGCCCGCACCGCGCTCCGCCCCGGCCGCGGTCCCGGCCCCAGGGCTGGGCTCGGGGACGGGGCCGGCCGCAGGAGCGAGGACGGGCTCGGAGTCGGGTGCGGGGGTGTCCGAGGTGGCCAGGGCTGCGAGAGGCGCACCCGGACCGGGCTCCGCGTCCCGCCCCGGACCGGCCGCACGGGCAGGCTCGCTCCCGGGGACTTCAGCAGCGGGGTCGGGCTCGGGGCCGGAGGCGTCCAGGACGGTCCCGGCTGCAGGGGCGCCCGCGCCGCGGGCCGCGGCCTGGCCCGGGCCGGGCGCGGGGTCGGGTGCAGGAACGGCGTCCGGGGTGGTCCCGGGGGTGGCCGGGGGCGTGGCCTGGCTCGGGGTGGCGGGGTGGGGCGGAGGGGCGGACTGGTACTGCTCGGTCATGGGCGCTCCCCCGGGTTCCTGCGGCCCCGCCCGGCGGCGCGCCTGCCCGCCGATTCAACCAGGCGGGTGCCCGGCCCGGGGCGGCCACCGCCCACCCCGCCCGCGCCGGGGCTCAGCGGAGCAGCGAGACCGGGCGCGGGGTGGCGGACGCCGACGGGTGGATCGGTGGCAGCGGGCCCGTGGGGCGCGGGCCGGCGGTGATCCCGGACCGCGGCTCCCGGTCGCGGACCACCGCGTCGGCCACGGACACGGCCGGTCCGGAGCCGAGGCCCGGTCCGGGACCGGTCCCGGACGCCGGGGCCGCCGGCACGGCGGAGCCGGGCCTGGACGCCGGGGCCTCGCCCCGCGCGTTCGGCTCGACCAGGTCCAGCGGCAGCGTCCCGCCCAGGGCGATCGCCGCCAGGGACACCGCCCCGGCCGCCACGAACGCGAAGCGGCGCCGCGGCCGCCCCACCTCGTGGATCCGGAAGCCCTGCTGCACCGGCGGGGGCGGCGTGTACCCGAAGGTGTCGGCCCCGGGCGGGCCCGGCGGTCCGGGCGGGCTGTCGGGGCCTTCGCCTGGCAGCCCCTGAAGCCGCGCCAGCAGACCGGCGGACAGCGGCGGCGGTGCGCTCTCGACGAACAGGGTCTTCAGGCGGCGCTGGGCATCGGCCTCGGCCTTGCACTTGGCACACGTGGCCAGGTGCGCCAGGACCCGCTCCCGCGCGTCGTGGTTCAGCTCCCCGTCGACCAGGGCGGCAAGACGGTCACCCAGGTGCTGCTCGGCAGGGGACGGGCTGACTCCGCTCACTCGGCCCCGCCCTCTCCCCCGGCACCCGGGACACCCACCGCGGCTCCCGCCAGTGCGCGCTGTTCCGCGCGCGCCTCGGGAGAGCGGTGCCGGAGCGCCTTGCGCAGGTGCGAACGGCCCCGGTGGATACGGCTGCGCACGGTGCCGAGCTTCACGCCGAGCGTGGCGGCGATCTCCTCGTACGACAGGCCCTCGATGTCGCAGAGGACCACGGCCGCGCGGAACTCGGGCGCGAGCGTGTCCAGCGCCTGCTGCACATCGGCGTCGAAGTGGGTGTCGTGGAGCACCTGCTGCGGGGAGGGCTCGCGGCTCGGCAGCCGCTCGGCCGCGTCCTCGGCGAGCGCGTCGAAGCGGATCCGCTGCTTGCGGCGGACCATGTCGAGGAAGAGGTTCGTGGTGATCCGGTGCAGCCAGCCCTCGAACGTGCCGGGCGTGTACGTGGACAGCGAGCGGAAGACGCGGACGAAGACCTCCTGCGTCAGGTCCTCGGCGTCGTGCTGATTGCCCGTCAGGCGGTAGGCGAGGCGGTAGACCCGCGCGCTGTGCGTGCTGACGATGTCCTCCCACGTGGGAGGGGTCCACGCCTGCGAGCCCGCATCGGCGGCAAAGGTCGCGGTGGTTGCGGTGTCGGCGGTGTGGATGCGGTCAGCAATGTCGGTCACGGATTTCGGCTCACCCGCCGACCAGAAGAGACGTCTCAGTACGCCTCGACGATCCACAGGCGCAGCCGCACCTCCCCTATCGGCTCTGGTGGTGTCCAGTGGAGCCCCTACCATAGCCACCCCTCCCGTCAGCTCCGGATAAGCCTTTTTGCCTTATCTTTGCCCGTGGTGCGGAGAGGCCGGGACACCGATCTGACCGGTGCCGTCCCCATCCGTCCCGTCCCCGTCCCGCCTGTACGCCCCTTTTGCCTTGCTCGTCGGCACCTCGCCGCCGACAGGTCCAACGCACGGTCCCATCTGCGGGTTCCCGACGTCAGCGGATACAGTCACCGTTGCGCCAACTATGGGGACAGGAGAGGGTCATTACCGGCAACCGGCAGACGAGCTGGGCGTTCGCCGACGCGTTTGTCGCCGAGGACGACGCTCTGCGGTGGGCCCGCGACCGGGCCAGGGAAGCGGGCCTGCGCTCCGTCTCCCCCGGCACCGGGGCCGCGCTGCGCCTGCTCGCCGCCAGCGCCGACGCCAAGGCGGTCGCCGAGATCGGCACCGGGACCGGCGTCTCCGGCATCCACCTCCTGCACGGCATGCGCCCGGACGGGGTGCTGACCACCGTCGACCCCGAGCCGGACCGGCAGGCCTTCGCCCGCCAGGCCTTCCGCGCCGCCGGCTTCGCGGGCAACCGCGCCCGCTTCATCCCCGGCCGCGCCCTGGACGTCCTGCCCCGGCTCGCCGACGGCGGGTACGACCTCGTGTTCTGCGACGGGGACCCCGCCGAGTCCCTCGACTACCTCGCCGAATCGTTGCGCCTGCTCCGCCCCGGCGGGCTCGTGTGCTTCGAGGGGGTCTTCTGCGACGGGCGCACGGTCGACTCCTCCGCCCAGGAGACCGAGGTGCTCCGGGTCCGGGAACTGCTGCGCAGCGTCCGGGAGAGCCCCGCACTGGAGGGGGCCCTGCTGCCGGTGGGCGACGGCCTGCTCTGCGTGGTCCGGCGCTGACCCCGCGCCCCGCGCCCCGCGGGGCGGCGGGCCGCTCGGCAGACGGCGTCGGCGCCTGCGTCAGCGCAGCAGCGCGAAGGTCAGGGCGGTCGTGGCGCCGAGCACGGTGCCGGCCAGGACCTGGGCGGGCGTGTGCGCCTTGAGGACCAGCCGGGCCCAGCCCACGGCCACGGCGGCGGGCACCGCGGCGAGCAGCGGGACCCCGAAGACCAGTATCAGGACCATGACGGTGCCGCCGGCCACCGACATGTGGAGGGATATCTGCCAGCCGAGGGTGACCAGCAGGGACGAGACCAGCCCGACGAGCAGGGCGACGACGAGCGCGAACACCTCGCGCGGCGCGCCGAGGGCATGGCCGAGGACCATCGCGGCGGCGACGGAGAGCAGGCTCAGCCCCATCGGCACGACCCGCTGGCGGCGCACCCGGATGTGCTGGTCGGTCAGGGCGCCCCGCTTCACCCCGAGCCGGATGATCCCGATCGGCACCACCCCGCAGAACAGGGCGGCGAGCAGCCCCCAGCCGAGCCCGGACCAGGAGCCGGTGCTGTGCCAGCCGACGGCCAGCAGCAGGGCGACGACGAGGTTGGCCGGGGCCAGGACGTCGGTGAGGACCCGGGCCGTCTTCTGGCGGGGAGTGCAGTCGTCGAAGGCGGGCGGGGCGGGGGCGGTGAAGGTCACGGCTCGGCTCTCGGCAGGCGGCGGCCCCCGCGCGGCGTTGCGGACGGCGGGAACGCGGCCGGAAGGGAAGGAAGGGCGAGGACGCGGGAGGGAAGGCAGGGCGTCGAAGAGCGGAACCAGCGGAAACAGCCGAAAGAGCCGAAACAGCTGAAAGGAGCGGGAACGGCGGAGAGGCGGGCGGCGGCGCCGCTCACGCAGGCCCCCCGGCACAGCGCTGCCCCGGCCGCGGATTGCGGCGGCCGGGGCAGCGCAGAGTGTGCAGGTGGTGCCGACGGGTCAGCCGACGACCTTCTTCAGGGCGTCACCCAGGGCGTTCGCCTCGTCCGGCGTCAGCTCGACGACCAGCCGACCGCCGCCCTCGAGCGGTACGCGCATGACGATGCCCCGCCCCTCCTTGGTGACCTCGAGCGGGCCGTCGCCCGTTCGCGGCTTCATGGCCGCCATGCTCGTTCCCCTTCCTGAAACCAGCTCATCGTCAGCCGACGGCCCCATTCAGGCGCCTGGAAGCCGGCATCGAACACATTGCTTCCAGGCCATTATCCCGCATGTCAGGACCCGATGACCAACATCAGCCGGGAACGCTTGCGCAACGCGCTCTGCCAAAACCACTCATTTCGGGGATCCAGCTGCGATACTTCGCCGCCGCTCCTGCACCCGGCGCCGGCGGACGCCACGCGATTCTTTGACGCACATCACATGCCCCGATCCGGCGATCTCCGCCATGCTGACCCTGTACCGGCCAGTATCGATCCGCTGGCCGCCCGCGACGGAGGGGACACCACCTGCCATGGCCGACACCGTGCTGTACGACGTGACCGACGGGCTCGCGACGATCACGCTGAACCGCCCGGACGCGATGAACTCGCTGAACACGGAGCTGAAGGTCGCCCTGCGGGACACCCTGCAGGCGGCGGGCGCCGACCCGGCCGTGCGGGCGGTCCTGCTGACCGCCACCGGGCGGGCCTTCTGCGTGGGCCAGGACCTGAAGGAGCACGTGGGGAACCTGGAGGCGGCCCGGCAGTCCGGCTCGGGCAACGCGCTGAGCACCGTGAGCGAGCACTACAACCCCGTCGTGCGGGCGATCGCGGAGATGCCGAAGCCGGTGGTCGCCGGGGTCAACGGCGTCGCCGCCGGGGCGGGCTTCGGCTTCGCGCTGGCCGCGGACTACCGGGTGGTGGCCGACACCGCGAGCTTCACCACCGCCTTCGCCGGGGTCGGGCTGTCCGCGGACTCCGGGCTCTCGTGGACGCTGCCGCGGCTGATCGGCCCGAGCCGGGCGGCGGACCTGCTGCTGTTCCCGCGGTCGATCACCGCGCAGGAGGCGGCGGAGCTCGGCCTCGTGAACCGGCTCGTGCCGGCGGCGGAGCTCGCGGACACCGCGGCCGGGGTCGCACGGCGGCTGGCGGACGGCCCGACCGTCGCCTACGCCGGGCTGAAGGAGGCGCTGGCGTTCGGGGCGGGTCGGTCGCTCGCCGAGGCGCTGGAGAAGGAGGACGAGCTGCAGACGCGGTCGGGCGCCTCCGAGGACCACGCGATCGCGGTCGCGGCCTTCCTGGCCAAGGAGAAGCCGAAGTACACGGGGCGCTGAGCCGGTCGCTCCGCGGGAGGCGCGATGGGCCGGCTGCCTCTGCGGGCCCGTCGTGGCCGGTCGCGCAGTTCCCCGCGCCCCTTCGGGGCGTGCCCCCGTCAGGCGGCGGGGGTACGGGCCGTGCAGGCGGCCAGGTGGTCGTTGACCAGGCCGCAGGCCTGCATCAGGGCGTAGGCGGTGGTGGGCCCGACGAAGCGGATGCCCGCCTTCTTCAGCGCCTTGGCCAGGGCGGTGGACTCGGGCGTCACGGCCGGGATCTCGGAGATGTCCTGCGGCGCCGCGCGGCCCGGTTCCGGGGCGTGGGACCAGATCAGCTCGTCGAGTTCGCCGGGCTCCCACTGTGCGAGGACCTTCGCGTTGGCGAGGGTCGCCTCGATCTTGGCCCGGTTGCGGATGATCCGCTCGTCGGTGAGCAGGCGGGCGGCGTCCTGTTCGTCGTACCGGGCGACGGCCGCGATCTCGAAGTCGGCGAACGCCTTCCGGAAGCCCTCGCGCCGCCGCAGGATGGTCAGCCAGGACAGCCCCGACTGGAAGGCCTCCAGGCACAGCCGCTCGTACAGGGCGTCGTCCCCGTGCACCGGGCGGCCCCACTCGGTGTCGTGGTAGGCGATGTAGTCCTCGGTGGACAGCGCCCACGGGCAGCGCAGGCCGCCGTCGGGCCCGGCGACGGCGCTCACCGCGCGTCCTTGGACAGGTCGACGGCCTCCGCCGCCTCCTCATCGTCGTCGGCTTCGGCAGCCGGGCCGGTCGTGTCAGCGGCAGGCGGGGCAGCGGGGGCGGCGGCCGGGGCCGTCGCGGTGGCGGTGGCGGTCGCACCGGCGGCAGCGGCCGGGGTGGTGCGGTGCGCGGACGCCGCCGCCAGTTCGGCGATCCGCGCGTCGCGCTCGGCGAGCTCGGCCGCGAGCCGCTCCAGCACGTCGTCCACCTCGGCCATGCGGTAGCCGCGGGGCGCCACGGGCAGCCGCAGCGCGTCGATGTCGGCGGGCACCACCGGGCGGCTCTCGGGCAGCGCGTCGGCGACGCGGTCCGGCTCCGCCTCGGGCAGTACGGGCTCCGAGCCGCCGCCGACCACCGCCAGGGTGACCGCGGCGACGACCACGACCAGCGCGATCAGCAAGAACCAGAACACGATCGACTCCCTGAGAGACTCTGGGGGCACCTCCCAGCGGTAGCTGGGGACCACTCCGATCACCAGGTTAAGGTCACAGGCGCGGCGCACGGGCCGCCTGAGGAGGAAAGAACGGGATGCTGCGACTGGGCAGGCGCGAGTTCGACACCCACGAGCCGGTGATCATGGCGATCGTGAACCGTACGCCGGACTCCTTCTACGACCAGGGCGCGACGTTCCGCGACGAGCCCGCCCTGGACCGGGTGGAGCAGGCGGTGGCCGAGGGCGCGGCGATCATCGACATCGGCGGGGTCAAGGCCGGTCCGGGCGAGCACGTGGACGCTGCCGAGGAGGCCCGGCGCACGGTCGGCTTCGTGGCCGAGGTCCGGCGCCGCCACCCGGACGTGGTGATCAGCGTGGACACCTGGCGCCACGAGGTCGGCGAGGCCGTCTGCGAGGCGGGCGCGGACCTGCTCAACGACGCCTGGGGCGGGGTGGATCCGAGGCTCGCGGAGGTCGCCGCCCGGTACGGCGCGGGTCTGGTCTGCACGCACGCCGGCGGCGTCGAGCCGCGGACCCGGCCGCACCGGACCGGGTACGAGGACGTGATGGCGGACATCCTGCGGGTCACGGTGGGCCTGGCCGAGCGGGCCGCGGCCCTCGGCGTCCGGCGGGACGCGATCATGATCGACCCGGGGCACGACTTCGGGAAGAACACGCGGCACTCGCTGGAGGCCACCCGGCGGCTCGCGGAGATGGCGGAGACGGGCTGGCCGGTGCTGGTCTCGCTGTCGAACAAGGACTTCGTCGGCGAGACCCTCGACCGGCCGGTCAAGGAGCGCCTGCTCGGCACGCTGGCCACGACGGCGGTCTCGGCCTGGCTGGGCGCGCAGGTCTACCGCGTCCACGAGGTCGCCGAGACCCGGCAGGTCCTGGAGATGGTCCGCTCGATCCAGGGCCTGCGGGAGCCGGCGGTGGCCCGCCGGGGCCTGGCCTGAGCCCACCCGGCCGACCCAGCCGGGCCGCCGGGCCGCGCGGAACGCGGCCGGGGCGGCGGCGGGTTCGGCCGAGCGGCCGCGGCGAAGCCGACGGCAGTCCGGCAGCGCCCCGAAGGGGCGCGGGGAACGGCGCGACCAGCCACGACCGGGCCGCAGACGATCACCGGACCGGCGCCGGACCCCATCGCGGCACCTCCCGCGGAGCGCTCGGCTACTTGCCGACTTCCTTCGTCACGAGGCTGATCGCCTCGTCCACGTCGTCCGTGACGTGGAAGAGGTAGAGGTCCCGCTCGGAGGCCTTGCCCTGCGCGATCACCGTGTTGCGCAGCCAGTCGACCAGGCCGCTCCAGTACTCCGTGCCGAACAGCACGATCGGGAACCGGGTGATCTTCTGCGTCTGGACCAGGGTCAGGGCCTCGAACAGCTCGTCCAGCGTGCCGAGTCCGCCCGGCAGGACCACGAACCCCTGGCTGTACTTCACGAACATCGTCTTGCGGACGAAGAAGTACCGGAAGTTCAGCCCGAGATCGACGTGCGGGTTGAGCCCCTGCTCGAAGGGCAGCTCGATGCCCAGGCCCACCGAGATGCCGTCGGCCTCCCGCGCGCCCTTGTTCGCCGCCTCCATCGCGCCCGGCCCGCCGCCCGTGATCACCGCGAAGCCGGCCTCGACGAGCGCGCTGCCGATCCGGACCGCGGCCTCGTACTCCGGTGAGCCGGCCGGCGTGCGCGCCGAGCCGAACACGCTGATCGCGGGCGGCAGCTCCGCCAGCGTGCCGAAGCCCTCGATGAACTCCGACTGGATGCGCAGGACCCGCCAGGGATCGGTGTGCACCCACTCGGTGGGGCCGGCCGAGTCCAGCAGCCGCTGGTCCGTCGTGCTGCCGGCCTGCACCTGGCCCCGCCGGCGCAGTACCGGGCCGAGCTGCTGCTCCTCGGGACGCCGGCGGGCGGTCCCGTCGGAATTGCGGTGGTTGCCCATGATGTGCTCCCTCCTGCTGATCGTTGGCCCAGCCTAGGCGCACGAAGGTGAAGGGAAGCGGAATTCAGGAGGTCAGCCAGGCGCGGAGTCGTTCCTCGCAGTGCAGGATCGCCTTGGTCTCCACGCGCTCGTCGACCTTGTGTGCCAGCAGGGCGTCGCCCGGGCCGTAGTTGACCGCCGGGACGCCGAGCGCGCTGAAGCGGGAGACGTCCGTCCAGCCGAACTTGGGCATCGCGCGCCCGCCGACCGCCTCCATGAAGGCGACCGCCGCGGGGTGGGACAGGCCGGGCAGGGCGCCGCCGGAGGAGTCGTCGACGACGAACTCGGCGATGCCGCAGTCCGCGAAGGCCTCCTTGACGTGGGCGAGGGCCTCGGCCTCGCTGCGGTCGGGGGCGTAGCGGAAGTTGACCGTCACCGTGCAGGCGTCGGGGATGACGTTGTTGGCGACGCCGCCCTCGATGCGGACCGCGTTGAGGCCCTCGTGGTACTGCAGGCCGTCGATGACGGGCCTGCGGGGCTCGTACGCGGCGAGCCGGGCCAGGATCGGGGCGGCCGCGTGGATGGCGTTGGAGCCCATCCAGCTGCGGGCGGAGTGGGCGCGCTCGCCGGCGGTGCGCAGCAGCACCCGCAGGGTGCCCTGGCAGCCGCCCTCGACCTCGGCGTTGGACGGCTCCAGCAGGACGGCGAAATCGCCGGTGAGCCAGTCGGGGTGGGCCTCGGCGACCTTGCCCAGGCCGTTGAGGTCGGCGGCGACCTCCTCCTGGTCGTAGAAGACGAAGGTGAGGTCGCGGTTGGGCGCGGGCACGGTGGCCGCGATGCGCAGCTGCACGGCGACGCCGGACTTCATGTCGGTCGTGCCGCAGCCCCACAGGACGCCGTTCTCGTCGAGGCGGGACGGGACGTTGCCGGCGATCGGCACGGTGTCGAGGTGGCCGGCGAGGACGACGCGCTCGGCCCGGCCGAGGTCCGTGCGCGCCACGACGTTGTTGCCGTACCGGTCGACCGTGAGGTGCGGGAGGCCGCGCAGGGCGTGCTCCACCAGGTCGGCGAGGACCTTCTCGTCGCCGCTCACGGACGGGATGTCGACGAGCCGGGCGGTCAGCTCGGCTGCGTCGAGGGCGAGGTCCAGCTCGGATTCGGACATGTCCCGACCCTAACCCGCGCGGCTGCGGCGAACGTCTCATGTCCGCTCACTGGACGCGGCACGTGGCTCAAGTACGGTGGGCCGCGTGTCCCAGAGCGATCTTCCCCGCCCCCGCCGCCGCCGTCGGCTCCGCACGGCCGCCGGCCTGTGCGTCCTGCTCGCCCTCGTCGGCTACCTCGTCGTGCGGTTCGAGTCGATGGGGGGCGGCGGAGCGCCGCACTGCACGGCCTCGGATCTGGCCGAGGACGCTCCCGGCGGGGACTCCCGCCGTACGTACGACATGACTCCGGAGCAGGCGGCGAACGCGGCCACGATAGCCGCCGTCGGCGTCGCCAAGGGGCTGCCGGACCGGGCCGTGACCATCGCCCTGGCGACCGCCATGCAGGAGTCGGCCCTGCGCAACCTCAACCACGGCGACCGGGACTCCCTGGGGCTGTTCCAGCAGCGGCCCTCGCAGGGCTGGGGCACGCCCGAGCAGATCAGGGACCCCGTCTACTCGGCGGGGATCTTCTACGACCGGCTGGCCCAGGTGAAGGGGTACTCGCGGCTGCCGCTGACGGAGGCCGCGCAGAAGGTGCAGCTGAGCGGATACCCGCAGGCGTACGCGAAGCACGAGCCGGACGCGACCGTCCTGACGGCCGCCTTCGCCGGCGCCGGCGAGGTGACCTGCGGCGGGCCGGCGCCGACCGATCCGGGCGACCCGGAGAAGGTCCGGGCGGAGCTGAACCGGATCTTCGCCAAGACCGGCCTGCACAGCAGCCCGGCGGAGCCCTCCCGGGCCGCCGGGGGGCCGGGCGGGATCGAGGAGCGCGAGATCACCGTCGTGGAGAAGCAGGACGGCGGCGAGCCGGCGCTGCGCGGCAGCCGGGCGGTGGCGGGCTGGGCGGTGGCCAACGCCCGCGGGATGAACATCGTGCGGGTCTCCTACGACCGGAAGGGCTGGATCGCCGGGCAGAAGAAGGGCCGGTGGCAGGACAAGGGCGGCGCCGGGACGTCGGGCGACGGCGACCCGCACAACGCGACGCAGGGCGAGATCCGGATCTTCGTGAGGCGGTAGCGCTCCGCGGGGGTGCGGAGCTGCCGCGACGGGTTGGCGGTCGGCTGCGGGCCGGTTGTGGCTGATCGCGCAGTTCCCCGCGCCCCTGACGGGGCCTCCTCGGCGCAGTTCCCTGCGCCCCTGACGGGGCCTCGTGCGTGCGTACGGGGCCTCACTCGCGCGGGGGTGATGCGGGCGGCCCTGCCAGCGGCCCGGCGGGCACGGAAGCCCTGGTCGGCGCACATCCAATGCGCTTGTCCCGGAAGCCGATTAAACGATGCGTTACCGATCCTTTACCCAACGGGTCCGCAACCCGCCCCGCCCCGGGAGCGGTTGTAGGGGTGTACTCAGCCGCTACCGCTTAGGAGCAACATGTCCCTCCCCCTGACCCGCCGGATCGCCCGTTCCGCGCTGCTGCTCGCAGCCGGGGCCGCTCCCGTGGTCGGTGCGGCCGGCGCGGCCAGCGCCGCGGGCCTGGACTCGGCCGTGCCGCAGCTGGGCGCTCTCACCGCCCCGGAGGCCGCGGACGCCACCGCCGTCACCGAGGCCCTGCCGGCCGCTCCCGCCGACGTGGCGGGCACCGCGGGCGGCCTGCTCGGCGGGCTCCCGGCCGCCAAGGGCCTGCCGACCGACGTGGTGCCGGCGGGCCAGCTCACGGGCGCGGTGCCGGCCGGCCAGCTCACGGGCGCGGTGCCGGCCGGCCAGCTCACCGGCGCGGTCCCGGCCGACGCGGTGGGCGCCCTGCCGCTGGGCGGGCTGCCGCTGGGCGGCTGACCACCGCCCGCGAAGGCCCGAGGGGCCGGGAGTGCGCACTCCCGGCCCCTCGGGCTGTGTCCGCAGACTCTTACGCCCGCGCCCGCGTCAGGCGAGCCGCTTGACGGCGGCCTCGACGCGCTCGTCCGTGGCCGTGAACGCGACGCGGACGTGCTGTGCGCCCGCCTCGCCGTAGAAGTCGCCGGGCGCGACCAGGATGCCGAGCCCGGCGAGGTGGGCGACGGTGTCCCAGCAGGGCTCGTCGCGGGTCACCCACAGGTAGAGGCTGGCCTCGCTGTGGTCGACCCGGAAGCCGTGCGCCACGAGCGCCGCGCGCAGCGCCTCGCGCCGCGCCGCGTAGCGGGCGCGCTGCTCCTCGACGTGCGCGTCGTCGCCGAGCGCCGCCACCGTGGCCGCCTGCACCGGGGCGGGGGTCATCATGCCGCCGTGCTTGCGGATCTCCAGCAGCTCGCCGAGGACGCCGGCGTCGCCCGCGATGAACGCGGCCCGGTAGCCGGCCAGGTTGGACCGCTTGGACAGCGAGTGGACGGCGACGAGGCCCTCGTAGGAGCCGCCGCACACGTCGTCGTGGAGCACCGAGACGGGCTCGGCCTCCCAGCCCAGCTCCAGGTAGCACTCGTCGCTGAAGACCAGGATCCCGTGCTCGCGCGCCCAGGCGACGATCCGGACCAGCTCGTCCTTCGGGATGACCTTCCCGGTGGGGTTGGACGGGGAGTTCAGCCACAGCAGCTTGATCCCGGCCGGGTCGAGCTCGGTCGGGTCGTCGTAGACGACGGCCTCGGCCCCGCACAGCCGCGCCCCGACCTCGTAGGTCGGGTAGGCGAGCCGCGGGTAGGCGACCTTGTCCCCGGCGCCCAGGCCCAGCTGGGTGGGCAGCCAGGCCACCAGCTCCTTGGAGCCGACGACCGGCAGGACGTTGCGGTGTCCGGCGGCGCTCGCGCCGAGCCGGCCGCGCAGCCAGCCGGTGATCGCGTCGCGCAGCGCGGGCGTGCCCCACACGGTGGGGTAGCCCGGGGAGTCGGCGGCCGCGACCAGGGCGCTCTGGATCAGCTGCGGCACCGGGTCCACGGGCGTGCCGACCGACAGGTCGACGATGCCGTCCGGGTGCGCCGCGGCCGTCGCCTTGTACGGCTCCAGCTTGTCCCAGGGAAAGACGGGAAGACGTGCGGATACTGCGGCCACGGTGCTCTCTGCTCTCTCGTGCGTGCCGGCCTGGCTGCCGGAACTGCGTGCCGGGACGGGGACAAACGGCTCGGTCCCGCCCGGCGCGGGGCCGTACGGGACCGAGAATGGCGTGCTGCCGTGGGCTGCGGCCGTCAGTGGCCTTCGCCCATGGGCGGCAGCGCGGCGATGAAGGGGTGATCCCGCTCGATCAGGCCCAGCTTCGAGGCACCACCGGGCGAACCGAGCTCGTCGAAGAACTCGACGTTCGCCTTGTAGTACTCCTTCCACTCCTCCGGAGTGTCGTCCTCGTAGAAGATGGCCTCGACCGGGCAGACCGGCTCACAGGCACCACAGTCGACGCACTCGTCCGGGTGGATGTACAAGGACCGCTGGCCCTCGTAGATGCAGTCGACGGGGCACTCTTCGATGCATGCCTTGTCCTTGACGTCGACACAAGGCTCCGCGATGACGTAGGTCACGCTCTCGTTCCTCCTCGGTAGGGCTGTCCATATCGCGCGGGAGCGCGGCGTCGTCGATGCCCACGCCTAGTATCTCCGTTCCCGGGCACGATCCGAACAGGAGGGGCGGACAGAGCTGTGGAAATCGCGGCAGGCGGGCTGCTGGAGATCCGTATTACCCCGGCTGACGTGGGTAAACGAGTCTCTGTACGACGGGTGGAAAGCGGCTCGAAGACGGCGCCCGCGTTCACCGATACGGTAGGCGTTCTCACATCGTGGGAACAGGGTGTGCTGACGATCACACGAAAGAGCGGCGAGTCGGTCCGCATCGCGGAATCGTCGCTGGTGGCGGGCAAGGTGGTGCCGGCCGCGCCGGCCCGGCGGCGGGGCCCCGCGGCCTCGTTCGAGGAGCTGGCGCGGGTCGGGGCGCGGGCCTGGCAGCCGCTGGAGAGCGAGCCGCTGGGCGGCTGGACGCTGCGCGCGGCCGCGGGGTTCACCCGGCGGGCCAATTCGGTGCTGCCGCTCGGCGACCCGGGGATACCGCTGGACGAAGCACTCGCGCGGGTGACGTCCTGGTACGCGGAACGCGAACTTCCGGCATATGTGCAGGCCGCCACGGGGGCGGCCGGCACCCAGGAGGTGCTCTGCGCCGGCCTGGAGCGGCGGGGCTGGGTCCGCGAGGTGTCGGCCGAGGTCCGCATCGCGGCGCTGGCGCCGCTCGCGGACACGGCCGCCGACACCGCGCGGGTCGTGCTGTCCCGCACCCCCGACGAGGAGTGGCTCGGCCGGTACGGGCGGGTGGCCGACCCGGCGGTGGCCCGCCGGGTGCTGGCCGCCGGGCCGTCGGTCTGGTTCGCGGCGGTGCCCGGGCGGGCGATCGGCCGGCTCGTGGCCGACGGCCGGTGGGCCGGTTTCGCAGCCGTCGAGGTCGACCCGGCGCACCGGCGCGAGGGCCTGGCCACGGCCGTGATGGCGGCGCTGGCCGCGCGGGCCCTGGAGGAGGGCGCCTCGGCGGCCTGGCTGCAGGTGGAGACGGACAACGCGGCGGCCCGGGCGCTGTACGAGGGCATGGGCTTCGCGCCGCACCACACCTACCACCACTACCGGGCCGCCCGATGAGCGCGCGGAACCGGGAGCTGTTCGCCGAGGAGGCCCGCTCGGAGCGGCCCGACCTGGCGGTGCTGTGCCTGCTGCTGGCGGCCGAGGCGGACCCGGAGCTCGACGAACGGGCCATGGACTGGGCGCAGATCGAGCTGGACCGGCTCGCGGGCATGCTGCCGTACGGGCTGCGCGGCGCGCGGGCCTGGGCCTCGGCCGTGACGGAGCTGCTGGGCGGGCGGCTGGGCTTCCACGGCACGCCCGCGGATTACGGCAGGCTGTCGTCCTCGCTGCTGCACGAGGTGCTGCGGCGGCGCCGGGGCCTGCCGATCCTGCTGTCCGTGGTGTGGATGGAGGTCGCGCGGCGGGCGGGTGCCCCCGTGTACGGGCTCGGGCTGCCCGGGCACTTCGTGGTGGGCTTCGGCGATCCGGAGGAGGGGGTCGTCGTGGACCCGTTCGCCGGCGGTGCGTCTCCGGGCACGGGTCCGGCGGAGCTCGCGGCCGGGCCGCGCACCCCGGCCGGGACGCTGGAGATCGTCCTGCGGATCCTGAACAACATCCGGGCGTGGGCGTCGGCGCGGCCCGAGCAGTCGGCGGTCGCGCTGTGGTCGCTGGACCTGTCGCTGCTGCTGCCCTCGCACCCGGCGTCGCTGCGCTACGAGCGGGCCCGGCTGCTCGTGGAGCGCGGGGAGTTCCGTACGGGCGCGGCGGAGCTGGAGGCGTACGCGGAGGTGGTCGCGGTGGTGGACGCCGAGGCCGCGGCGCGGATCCGGTCGGAGGCCCTCTCGGCCCGCGCCCTGCTCAACTGAGGGCGGGCCGGACCGTGCCGGTGCCGGGCGGCGTCCTCCGTCAGAGCCAGCCCTTGTCGCGGGCCGCGCGGGCCGCTTCGGCGCGGTTGCGGGAGGCCAGCTTCTGGATCGCGGTGGACAGGTAGTTGCGGACCGTGCCCTGGGAGAGGTGCAGGGCGGCGGCGAGTTCCGCGTTGGTCGCACCGTTCTCGGCGGCCCGCAGGACCTCCCGCTCGCGGTCGGTCAGCGGGTTCGCGCCCTCCGCGAGGGCGGCCGCCGCCAGCACCGGGTCGATGACCCGCTCCCCCGCCAGGACCTTGCGCACGGCGTCGGCGAGCTGCGCGGCCGGGGCGTCCTTGACCAGGAACGCCGACGCCCCCGACTCCATGGCGCCGCGCAGGTAGCCGGGCCGGCCGAAGGTGGTCAGGACGACGATCCGCAGGCCGGGCAGTTCCGCCCGCAGCGCGGCCGCCGCCTCGATGCCGGTCATGCCCGGCATCTCGATGTCGAGCAGGGCCACGTCCACGTCGTGGGCACGGGCGGCGGGCACCACCTCGTCGCCGCGGGCCACCTGGGCGACCACCTCGATGTCGGGCTCCAGGCCGAGCAGGGCGGCGAGGGCCTCGCGGACCATGGACTGGTCCTCGGCCAGGAGGATCCGTATCGGGCGTGCCGTCGGCTCCGGCGGGGTCGTCATGATCCGGATCCTAGGGGCACCCGGGCCAGCAGGCGGAATCCGCGCTTGCCGGCGGGACCGGCCGACAGGCTTCCGCCGACGGCTTCCAGACGCTCCGTCAGGCCGGTGAGGCCGTTGCCGGGGACCGGGTGGCCGCCCGTGCCGTCGTCGGACACGCACAGCTCGACGAGCGGTCCGGCCAGGGTCTGCTGCGCCTCCAGGGTGACCGTGCACCGCTTGGCGCCGCTGTGCCGGACCACGTTGGTCACCGCCTCGCGCAGCGACCAGGCCAGGGCCGCCTCGGCGTCCTCGGGGAGGCCGTCCGGGGGGAGGCCGTCCGCGCCCGCGGCGGGGAGGTCCGCGAAGACGCCGGCCGCCGTCAGGGCGGTCTTCGCCCCGGCGAGTTCGCCGGGCAGCGTCGCCCGCCGGTAGCCGCTGACGGCCTCCCGCACGTCGACCAGCGCCTGCCGGCCGACCCGCTCGATGTCGGCGACCTGCCGGGCCGCCCGCTCGGGGTGGTCGGGCAGCATCCGGCCGGCCAGCTCGCTCTTGAGCGTGATCAGGGACAGCGAATGCCCCAGCAGGTCGTGCAGGTCGCGGGCCATCCGCAGGCGCTCCTCGTTGGCCGCGAGCTGCGCCACCGTGGCCCGGGCCTCGCGCAGTTCCACGGTGGTGCGGATCATCGCGCGGACGCCGACCATCGCGTACCCGCCCATCAGGGCCGGGATCAGCAGGTCGGCGAGGTCCTCGCCGCCGCCGGGCACGGCGCCCGCGGTCGCCGCCAGCAACGCGGTCGCGCCGGGCACCGTCCAGCGGGAGAGCTTGCCGGGCAGGGCGGCGCCGGAGGCGATCGACACGTACACGAAGAGCACGAGCCATTCCCGGCCCAGCGTCAGGCACAGGGTCCCGGCCAGGCCGGAGAGCAGCACGACGGAGCACACGGCCCACGGCACCGCGACCGGCCGGCCGGCGCGGATGGCGAGGGCCAGGTACCAGGCGGTGAAGCCGGCCAGGCCCAGGCCGCCGAGGATCCGGGCCACGGTGCCGTGGCCGCCGTGGACCAGGTCGCCGACGGGGGCGCTGAGGTAGAAGAGCCACAGGCCGATCCACACCGCCTTCACGGCCTTCTGGCGCCGGTTCTCCGGCCGGACCGGCCCCCGCTCCGGTCTGACCTGCGTGCTCACGCTCTCCACCCCGTCATGCCTTCAGCGAGTCCTTGCGGTACAGCCAGGCGGCGGCACCGGTGAAGAGTACGAAGTACACCGCGAGGATGGCCACGTCCTTCATGTGGGGGGCGCCGCCGAGCTCGATGGCCTGGCCGAGTCCCGCGTAGGCGTGGGTCGGCAGCCACGCGCAGATGTCCTGGAGCCACCGGGGGAAGGCGGCGGTGGGCATCCACAGGCCGCCGAGGATGGACAGGCCGAAGTAGAAGAGCATCGCCAGGGGGCGGGCGGTGTCCCCGTTGGCCAGGTAGCCGATGGCCACGCCGAGGGCGGCGAAGACCAGGCTGCCGGCCCAGATGGAACCGGTCAGGGCGAGCCACTGCCAGGCCTCGAACCGGACGTCCTTGACGACGGCGGCGGTGACGAACACGGCGAGGATGGAGGGCAGGGACAGCACGCCGGCGCTCGCGGTCTTGGCGAGGACGTAGCCGCGGCCGGGCAGGGCGGTCAGGCGCAGCTGGCGGACCCAGCCCTGCTCGCGCTCCTTGGCGATGCGCTCGCTGTTGCCCATCAGGACGGCGGTCAGGGCGCCGAAGGAGGCCATGGCGACCATGTAGAAGGCGGGCATGGTCAATTCGGTGCCCATGACCTCGGTGGTGCCGCTCAGGGTGCCGCCGAGCATCAGGAACAGGGCGGCGGGGTAGAGCACGGTGAAGAACAGGTACTTCTTGTTGCGCAGGGCACGGGCTGTTTCGAGTGTGACGAGCTCGGTCATGACGCTGCGGCCTCCTCGGCCTCGGTGAGGGCGATGAAGGCCTGTTCCAGGCCCAGCCCGGCGACTTCCAGGTTGCGGGGGTGGAGCCCCAGGGCGTAGAGGGCGTGCACGGTGGCGTCGGCGTCGGCCGACTGGAGCCGGACCGTATCGCCGTTGCGTTCGTAGGCGGTGAGGTGCGGCAGGGTGCGCAGCGCGGACTCGTCGCCCCGGGCGTCGGCGTCGAGGTCGAAGGAGATCCGGCGGGCGCCGGCGCGGGCCTTGATCTCGGCGGCGGTGCCGTCGGCGAGCACCCGGCCCTTGGTGAGGACGACGACGCGGTCGGCGATCGCGTCGGCCTCCTCCAGGTAGTGCGTGGCGAACAGGACGGTGCGGCCCTGCGCGGCCTGCTCGCGCAGGGTGGCCCAGAAGGCCTGGCGGGAGGTGACGTCCATGCCGGTGGTGGGCTCGTCGAGGACGATCAGGTCGTTGCGGCCGGCGGTGGCGAGGGCGAAGCGGACACGCTGCTCCTGGCCGCCGGAGAGCTTGTTGACCTTGCGGTCGGCGATCCCGGCGATGCCGGCGCGGCTGAGCACCTCGTCGACCGGGTGGCGGCGCGGGTGCAGGGCGCAGCCGAGGGCCACGACCTCCCGGACCGTCACCTCCTCCATCAGGCCGCCGCTCTGGAGCATGGCGCCGACCCGGCCGGCGGCGATGGCCTCGCGCGGCTCGGTGCCGAAGAGCCGGACGGTGCCGGAGTCGGCGGGGCGCAGGCCGAGGAGGAGGTCGAGGGTGGAGGACTTGCCCGCGCCGTTGGGGCCGAGCAGGGCGACGGTCTCGCCCGGGTGGAGGTCGAAGGAGAGGCCGTCGACCGCCCGAACGGAGCCGTGGCTCTTGGTCACGTTGCTGAAGCTCACCACGGGGGCGGCGCCGGGTCCGGTGTCCCTCACGGCGGCGGCGGTGTGCGCCGGGGTCGTCGTCATGGCCCACATCGTGGCCGGTCAGGGGGTGTGCGCGGCAGTGTCCGGCGTCGTGGGGAGCGGATGACGGATGTCATGCGGCCGACGTGACGGGGCGGCATGACAGGGGGGCGGGCGGGGCGGACCGCGGGGTGCGGGGCGGACCGCGGGGGGGGCGGCCGAGCGCGGGCGGTTGCGGGCGGGGCGGGCGGCGGGACGCGGACGGCCCCCGTCCGGGGGTCCGGGCGGGGGCCGTGCGGTGCCGGGCGGCGGGGTCCGGTCAGCTGGGGTTGGTGTCGATCGTCGCGGTGCGTTCGGCGGCGGTCTTGCCGCGCAGGGCCTTGCCGAGGGCGCCGGCCACGTCCTGCGGGGTGACCGGGGTCTTGTCGCCGGTGCCGCGGGTGATCAGGATGCCGTCGAAGGTGTTGCCGTACGTCGTCTTGAGCGCTTCGAGGTCGTACTTCTCGACCAGGCGCCCCTCGACCACCTGCATGCTGAGGATCTTGGGCAGCGACTTGGGGCCGAAGGCGAGGGCCTTGGGGCCGACCTTGACCGTGGCGATGCCGGACATGGCGGGCTCGGCGAACTCCTTCATGGCCCGGTCCAGTTCGGCTTGGCCGACGGCCGGCTCCTTGTTGGCGACCGGGAGGTCGAGGGGGGCCGTCTTGCCGGTGGCGACCATCTCGCGGAAGGCCTTCGCGACCAGGTCGGCGGAGGCGCCCGCGTCGAGGGTGGTGCCGGCCTTGCCGGGGACGGCGACGGCCTTGCCCGTGTCGAACTTGATGGTGCCCTCGGTGACGGTGCCGGCGGTGCCGGCCAGCTCCTGGAGCGCGACCCGGAGCTTCTCGTCGTCGACGGGCAGCACGGGGTCGGCGACGCGCTGGTTGCCGAGGAGCGAGCCGATGACCGTGATGGGGTTGTAGTCGCTGCCGGCGGCGTTGCGGACGGTGGTCGGCGCGTCGAGGGACAGGCCGGCCTTCTCCGGCTTGAGCTCGACCCTGTTGCCGCCGACGGTCAGCTGCAGCGGGGTGGCGGCGCGGTTGCCGAACGCCGTCTGGAGCTTGCCGACGGCCTCGTCGCGGCTGCCGCCGATGTCGACGCCGAGGACGGTGGTGCCCTTGGGGACGTCCGAGTGGTTCAGGAGCAGCCCGGCGCCGTAGGCGACGCCGAACAGGGCGAAGACGCCGCCGCCGAGCAGGACCAGCTTGGAGCGGGCCTTGGCCACCTTGGTCGGCTTGGGGGCGGGCTTCGGCGCGGCCGGGCGCGCCGGGGCCGGCCGCGGGCTGCGCGGGGCGGAGGCACCGGGTGCGCCCGGGCCCGGCGGGGGCACCGGCGCGGCCATCGGGTCGTCCATGCCGGGGCCGGGCCAGCGCGGTGCCTCGTCGGCGCGGGGGCCGCCCAGGGGGGTGCTGCCCAGGGCGGGGCCGCCGGTGGGGCCGGCCGGGCCCGCGGGGGCGTCGAAGGGCGGGAACTGCTCGGTGGCGGGTCCGCCGTCGCCGGGGAAGGCCGGGAAGCCCTGGGTGGCGTCGGCACCGGGGCCGCCGGGCGCGCCGGGGCGGTCGTAGCCGGGGCCGTCGAAGCCGGGGCCGTCGAAGCCGGGGCCGGCCGGGGCGGCCGCCTGCGGGGCACCGGGGAAGTCCTGTACCGGGCCGCCGGGGAAGTCCTGCGCCGGGGCGCCGGGGCGCGGGCCGGGGGCCGCGGGGGCGCCCGGGGCGAAGCCGGCCGCCGGGGCGCCGCCGCGCGCGGCCGCGCCGGGCCGGGCCGGCGGGGCGGGCGTACGGACCGGGAGCGGGGCCGGGGCGGGGCCGGACGCGGCCGGGGAGCGGGTCGGCAGGGGCGCGGCCGGGGCAGAGGCCTGGGCGGGGGCGGGTGCGGCTGCCCGCGGCTTGCGGGGGGCGAACCAGTTGGCCCCGGTGTCGTCCTGTTCGGCGGCCGCCGCGGGTGCGTCCGACGCGGCGCGCACGGCGGGTGCGGCGGACGAGGCCGGCCCGGCGGTCAGTGCGCGGGGCGACCCGGGCGCCGACGGGCGCGCGGGCGCGGCCTCCGCCTCGGGCTGCGCGTCCCGGCCCTTGTCCGCGTCGGCGGCGACCGGCTTGCGTACGACCACCGGCGGGATCGGCCGCGAACCCGGGATGTTGATCCGGATACGGGTCGTCAGGGTGGTCTCGGTCTTCGGCCCGTCGGTGTCGGGCGTGGACGGGTTCGAGGTCACAGAGTTCTCCTCCGAGGCAGTCGCCGCTGTGTCCGCGGACGGGTGCTGGCCGGTTCCGTACGGCTGGGTACCCGAGGGGTATGCGGCTCCTCCGCGCCCCTGGGGCCCGGAGGTCGGACTGTCGGTTTCACGACTCAAGGCAGGTTCTCCCGGTTGGCTCCGCCGCCCGTCATACCGTGCGCGGGCAGCTCGGCGGCCCGACCACCATACTGTCCGCGGCCGGAACGCAACTGACCTAGGGGAATCAGAGGTTCCCCTTCGCCTCCCTCCAGCCTCCGGCGCACACCGGGCGCGACCGGCCCCAACACCCCGAAGCGGACACCCCGCCCGAGTTCAACGGCCTGTCACCTGGCGCGCGGCGCGGCCGAAACCGGCCGGTCGAACGGGTTGCCCAGGGTGGCACACATCACAGCCGCGACGGTTCCGCCCAAAAGGTATACGTACATGCCGATTGCGGACGAACTCAGGAGGAAGTCGCCCTCGGGGCGCGGGACGCCGAGGGCCACGTACGCCAGGAGCCAGCCGACCGCCGCCGCGCCCACCCCGATGCCTGTGCCGGTCGCGATCCGGCCGCCGAGGAACAGCCCGAAGAGCGCGAGCAGCGCCAGCGCCACACCGGCGGGGAACCACAGGTCGACGACCGCCCAGCCGGCCAGGCCGGTCAGCAGGCCGAGCACCGACAGCCCGAGGAGGACGGCGATCCGCCCCGCGGTCCACGCCCGGGTCACGCCCCGACCCCCGCGAACAGGTCGTGCTCGCGCTCGCCGGCCGGGGCGCCGGGGCTGCCCTGGACCAGCTCGTAGTACTCGCGGGCGAACAGGGGCTGCGCCAGGTCGTTGGAGAGCGCGAAGAAGGGGCCGTCCACGGCGATCTGGGTGGCGTGCGCCCGCATCGCGGCTGCCTTGGCCGCCACGGCCGGCTCGCCGGCGGCGATCTCGGCGGTGATGAGCTCGTCGGCGACGACGCCGGGCACGTCCTCCGGCGAAGCCAGGCCCGGGAAGGGGGTCTTGGTGCCGGCCGCGCGCAGCCGGGCGAAGCCCTCCTCGACCACCGAGCGCGGCACCCGGTTCCAGTAGACCTTCCCGACCGCGTGCGGGTCGCCGAGGTCGCGCCGGTAGGCGGGCTCCGCGGCCAGCTCCACGGCGCGCGTGGCGACGCGGTGGGCCTGGATGTGGTCGGGGTGTCCGTAGCCGCCGTCCGGGTCGTAGGTCACGAGGACCTGCGGGCGCAGCTCGCGGATGACCTCGACGAGGTACGCGGCGGCCTCGTCGACGTCCGCCGACCAGAAGGAGCCGGGGCGCTGGTTCTGCTCCAGCCCCATCATCCCGGAGTCGCGGAAGCGGCCGGGGCCGCCGAGGAACCGGTGGTCGGTGACCCCGAGTTCCGCCATGGCCGCGGCCAGCTCGCCGATGCGGTGGGTGCCGAGGGTGTCGTCGCGGTCGGCCGCCAGGTGGGCGAGGCCGGGCGGGATGACCTCACCCTCCTCGCCGAGGGTGCAGGTCACCAGCGCGACGTGGGCGCCCTCGGCCGCGTACTTGGCCATGGTGACGCCGTTGTTGATCGACTCGTCGTCCGGGTGTGCGTGCACGAAGAGCAGACGACGGGCGGGAAGACCGTTCATGGGGCAAGACTAACGAGCAACGGCCTACAACTTGAGGCCACTGATCATGCTCGCCACATTCGAGGTCAGCTGGGAGAGCGTCGGCGCAATGGTCGAGCTCGCGAGATAGAAACCGAGGAGCACACAGACAGCGGCGTGTCCCGCCTTCAGGCCCGACCGGCGGACCAGCAGGAAGACGACGATAGCCAGCAGCACCACGGCCGAGATCGAGAGTGCCACGGCGTTTCACCTCCACGACGAGCGGACATCGGTACGCGTACTCGTACTCAGTGCTCGGCGGAGTCATACCCACCGTGCGCTACGGATCATAACTATCCGTACCAGCGCATCGATCGAAATCCGGCAGCACGAGGGGCGCACGCCGCGCATGCGCAGGGTCACGGGGGTGGCCGGCCGGGGGGCACGGACGGCCCCCCGGCCGGTCGTCGGCACCCGCACGGCCGCACGGAACCCAGACTGCCGTGCCCATATCTCCGGACAGAAACGGTCAAGTTGCCTGCATGTAAAGCGGGTTGGCCGAACGGCGGACGGCCGGCGGATTCTGCGGTGCGTGCGCGGCCGCCACGCGGTGGAATCACCGCCCTGGCCGGAAATAACCGGTGGCACAAAGGTCCGACCGGTCTTCTCGCGCCGAATGCGTCAGAACGGTACGGGTTCGGCGGGTCGTATTCCGGCCCGCCGGGCGTCAGCGCGAGCCCGTCACCCGTGCGCCCCGGACTGCGCTCCTGCGCCGACGGGTGCGCTCCTCCATTCGGCGCAGGGCGGCCGGGGGCGGGCCGAGCCGCTAGTCCTCCTCCGGACCGGGCGGGGGTGCGGGCGGCGGCGGCAGGTCCCCCGGCTGCGGCACCACCTGCTTCTCGGCCGCGAAGTGGCAGGCCGAGGGGTGCGCCGCCGGGCCCGAGGGGAAGACCGCCGGGACCGCCAGCAGCGGGACCTCGTCGGTGCAGCGGCGCTGGGCCTTCCAGCAGCGGGTGCGGAACGGGCAGCCGGACGGCGGGTTGGCGGGCGAGGGGACGTCCCCGGTCAGGATGATCCGCTCCCGGTGGGCCCGCGCCTCGGGGTCCGGGACGGGGACGGCCGACAGCAGGGCCTGGGTGTACGGGTGGGTGGGGTGGTCGTAGATCTCGGTGTCGGTGCCGATCTCCACCACCCGGCCGAGGTACATCACCCCGACCCGGTCGGAGATGTGCCGGACGATGGACAGGTCGTGCGCGATGAACACGTACGACAGGTCGAATTCCCTCTGCAGCCGCTCCAGCAGGTTGACCACCTGCGCCTGCACCGACACGTCGAGCGCGGAGACCGGCTCGTCCGCCACGATGACCTCCGGCCGCAGGGCGAGCCCGCGGGCGATGCCGATGCGCTGGCGCTGGCCGCCGGAGAACTGGTGCGGGTAGCGGTTGATGTACTCGGGGTTCAGGCCCACCACGTCCAGGAGCTCCCGGACGCGCCGGCGCCGGTCGCCCTTCGGGGCGGCCTCGGGGTGGATCTCGTACGGCTCGCCGATGATGTCGCCGACGGTCATGCGCGGGTTCAGCGAGGTGTACGGGTCCTGGAACACCATCTGGATGTTGCGGCGCACCGCCTTCAGGGCCCGGCCGGACAGCTTCGTGATGTCCTCGCCCTTGTACGTGATGGAGCCCGCCGTGGGGCGTTCCAGGTTGACCAGCATCCTGGCCACCGTGGACTTGCCGCAGCCCGACTCGCCGACGATGCCCAGGGTCTCGCCGCGGCCGAGCCCGAAGGAGACGCCGTCGACCGCCTTGACCGCGCCGACCTGCTTCCTGAACAGGATCCCCCGGGTCAGCGGGTAGTGCTTGACCAGGCCGCGGACCTGGAGGATGGGCTCAGCCACCGAGGCACTCCTTCCAGAAGTGGCAGGCGCTCGCGCGCGGCACGGGCACACCGGTGACCGGGTACAGCGGCGGCTCGTCGCTGCGGCACACCGGCTGCGCCATGGGGCAGCGGGGGTTGAAGGCGCAGCCGGGCGGGATGGCGAGCAGGTTCGGCGGCAGGCCCTTGATCGCGTACAGCTCCTGCCCCTTCTGGTCGAGGCGGGGGATGGAGTCGAGCAGGCCGCGGGTGTAGGGATGGGCGGGCGCCTTGTAGATGTCGTGGACCGGGGCCGCCTCGACGATCCGGCCCGCGTACATCACGGCGATCCGGTCCGCGACGTCGGCGACCACGCCCAGGTCGTGGGTGATCAGGATGAGCCCCATGTTCAGCTCGCGCTGCAGCTCCGCGAGCAGGTCCATCACCTGGGCCTGCACGGTGACGTCGAGCGCCGTCGTCGGCTCGTCCGCGATGATCAGGGAGGGTTCCAGGGCCAGCGCCATCGCGATCATGATGCGCTGGCGCATGCCGCCGGAGAACTGGTGCGGGTAGTCCCCCACCCGCTGCTTCGCCGCGGGGATCTTCACCCGCTCCATCAGCTCGACGGCCCCGGCCCGCGCGTCCTTCCGCGACATCCCGCGGTGGACCTCGTACATCTCGCCGAGCTGGGCGCCCACGCTGAGCACCGGGTTCAGTGCGGACAGCGCGTCCTGGAAGATCATCGCCATGTCGGCGCCGCGGATCCTGCGCCGCTCGTCCTCCTTCATCCTCAGCAGGTCCTTGCCCTTGAAGAGGATCTCGCCGCCCGTGATCCGGCCCGGCGGCATGTCGAGGATGCCCATCACCGCCTGGGCGGTCACCGACTTGCCGGAGCCGGACTCCCCGAGCACGGCGAGCGTCTCCCCGGCGTCCACGGCGTAGTTCACGCCGTTGACGGCCCTGGCGACCCCGTCGCGGGTGCGGAACTCCACCTGGAGGTCCCGGACTTCGAGCAGCATGGGCCCGCTCCTCAGCGCAGCTTGGGGTCGAGGGCGTCGCGGACCGCGTCGCCGAGCATGATGAACGCGAGCACGGTCAGGCTCAGCGCGCCGGCCGGCCAGAGCAGCATGTGCGGGGCGTTGCGGATCTGGGGGGCCGCGTTGGAGATGTCGATGCCCCAGGAGACCGTGGGCGGGCGCAGGCCCACGCCGAGGAAGGACAGGGTGGCCTCCAGGGCGATGTACGTGCCGAGCGCGATCGTGGCGACGACGATGACGGGGGCGACGGCGTTGGGCCCCACGTGCCGCAGCAGCAGCCGGGAGTGGCCGGCGCCCAGCGCCCGGGCGGCCTGGACGTAGTCGTTCTCCTTGGCCGTGATGACGGATCCGCGGGCGATGCGGGCCACCTGCGGCCAGCCCAGCAGCACGATGAAGCCGACCACCGGCCAGACGGTGTCGCCGGTGACGACGGACAGGAAGACCAGGCCGCCGAGGACGACCGGGATGCCGAAGAAGATGTCGGCGACGCGGGAGAGGAGCGCGTCGCTCCAGCCGCCGAAGAAGCCGGCGAGCCCGCCGAGCAGCGAGCCGAGCAGCGCGGCCCCGAGGGTGGCGCACACGCCGACGGTGATCGAGGCGCGGGCCCCGTACACGGTGCGGGTGTACACGTCGCAGCCCTGGGTGTCGTAGCCGAAGGGGTGGCCGGGCTCGGATCCCTGCTGCGATTTGGACAGGTCGCACTGGAGCGGGTCGCCGCTCGCGATGAGCTGCGGCCAGATCGCGACGATGACGAGGAAGAGGATCAGCAGGGCGGAGATGACGAAGACGGGGTTGCGGCGGAGCTGGTGCCAGGCGTCGGACCACAGGGAGCGGGCCTTCTCGGCCGGCCCCTTCCGTCCCGGGTCGGGTTCCAGGGTCTTCTCCAGGCTTTCCGCCTCGTCGAGTGCCAGGTCCATCTGTCCGCCCTGTCCTGTGGGTGCGATGGCCTCGTTGTCGCCGGGCTCCAGCGGGTCGTACGCCGGCTCAGGCATAGCGGATCCTCGGGTCCAGGACCGCGTAGAACAGGTCGACGAGCAGGTTCGCCAGCAGGAAGACGATGACGAGGATGGTCACGAACCCGACCACGGTCGGGGAGTTGTTGCGCAGGATGCCCTGGTAGAGCTGGTAGCCGACGCCGTGGATGTTGAAGATCCGCTCGGTGACGATGGCGCCGCCCATGAGGGCGCCGATGTCGGTGCCGATGAAGGTGACGACGGGGATCAGCGAGTTCCGCAGCAGGTGGCGGGTGGTGACCCGGCGGCGCGGCAGGCCCTTGGCGACGGCGGTGCGGACGTAGTCGGCGCGGGCGTTCTCGGCGATGGAGGTCCGCGAGAGGCGGGTGACGTACGCGAGGGACACCAGGGCGAGGACGATGCCGGGCAGGATCAGCTCGTTCAGGGGGGCGTCCGGGGAGACGGTGGGCCGGACCCAGCCCCATTTGACGCCGAAGAGGTACTGGAGCACGTAGCCGGTGACGAACGTCGGGATGGAGATCACGATCAGGGTGAGGACCAGCACCCCGGAGTCGACGGCCCGGCCGCGGCGCAGGCCGCTGATCACGCCGAGGGTGATGCCGACGACGATCTCGATGACGATCGCCACGCAGGTCAGGCGCAGGGTGACGGGGAAGGCCGAGGCCATCAGCTCGGTGACGGGCTGGCCGTTGAAGGCCGTGCCGAAGTCCCCCTGGAAGATCTGGCCCATGTAGTGCAGGTACTGCTCCCACAGGGGGCGGTCGAGGTAGAGGTCCTTGCGGATCCGCGCGGCGGTGGCGGGGTCGGGGGCCTTGTCGCCGAAGAGGGCGGCGACGGGGTCCCCGAGCGCGTACACCATGAAGAAGATCAGGAACGTGCTGCCGATGAACACCGGGATCATCTGGAGCAGCCGCCGGATCACATAACGTCCCACTGGAGCGCTCCGGGGTGTCGGCGGGCCTTGCGGCTGCGGGTCAGCTGACCTTGATCTGGTCGTAGACGGGCACGCTGAACTGGTTGAGCGCCACGTTGGAGAGGCGTTCGGCGTATCCGGCGCTGCCGTTCTGGTACCAGAGCGGGATGGCCGGCATCTGCGCGGCGAGGATCCGCTCGGCGTCCTGGAACTTCGCGATGGCCGCGGCCGGGTCGCCCTCCTGGTTGGCCTCGTCGACGAGCTTGTCGAACTGCGGGTCGCTGAACTTGCCGTAGTTGGAGGAGGCGCCGGTGTAGTACAGCGGCTGGAGGAAGTTCTGGATCAGCGGGTAGTCGGCCTGCCAGCCGGAGCGGAACGGCCCGGTCAGCTTGTAGGAGCTCTGCTGGTTGCGGAAGTCGGCGAAGGTGCCGACCGGGTTGACCGTGCAGACCGGGCCCTGGCCGAGGGCGTTGTTGACGCTGTTGCAGACGGCGTCCATCCAGGCCCGGTGGGATCCGGTGTCCACGTTGGAGGTGAGGGTCATCCGGCCGCCGGGCAGTCCGCCGCCCTCCTGGATGAGCTGCTTGGCGGCCGCCGGGTCGTACGTGCAGGCGTCCCCGCACAGCGTGGGGTTGAAGCCGCCCTTCTCGCCGAGGGCCGGGGAGGTCCAGTCCTTGGCGGGGGTGCGGGTGTCGCGGAAGATCTGCTTGGTGATCTCGTCGCGGTTGATCGCCATGGAGATGCCGCGGCGGACCTTCTCCATGCCCGCCTTGCCCCACTGGGGGTCGTAGAAGGGGAAGGTGAGGGTCTGGATGATGAGGGCCGGCTGGTTGATGTACCGGTCGCCGAGGTCGTTCTTGACGTTCTTCAGCTGCGACGCGGGCACGTCGTCGACGAGGTCGAGGTTGCCGGAGATCAGGTCCGTGTAGGCGGTGTTGTTGTCGGTGTAGACCTTGAGGTCCACGCCGCCGTTGACGGCCTTGTCCGGGCCCGGGTAGCCGTCCCACGTGCGCAGCTTCATCCCGGTGCCCTTGGTGTACGAGTCCACGGTGTACGGGCCGTTGCCGATCGGCTTGTCCAGCCAGGCGGTGTGGTCGGTGAAGAAGGCCTTGGGCAGCGGGGAGAAGGCCTGGTAGCCGAGGGTCTGGGGCCAGGTGGAGAACTTCTTGTCGAGGGCGACGGTGAAGGTCCGGGCGTCCTTGACGACCAGCCCGGACATCGTCTTCGCCTTGGGTTCGCCGGAGACCGGGTGGACCTGGTCGTAGCCGGCGATGTCGGCGAAGAACGGCGCGTTGTTCTGCTTGTTGGTGACGTCCGCCCCGTAGTTCCAGGCGTCGACGAAGGACTGGGCGGTGACCGGCTCGCCGTTGCTGAACGTCCAGCCGTCCTTCACGGTGACGGTGAAGTTCTGGTTGTCGGAGGTCTCGATGTTCTCGGCGAGCATGTTCGTGGCCGCGCCGGTCTTGGGGTCGTAGCGCTTGAGCCCGCGGAAGATCATGTCGAGGACCTTGCCGCCCTGCACCTCGTTGGTGTTGGCCGGCTCCAGGGGGTTCTGCGGGTCGCCCCAGGAGGAGCTGACGATCCCGGACTCGCCGCCCCCGCCGCTGTCGCCCCCGCCTCCGCAGGCCGACGCCGCCAGGACGACGGCGACCGCCCCTGCGGCCCACTTGGCGTGGGTGGCTGCGCGCATCGAGTGCCTCCTCCGGCTACCGGGACTCACTTGGGAGCCAATGTCACCCCTGGAAAGCCCCGGTGCACGGCCGGTTGGACCGATTGCACCCTTGCGCCGTGCGCCTGTCACCCCTGCGAGTGCAAGGACAGCTCCCAGGTGTCAACGGCGTAGTGGAGCTTCATCCCGTGGGCCTCGTACAACCCGAGTGCGCCGGTCTCGTTCCGGATGTCCACGCCCAGGCCGACCAGGTCCCTGCCGCGGGCCGCGTACGCGGCGAAGCCGTGGCGCAGCAGGAGGCCGCCGACGCCGCGGCCGCGCACCTCGGACCGTACGCCCAGGTGGCTGACCCAGCCCATGCCGGTGCGGTCGTCGCGGGTCAGCAGCACGCCCACGTCGCCCTGGCCGGGCAGGCTCGCGATCCACACCGGCGACCAGTCGAGCGAGCGGCCGTCGACCTGGTCCAGCCAGGCCTCGTACGGGCGGTCGACGTGCCCGAAGTGGGCGGCGAAGGTCTCCTCCACCAGGGCGTGGGCGCGGCGCCGGTCGGCCTCGTCGGCGGCGCAGTGGCGCAGGACGAGCCCCTCGGGAGGGGCGGGCGGCAGGTCGGAGCCCGCGGAGACGGGGCGGGTCATCACCCCGACGGACGGCACCGCCCCCACCACACCAGAGCGATGTGGCGGGGCATCGGACCGTCCAGGCCGGACCGGGCACCCCGGAGCGTGAGGAAACCCGCCCCCGCATCCCCGGACCACGGACACGATCCGTGCAGCCGGACGCGGAACGAACGCGGGCCACCAGGACACCCAAAACCGTTCGGGATGTCCGCAGTGGGCAGGAGCGAGCCCAAGACTCACTCCTGCCCACTGACTAGGAACGGTCAGACGGCCAGGACGGCCCGCTCCTCCGCGAAGTGGCAGGCCGACTCGTGCGCCGCGAGGGTGTTCTGGCCCTTGTAGCGCTCCGGGACGGCGAGCAGCGGCTGCTCGGTGGAGCAGAGGTCCTGTGCCTTCCAGCAGCGGGTGCGGAAGCGGCAGCCCGACGGCGGGTTGGCGGGCGAGGGGACGTCACCGGTGAGGATGATCCGGTCGCGGCCCTCGCGGGCCTCCGGGTCCGGGACCGGGACGGCCGACAGCAGCGCCTGGGTGTAGGGGTGCGTCGGGTGGTCGTAGATCTCGGAGTCGGTGCCGATCTCGGCCATCTTGCCGAGGTACATCACGCCGACGCGGTCGGAGATGTGCCGGACGATCGACAGGTCGTGCGCGATGAACACGTACGACAGGTCGAACTCGTCCTGGAGCTTCTCCATCAGGTTGATGACCTGCGCCTGCACCGACACGTCGAGCGCGGAGACCGGCTCGTCGCAGATGATGATCTCCGGGTTGAGCGCGAGGCCGCGGGCGATGCCGATGCGCTGGCGCTGGCCGCCGGAGAACTGGTGCGGGTAGCGGTTGATGTACTCGGGGTTCAGGCCGACGACGTCCAGGAGCTCCTGGACCTTGCGCCGCCGGTCGCCCTTCGGGGCCACCTCGGGGTGGATGTCGAAGGGCTCGCCGATGATGTCGCCGACCGTCATGCGCGGGTTCAGCGAGGTGTACGGGTCCTGGAACACCATCTGGATGTTGCGGCGGACGGCCTTGAGGGCCTTGCCGGACAGCTTGGTGATGTCCTGGCCCTTGTAGAACACCTCGCCGGAGGTGGCCCGCTCCAGGCTCATCAGCAGCTTGGCGACGGTGGACTTGCCACAGCCGGACTCGCCGACGATGCCGAGGGTCTCGCCCCGGTACAGGTCGAAGGAGACGCCGTCGACGGCCTTGACCGCGCCGACCTGCTTCTTGAACAGGATGCCCTGGGTCAGCGGGAAGTGCTTGACCAGGTTGCGCACCTGAAGGATCGGCTCGCGCTCGCCCTTGGTGAGGTCAGCCATGGATCTGCTCCTTCCAGAAGTGGCACGCGCTGCCGCGGCCGGGCAGCTCGGTGCCGTCCTGCTCGGTCACCGGGTGCAGGACCGGCACGTCGGTGCGGCAGATGTCCTGCGCCTTGGGGCAGCGCGGGTTGAAGGCGCAGCCCGAGGGGATGTTCAGCAGGTTGGGCGGCAGGCCCTTGATCGCGTAGAGCTCCTGGCCCTTCTGGTCCAGGCGCGGGATCGAGTCGAGCAGGCCGCGGGTGTACGGGTGCGCGGGGCGGCTGTAGATCTCGTGGACCGGGGCGGTCTCGACGATCCGGCCGCCGTACATGACGGCGATCTTGTCGGCGACGTCGGCGACGACGCCGAGGTCGTGGGTGATCAGGATCAGACCCATGTTCATCTCGCGCTGGAGTTCCGCGAGCAGGTCCATGACCTGGGCCTGGACCGTCACGTCGAGAGCCGTGGTGGGCTCGTCGGCGATGATCAGGTCGGGCTCCAGGGCCATCGCCATGGCGATCATGATGCGCTGGCGCATACCGCCGGAGAACTGGTGGGGGTAGTCGCCCACGCGCGCCTTGGCGGCGGGGATCTTCACCCGGTCCATCAGCTCGACGGCCTTGGCCAGGGAGTCCTTCTTGGACATCCCGCGGTGGACGCGGAACATCTCGCCGAGCTGGGCGCCGACGGTGTGCACCGGGTTCAGCGAGGAGAGCGCGTCCTGGAAGATCATGGCGATCTTCGAACCGCGGATCTTGCGGTACTCGTCCGCCGGGAGCTTCAGCAGGTCCGTGCCCTGGAAGAGGATCTCACCGGAGGGGATCTTGCCGGGCGGCATGTCGAGGATGCCCATGATGGCCTGCGCCGTCACGGACTTGCCCGAGCCGGACTCGCCGAGGACGGCGAGGGTCTCGCCGGCGTTCACCGAGTACGAGACACCGTTGACGGCCTTGGCGACGCCGTCGCGGGTGTGGAACTCGACGTGCAGGTCGCGCACTTCGAGGAGCGGGGTGCCCTCCGGCGCCGATCGGGGCGCGGGGACGTTCGAGGTCTTGTCGGTGGTGGTCAACGTACGCCCTTCCTCAGCGCAGCTTCGGGTCGAGGGCGTCGCGCACCGCGTCGCCGACCATGATGAACGCGAGCACCGTGATGCTCAGCGCGCCGGCCGGGAACAGGAGCACGTGCGGGGCCTGCAGCCAGCGGACGGAGGCGTCGCTGACCATGAGGCCCCAGGAGATCTCCGGGGGCTGGACGCCGATGCCGAGGTAGGACAGGGCCGCCTCGGCGGAGATGTAGACGCCCAGGCTGATCGCGCCGACCACGATGACCGGGGCGATGGCGTTCGGCAGGATGTGCCGCAGCGTGATGCGCAGGGTGCCGGCGCCGAGGGCGCGGGCGGCGACCACGTAGTCGTTGTTCTTGTTCTGCAGCACCGAGGACCGCATGATGCGGAAGATCTGCGGCCAGCCGAGGATGGCGAGCACCAGCGAGACCGACCAGGCGTTGCCCGGCAGCGCGGACATGATCAGCATGCCGCCGAGCAGCAGCGGGATCGCGAAGAAGATCTCGGTGAAGCGGGACAGGAAGCTGTCGAGGAGGCCGCCGGTCCAGCCGGCCAGCAGGCCGAGCCCACCGCCGACGATGACCACCAGCGAGGTGGTGACGATGCCGACGATGACCGAGTTGCGGGCGGCCCACACCGTGCGGGTGTAGACGTCGCAGCCCTGGATGTCGAAGCCGAACCAGTGGTCCCCGCTCGGGGTCTTGAGCGAGTCCTGCAGCTTGCACGCGTCGGACGCGAACGGGCTGCTGTCCGTGAACCACTGCGGGAACGCGGAGATGACGAGCATGCAGACGACGAGGAACGCGCCGATCAGGAAGACCGGGTTGCGCCGCAGGTCGGCCAGCGCGTCCGACCAGAGGCTCGCTTCGCGGTCCTTCTTCTTTCCGCCGTCCTTCTTGGCCGCGGCGCCGGCGGAGGGGGTGCCGGCGATCTGGGTGTCGGTCGTCATCGAGTCCTCCACCGTAGTTGTGTCACGCATAGCGGATCCTCGGGTCGAGCACGGCGTACAGCAGGTCCACGAGCAGGTTGCCGACCAGGTAGACGAGGACCAGGATGGTCACACCGCCCACCACGACCGCGCCCTGCTTGAGGTAGACGGACTGGGCGAGCAGACCGCCGACACCGTGGATGTTGAAGATGCGCTCCGTGATGACCGCACCGCCCATGAGGCCGCCGAGGTCGGCGCCGAGGAAGGTGACGATCGGGATCATGGCGTTGCGCAGCGCGTGGTTCATGATGACGCGGCGGCGCGGCAGGCCCTTCGCGGTCGCGGTGCGGACGTAGTCGGCACGCATCGTCTCCATGAGGCTGGTGCGCGTCAGACGCGCGACGTACGCCAGCGAGGTGGAGGCGAGGACGAAGGCCGGCAGCAGGTAGGCGCGGAAGCCGTCCGACTCGTTGAACGAGACCGGGAAGAAGTCGATGCCCCAGTTGTTCTTCAGCTGCACGCCGAGCGTCAGCTGCAGCACGAAGCCGGTGACGAAGACGGGGATCGAGATGACCATCAGCGTGGAGATGAGCACGAGCTGGTCGAGGAACTTGCCGCGGCGCAGGGCGGCGAGGACACCGGCGAGGACACCGACGACGGCTTCGATGACGAAGGCGACGAGGGCGAGGTTCACGGTGTACGGGAACGCCTCGGCGAACAGGTCGGCGACCTTGCGGCCGGTGAGGGTCTCACCGAGGTCGCCCTGGAAGACGCCGCTGATGTAGTTCCAGTACTGGAGCAGGAACGGGTCGTCGAGGTGGTACTTCTCGCGCAGCATCGCCGTGACGATGGGGTCGGCCTTCTTCTCGCCTGCGAGCAGCTGGATCGGGTCAGCGCCCGGCATGGCGAAGGTCAGCGCGTAGATCAGGAACGTGGCACCGAGCAGGACAGGGATCGCCTGTATGAGTCGGCGGATGAGGTAGCGGCCCATCAGACCTCCAACAAGAACAGGGGGAAAGGGCGGGCAGACGGAAACCTGATTCCGTCTGCCCGCCCCCTGGAATTCCCCTAAGTGAAGAGGGGTGTTAGTTGAGCTCGACGTTCGCCAGGTCCATGCGGCCCTGGGCGTCGACCTGAACGTTCTTCACGGACTTGGAGTAGGCCGAAGAAGACATGTAGGTGAAGACCGGGATGTACGGCAGGTCCTTGATGATGATGTCATCGGCCTGCTGGTACAGCTTCAGACCCTCTGCCTGGTCCGTCGCCTTGTCGGCCTTGTCCATCAGGGTCTCGAACTCGTCGTTCTTGTAGTGGCCGTAGTTCGAGCCGTTCTCGATCGCGACCTTCGAGAAGATCGGACGGAGGTAGTTCTCGGCGGCCGGGTAGTCCATGGACCACGCCATGCGGAACGCGCCCTTGTACTTGGCGGCGCCCAGGTCGTCCAGCATGTCGCCGAACTTGGCGTACGGCTTGGCGGTGACCTCGAGGCCGAGGTTCGCCTTCAGCTGGTTGGCGACGGCCTCGATCCACTCCTTGTGGCCGCCGTCGGCGTTGTAGCCGAGCTCCAGCTTGTTGCCGGGGATGCCGCCGGCCTGGGTGTAGAGCTCCTTGGCCTTGGTCGGGTTGTAGGTGCCCGCCTCGCCGAGGGCGCCCTTGCGGTAGCCGGGGATGATCGGGCTGATGAAGTCATCGGCCGGCTTGCGGGTGTTGTTGAAGATGGTCTTCGTGATGGCGTCCCGGTCGATGGCCATCGAGATGGCCTTGCGGATCTCGACCTTGCCGAAGGCCTCCGGGTTGGTCTCCAGCGGGAGGCCCAGGTAGCCGACGCCGGACTCCGGCTTGTAGATGTAACGGTCGCCGAACTCCTGGGAGACGGTGGCCATCGCGGAGATCGGGAGCTTGTCGACGATCTGGATGGTGTCGGCGCGCAGGTCGTTGTACGCCGTGTCCAGGTTGTCGTAGATCTTGAAGGTGACGCCCTGCAGCTTCGCGCGGCCCTCGGCCGGGAACTTGTCGAACCTCTTGATCTTGATCTGCTTGTTGTGCTCCCAGGCGCCGTCCATCTGGAACGGACCGTTGCCGATCGGGGCCTCGCCGAACTTCTTCGGGTCGGCCTCGAACGCCTTGGGCAGCGGGTAGAAGGCGTTGTAGCCCAGCATGGTCTTGAACTGGGAGAACGGGTCCTTCAGCGTGACGGTGAAGGTCTTCTCGTCGACGACCTTCAGGCCCTTGAGCTCGGTGGCGGTGGGCTTCTTGTCCTTGCCCGGCGCCAGCTCCTCGGAGCCCTCGATCTTCGCGAAGAAGGGCATGCCCTCGGCGGCGTTGTCCTGGTTGGCGCCCCAGTTCCAGGCGCGGACGAACGACTGGGCGTCGACCTTCTCGCCGTTGTGGAACGTGTAGCCGTCCTTGAGCTTGATCGTCCAGGTCTTCGAGTCGGCGGACTCGATGGACTCGGCGACCGCGAGCTTCGGCTCGTTGGTCTTGTTGTCGTAGTCGACAAGGCCGACGAACAGGGCGTTGAGAACCTCAGCGCCCTCGGACTCGGCGGTGTTCTGACCGATCAGGCCGTGCTGCGGCTCGCCGAGCACCACGGTGATGTTGCCGCCGGACGAGCCGGCGTTCGAGTCCTTGCTGGTGCTGCATGCCGTAGCGGCCATCGCCACGACGACGGCTCCGGCGACCCACTTGGCGCTCGTTGCTCCGCGCATGGGTTATTGCCTCCTCAGGAGTCACGGTGGATACGTGAAGGACCCGGCTCCGCTGACACCCCTGACAGCGAAATCCGGCCCCATCGTGTGCTCGTGAGTCGACGCTCCCCACAGCGTGTGACCCATTGACCCGAGCTCAATGGAGCCATCCTCAGGGACAGCCCCGGGCGTAAACCACACTTGCGTGGTCTCGTTTTCACAACATCGATCCGCAGCAGAAACCCGAAATCCGGACAAAGGGATCAGAGACAGACACGTGCGAAACGGACTGTTAGCTCACCATCCGGAGTGTCACGGTCGGTATGCGGACACAAGAACGCAACAATCCGCTTGACAAAGGCGAAAACGCGAACAGCCCCTCCCTGCACGGAGATCCGTGGCGGGAGGGGCTGGACGGCAGGGAACCGGAATGGCCGGAACCCGTGAACTAGCCGATTACTTGGCGGTCTTGGCGCGCGAAGCGGTGCGCGAGCGCTCCTTCTGGTCCAGGACGACCTTGCGGATGCGGACGGCCTCCGGGGTCACCTCGACGCACTCGTCGTCGCGGCAGAACTCCAGGGACTGCTCCAGCGAGAGCTTGCGCGGCGGGACGATCGCCTCGAACGAGTCGGCCGACGAGGACCGCATGTTCGTGAGCTTCTTCTCCTTGGTGATGTTCACGTCCATGTCGTCGGAGCGCGAGTTCTCGCCGACGATCATGCCCTCGTACACCTCGGTGCCGGGGTCGGTGAACAGGACACCGCGCTCCTGCAGGTTGGTCATCGCGAACGCGGTGACCGCGCCGGCGCGGTCGGCGACCAGGGAGCCGTTGTTACGGGTCTGCAGCGTGCCGAACCACGGCTCGTGGCCCTCGTGGATCGAGTGGCCGATGCCGGTGCCGCGGGTCTGGGTCAGGAACTCCGTACGGAAGCCGATGAGGCCGCGGGACGGAACGACGAACTCCATGCGGACCCAGCCGGAGCCGTGGTTCGACATGTTGTCCATGCGGCCCTTGCGGACACCCATGAGCTGCGTGACCGCGCCCATGTGCTCCTCGGGCACGTCGATCGTCATGCGCTCGACCGGCTCGTGGGTCTTGCCGTCGACCTCGCGGGTGACGACCTGCGGCTTGCCGATGGTCAGCTCGAAGCCCTCGCGGCGCATCTGCTCGACCAGGATGGCCAGCGCCAGCTCACCGCGGCCCTGGACCTCCCAGGCGTCCGGACGCTCGGTGTCCAGGACGCGCAGCGAGACGTTACCGATCAGCTCGCGGTCCAGACGGTCCTTGACCTGGCGGGCGGTGACCTTGCGGTCCTTGACCGCGGCCTTGGCGTCCGCGCCCTTGCCGGAGCCGCCGCGGCCGACCATCGGGGAGGTGTTGGTGCCGATGACCATGGAGATGGCCGGCTCGTCCACCGTGATCAGCGGCAGCGCGATCGGGTTCTCCGGGTCGGCCAGGGTCTCGCCGATCATGATGTCGGGGATACCGGCGACGGCGCAGATGTCACCGGGGCCGGCGACCTCGGCGGGCTTGCGGGTGAGCGCCTCGGTCATCATCAGCTCGGTGATGCGGACGTTGGAGACCGTGCCGTCACGCTTGATCCACGCGACGGTCTGGCCCTTGCGCAGCTCGCCCTGCTCGACGCGCAGCAGCGCGATGCGGCCGAGGAAGTTGTCGGCGTCGAGGTTGGTGACGTGGGCCTGGAGGGGGGCCTCTTCGTCGTAGGTCGGGGCCGGGACGTGCTCCAGGATGGTGGAGAAGAACGGCTCCAGGTTGTCGCTGTCGGCGGGGACGGTGCCGTCCTCCGGCTTGGTCAGCGAGGCGATGCCGTCACGGCCGCAGGCGTAGACGATCGGGAACTCGATCTGGTCCTCGTCGGCGTCCAGGTCCAGGAAGAGGTCGTAGGTCTCGTTGACGACCTCGTCGATCCGGGAGTCCGGGCGGTCCGTCTTGTTGATGCACAGGATGACCGGCTTCCGCTGCTGGAGCGCCTTGCGGAGCACGAAGCGGGTCTGGGGCAGCGGACCCTCGGAGGCGTCCACCAGCAGGACGACGGCGTCGACCATCGACAGACCGCGCTCGACCTCGCCACCGAAGTCGGCGTGGCCGGGGGTGTCGATGATGTTGATCGTGATCGGGGCCCCGCCGTCCTTGGGGTGATACTTCACCGCCGTGTTCTTGGCGAGGATCGTGATGCCCTTCTCACGCTCCAGGTCGTTCGAGTCCATCATGCGGTCGTCGAGCTGCTGGTGGGCGGCGAAGGCGCCGGCCTGCTTCAGCATGGCGTCGACGATGGTCGTCTTGCCGTGGTCGACGTGGGCGACGATGGCGACGTTGCGGATGTCGTGGCGCGTGGGCACTGCGGCGCTTCTCCCGGGATCGTGGATGGCGTCACGTACGGCCTGGTACGCGAGCCTGCCGGGCGGAAAACCTGCCACGGCCTTACCCCATCCTACGTCGCGCGGCGGGAAGTGCCCGCCGGGGGGTCTGTCAAGAGGCCGTACGACTGACAGCGGCCGGAATGTGGGTGGGGGGTCCGGCCGCCGGTGCCGCGGGGCGCCTGCGCGGCTGCCGCGGTGCTGCTGATCTGGTGTTTCGGTGCTGCTGGGAGTGCTCGGGCGCCTGCTGACGCCGGGGCCCGAGCGGGTGGTGCTCCGGGTCAATGGGTACGCACGACCTTGCCCGCCGGGGGTCCGGCGGGCAAGCGACTTGAGTCACTTCTGAGCTTGTGACCCGCGGGTCAACCTGACTGGCCCCGCTTTGTCACTTGTTCTTCTCCTTTCCTTCCTTGGAGCCCGATTCCCGGCCCTGCGGGGCCTTCTTCCAGCCGATGTCCTGGAAGCGCGGACTGCCCAGTCCGAACGCACCCGCGTTGGCCACGCCCTGCTTCGCCGCCACCAGCTCGGGGCGCTGGTAGAGGGGGATCGAGCCGGCCGCCGCCCAGATCCGCGCATCGGCCCTGCGCATCAGCTCCCGGGAGGCCTCCTCGTCCAGCTCGCCCACGGCCTGGTCGAAGAGCTGGTCGATGTGGTCGGTGCCGACCCGGGTGTAGTTCTGCTCGACCAGCAGCGAGCCGTCGGCGGCCGGCTCCGGCTTGGCGAAGATCGGACGGGCGTCGGTGGCCGGGTAGGCGGACGCCGGCCAGGAGTACAGCGCCAGGTCGTACTGGCCCGAGGCGATGTGGTCCTTGAAGAAGCTCTCGTCGGCCACCTTCGTCACCTCGGTCGCCACACCGACCTTCCGGAGCATCTTCGCGATCCGCTCCCCGACGGTGCGCAGGGACTCCGAGCCGGGCCCGGACGGCAGGACGAAGCGCAGGCTGAGCGCCTTTCCGTCCTTGGCCAGGATGTTCCCGGAGGTCCGGGCGGGCTGGGCCGGGGCCGGGGCCGGGCTCGCGCTGGCGCTGGCGCCGGGAGAGGCCCCGGGGGCGTCGTCCGATGCCGCCGGCCCGAGGTCGGGCCCCGGAGCCTTGCCGTCGTCGGCGGCGGCCTCGTCGGCGGTGGTGGTCGTACGGCCGGCGGTGAGGGCCGCGGCCTGGGCGAGGAGGGCCTCCTTCTGCTGCTGTGCGAACGCCTCGGCCACCTGCGGCAGCGAGGGCCGCCCCTGCCCGCCGAGGGCCGGGCGGATCCCGGGCAGCCCCCGCTCCAGGGCGGCCGCGCGGACGTCGCCGTTGCGCTCGTCCTCCTCGCCCACGATGTACAGGCCGTCGTTCCCGGTGCCCGGGCCGGCCGTGCTCCTGCCGCCGTCCTGCTGCCCGTCCTGCTGCCCGTCCTGCTGCCCGTCCTGCTGCCCGTCCTGCGGCTCCGCCGGCTTCTCCGCCTCCGGGCCGGCCTTCGCGCCCGCCGCCGGCTCCGTGATCACACCGTTGCGGCGCCAGCCGGCGTCCGCGAGCAGCGCCTGCGCGGCCTTGGTGTCCTGGCCGCCGAGGGCGTCGCTGTTGTCCGCGTACGCCCGCTGCCCGGCCAGTGCCAGGTGGCTGCCCACCGGCTTCACCGGCAGCCCGAGCGGCTTGAGCACGATCTCGGCCAGTTCCCGGCGGTCGATGGCCCGGGCGACGGCCCGCCGGACCCGCTCGTCGGCCAGCGGGCCGGAGGCCCCGTTCAGGGCGAGCTGGGTGTACGCCGGCTCCAGCGACCTGCGGACGGTGAAGGCGCGCAGGGCCTCGCTCTCCGCGGTGGCGGCCCCCTGGGGCGGGGCCCCGGCCTCGCCCGGCGAGCGGGTGGCCTCCCGGCGGGCCTGGGTGATCCGGTCCGCGGCCGCCCGGTCGACCTCCGCCAGGTCGACCGTGCCGGCGGCCAGGGCCTTCGCCCGCTCGGCCCGGGGCACGGCGGTCAGGACCAGGGAGTCCAGCTTCGTCGGCCGGCCCCACCAGCGGGCGTTGCGGGTCAGGGCGGCGGTGCCCGCGTCCTTGTCGATGGCCCCGAGGTTGAACGGCCCGGCGGTGACCTTGAGGGCGCCGCGGGCCCCCTCGTTGAAGGCGTCGGGGGTGCCGGTGACCTGCTTCGGGTAGAGCGGCGAGAACAGGGAGCGCCAGTCGGTGTACGGCTTGGCGAAGGTGACCCGGACCTCCAGGTCGTTGCGGCCGCGCTCGATCTTCTCGATCCGCTCGTAGCCGGCGTTGCGGGCGGTCCAGTACGCCGAGTTCTTGCCGTTCAGCGCCCGCCACTGGGCGAGGAAGTCGGCGGCGCCGATCTCCCGGCCGTCGCTCCACACGGCCTGCTGGTGCAGCTTGTACAGGACGACCTGCTTGGGCTCCCGCTCGACGATCGCCGCCTTCTCCAGGAAGTCCGGGTTGGCCGCCGGCCGCCCCTTGTCGTCCAGCATGAACAGCTGGGGCAGCACCGCCCCGGCGATCCGGGTGGTGGTGGCATCGGCATCGGCCTGGAAGACGTTCAGGGTCTCGGGGAGGCCGTCCACGGCCCACCGCAGGACGCCGCCGTCGGCGACCAGGGCGCGGGCGGTCGCCGCGATGTCCGGGCCGGCGGCCGCCGGGCCTCCCTCGTCTCCCGCGCCGCAGCCCGCGAGCAGCGGCAGTGCGAGGACTCCCGAGGTCAGGAGCGCCAAGGATCTGCGCCTTCTCTGGGACATGGGTGCTACCTCCGGGGCGGGGCGTGAAGGGCGTAAAGGTGGTGCGAGGCGGCGCACAGGTGCGCGGCTTGATCACGTTCGGGGGTATTTGCGGCTGATCACACCGGGTGTAGAACCACACTGAAATCCACGGCCCGCTCCACCCCCCGCAGCCGCCCTCCGCCACGCCGGGAACCCCACCCGTGCGGACCAATCCCGGTTGCGGCCGGGACGCGCGTTCGCCCGTGCGAGGGATGAGAATGGACGCAGGGAGGGGCGCACAGATCGCGCCTGCGCGCCCGGATTCGCTGCACGTCCCTTCACAACCGGGGACGGGAGGCGCGACACTCGCAGGCGCACATGAGCGTTGCCACCGCAACCTGCGGAAGTGAGGGCAAGTCATGTCCCTGCAGGACGATTTGAACGCCGTACGGCGCAACCTGGACGAGCTCACCCGCAAGGTCGAGCAGCTGGAGAAGCAGGCCTCGCGGCAGAAACCGGAGGGCGGCCGGCCGGCGGCCCCGGACTTGTCCCGGATGGTGACCATCCCGGACGCCCCGTACGACAACGCGCTGTGGACGGACAGCGACGACGAGGGACTCGGCGCCCGCGACCGCCGGGCACCCTGACCCCAGCGGTCGAACCCCGTCACCCACCCCATCGGACCCAGCCCCGCACCCGCGCGGCGGCTGGGTCTCCTGGGCCACCCCTGACCCTCCCGGAGTCACCTTTGGCCACAGGCACCGAACCACCCCGGCACCTCACCGGCGTCCACGAAGCCTCCCGGGCCGCGATCCCGGCCCGCCACCTGCGCACCGACCGGTGGTGGCTGGCCCCCGCCGGCACCGCGGCCGGGCTGCTCGCCTTCATCGTCTACTCGACCTGGCGGGCCTTCGCGAACGCCGACTACTACGCGGCCCCGTACGTCTCCCCGTTCTACTCGCCCTGCCTCGCGGAGAACTGCGAGGAGATGCGCGGCGGCCCCAACCTGGACCTCATCGGCAGCTGGTGGGGCCTGTCGCCCGCCCTGCTGATCCTCGTCTTCCCGCTCGGCTTCCGGCTGACCTGCTACTACTACCGCAAGGCGTACTACCGCAGCTTCTGGGCCTCGCCGCCCGCCTGCGCCGTCGCCGAGCCGCACGCCGCGTACACCGGCGAGAGCCGCCTCCCGCTGATCCTGCAGAACGCGCACCGGTACTTCTTCTACACGGCCCTGCCGGTCGCGGCGATCCTCACGTACGACACCGTGCTGACCTTCCGCAACGACCGGTACGAGTGGGGCCACATGGGCCTCGGAACGCTCCTGTTCGTCCTCAACATCGTGCTGATCTGGGCCTACACCCTGTCCTGCCACTCCTGCCGGCACATCATGGGCGGCCGCCTCAAGCACTTCTCCCGGCACCCCGTCCGCTACCGGCTGTGGGGCTGGATCAGCCGCCTCAACGGCCGCCACATGCAGCTGGCCTGGGCCTCCCTGATCAGCGTCGCCGCATGCGACCTGTACGTGTACCTGCTCGCCACCGGCGCGTTCACCGACCCGAGGATCTTCTGACATGGCTGAAGTCGACCGGCAGCAGTGGGACGTGGTCGTGGTCGGTGCGGGCGGCGCCGGGCTGCGGGCCGCCATCGAGGCCCGCGAGCGCGGCGCCCGTACGGCCGTGATCTGCAAGTCCCTCTTCGGCAAGGCCCACACGGTGATGGCGGAGGGCGGCATCGCCGCCTCCATGGGCAATGTCAACGAGCACGACAACTGGCAGGTCCACTTCCGCGACACCATGCGCGGCGGCAAGTTCCTCAACCAGTGGCGCATGGCGGAGCTGCACGCCCGGGAAGCACCCGACCGGGTCTGGGAGCTGGAGACCTGGGGCGCCCTCTTCGACCGCACCCCCGACGGGAGGATCTCCCAGCGCAACTTCGGCGGCCACGAGTACCCCCGCCTCGCCCACGTGGGCGACCGCACGGGCCTCGAACTGATCCGCACCCTCCAGCAGAAGATCGTCGCCCTCCAACAACACGACTTCCAGGAGACCGGCGACCACGAGTCCCGCCTGAAGGTCTTCCAGGAGTGCACGGCCACCCGCGTCCTCAAGGACGGCGACCGCGTCTCCGGCACCTTCTGCTACGAACGCGAGTCCGGCCGCTTCTTCGTCCTGGAGGCCCCCGCCGTGGTCCTCGCCACCGGCGGCATCGGCAAGTCCTTCAAGACCACCTCCAACTCCTGGGAGTACACCGGCGACGGCCACGCCCTGGCCCTCCTCGCCGGCGCACCCCTGCTGAACATGGAGTTCGTGCAGTTCCACCCCACCGGGATGGTCTGGCCGCCCTCCGTCAAGGGCATCCTCGTCACCGAATCCGTCCGCGGCGACGGCGGCGTCCTGCGCAACAGCGACGGCAAGCGGTTCATGTTCGACTACATCCCGGACGTCTTCAAGGAGAAGTACGCCCAAACCGAAGAAGAAGGCGACCGCTGGTACGAGGACCCGGACAACAACCGCCGCCCGCCCGAGCTGCTCCCCCGCGACGAGGTGGCCCGCGCCATCAACGCCGAGGTCAAGGCGGGCCGCGGCTCCCCGCACGGCGGCGTCTTCCTCGACGTCTCCACCCGGATGCCGGCCGAGAGGATCAAGCGCCGCCTGCCCTCGATGTACCACCAGTTCAAGGAACTGGCCGACGTGGACATCACCGCCGAGCCGATGGAGGTCGGCCCCACCTGCCACTACGTGATGGGCGGCATCGCGGTCGACTCCGACACCGCCGCCGCACAGGGCGTCCCCGGCCTCTTCGCGGCGGGCGAGGTCGCGGGCGGCATGCACGGCTCGAACCGCCTGGGCGGCAACTCCCTGTCCGACCTCCTGGTGTTCGGCCGCCGCGCCGGCCTCCACGCGGCCGCATACGCAGCAGCCCCCACCGCCCGCCCCCAGGTCTCCCCACACCACATCGACACGGCAGCCGCCGAAGCCCTGGCCCCCTTCCACGCCGCCGACGGCGCGGAGAACCCGTACACCCTCCACCAGGAGCTCCAGACAACCATGAACGACCTCGTCGGCATCATCCGCCGCGAGGCCGAAATGGCCGAGGCCCTCGAAAAACTGGCCTCCCTCCGCCGGCGGGCGGCCCGCGCCGGCGTCGAGGGGCACCGCCAGTTCAACCCGGGCTGGCACCTCGCCCTGGACCTGCGGAACATGCTGCTGGTCAGCGAATGCGTGGCCCGCGCCGCCCTGGAGCGCACCGAGAGCCGCGGCGGCCACACCCGCGAGGACTGCCCCTCCATGGACCGGTCCTGGCGCCCGGTGAACCTCCTGTGCCGCCCGGTGGAACCCGCCCCCGCAGACCCGGCCGCCGACCGGATCGCCCTCCAACGGGTCCGCACCGAACCCATCCGCCCCGACCTGCTGGCGCTCTTCGAAAAGGAAGAGCTGGTCAAGTACCTCGCCGAAGAGGAGCTCTACGAGTGAGCACATACGACGCCCGGTTCCGTATCTGGCGGGGCGACTCCGACGGCGGGGACCTGCGCGACTTCACCGTCGAGGTGCACGACGGCGAGGTCGTCCTGGACATCGTCCACCGCCTCCAGGCGACCCAGGCCCCGGACCTCGCGGTCCGCTGGAACTGCAAGGCCGGCAAATGCGGTTCCTGCAGCGCGGAGATCAACGGCCGCCCCCGCCTCCTGTGCATGACCCGCATGTCGGTCTTCGACCCGTCCGAAACCATCTCCATCACCCCCCTCCGCGCCTTCCCGGTCATCCGCGACCTGGTGACCGACGTCTCCTTCAACTACACGAAAGCCCGCGAGATCCCGGCCTTCGTACCGCCGAACGACGTACCGGCAGGCGCGTACCGCATGCACCAGGTGGACGTGGACCGCTCACAGGAGTTCCGCAAGTGCATCGAGTGCTTCCTCTGCCAGGACACCTGCCACGTGGTGCGTGACCACGAGGAGAACAAACCGGCCTTCGCCGGCCCGCGCTTCCTCATGCGCGTGGCGGAACTGGACATGCACCCCCTCGACGCCGCCCGGCAGACGGGCCTCGACCGCAAACGCACCGCCCAGGAGGAGCACGGCCTCGGCTACTGCAACATCACCAAGTGCTGCACGGAGGTCTGCCCGGAGGGCATCCGCATCACCGACAACGCCCTGATCCCGCTGAAGGAACGCGTGGTGGACCGCAAGTACGACCCCCTGGTCTGGCTGGGCTCGAAAATCCCCCGCCGAGGCAAACCCACCTGACCCCGTCCACCTGACCCGACCCGCCCCCAGCCCCCGGCCCCTCGCCCCTTCACCACGGGCGAGACCCGGACGGGGGGCGGGGTCCGGGAACCAGCCGGGACGTGACAACGGCCGGCCGCCAACACGACGCAACCCCGTAGCGATCCGATGCGCGCCGACCGGCCCGGGCGGCGAAGACGGGGTGGAGTGGCCGCAGGTCCCCCATGCCGCCCTCCCTCCTCCCCTCCCCCTCCCCCGGATCTCCGGTCGCGACGAGACAAAAGCCCCCATACGCTCCCCCATGTGATGCCGCCGAAAAGGAGACCCCACACCGGGACAGCCTTCCGGGGCATCCGGGCTGCGCTCGCACCCGCCGTCGCACCGCTGGCCGTCACGCTGTTCGCCGTCGCACCGGTCCCGGCCGGACTCCACGCCTTCCCGGCACCCGGAGCCGTCGGCCGGCCCGCCCTCCCCCTGCCCGCCGAGGACCCCGTCACGTTGTCCCGGCAAGGGCAGATCACCGACCGGGTGGGGGCCCTCGGCGATCGGACGGCCGAGGTCACCCGCGCGCTGGACCGGCTGTACCGGGATCACGCGGTGCAGCTCTTCGTCGTCTACGTGGACGATTTCTCCGGGAGGTCGGCGCAGAGCTGGGCCGACGCCACCGCGCAGAAGAACGGGCTCGGCCGGGACGACCTGCTCCTCGCCGTGGCGACCGGGTCCCGCACGTACGCCTATTCGGCCGACGTCGGGTCCGGTTTCACCGACGAGCAGCTCGCGGCGGTCGCCCGCAGAGCGATCGAGCCCGCCCTGCGGCAGAACGACTGGGCGGGGGCCGCGATCGGGGCGGCGAACGGTTACGGCGCCGTACTCGCCGGCAAGCCCATCCCGACGCCGGTGATCACCCCCGGCGAGCCCGACCCGGGCAGCAGCGGAAACAACAACGGGGAGACGGGCGCCGGGGACTTCGTGCTGCCGGTGGTCGCCGTCGGCGCGGCGGCGGCGCTGGCCGCATACGCGTACACCCGGCGCAAGCGCAAGGGCTCCGCGCCGGGCGGCGGCCCGCGCACCACGACCGGCTGGGGGGAGCGGCCCGCGACCACGACGGCCCTGCCGCTGCCCGACCTGGACGCCAAGGCCAGGGCGCTGCTGGTGGACACCGACGACGCGGTCCGCACCAGCTCCGAGGAGCTCGGCTTCGCCTCCGCGCAGTTCGGCGACGCGGCGGTGGCCTCCTTCACCCGGGCCGTGGCCTTCGCGAACGGGGAGCTGACGGCGGCGTTCCGGCTGCGCCAGCAGCTGGACGACGCCTACCCGGAGGACGATGCGACGCGGCGGCGGATGCTGGACGAGATCGTGGCCCGGTGCAGTGAGGCGGACCGGCGGCTCGACGCCGAGGCCGCGGACTTCGACCGGCTGCGGGACCTGGAGCGGAACGTCCCGCAGGCCCTGGCGGAGGTGGAGGCCCGGGTACGCGATCTGACGGGCCGTGCGGTGACGGCGGCGGCGACCCTGACCGCGCTGCGCGGCAGGTACGCGGACTCGGCGTCGGCCCCGGTGGCCGGCCACGCCGAACAGGCCGAGGACCGGCTCCGGTTCGCGACGGACAACGCCGCCCGGGCCCGGGAGGCGGTCGACGGCGGCGACAGCGGGGCGGCAGCCGTGCACGTACGGGCGGCTGAGGGCGCGGTGGGCCAGGCGGCGACCCTGGTGGACGCGGTGGAGCGGCGGGCGCAGGAGCTGGCGGAGGCGGCGGGCAAGCTGCCGGGCGCCCTCACCGAGACGGAGGCGGACCTGGCCGACGCCCGCGGGCTGCTGTCGGGAACCGCGGAGGGGGCGCCGACCGCGGATCTGCGGGGGCGGATCGGCCGGGCGGAGGCGGTGGTGTCGGCCGTACGGCAGGAGGTGGCGGCCGGCCGGTACGACCCGATCGACGCCCTGCGCCGGACCGAGGAGGCCGATGCGGCGCTGGACGAGGCCCTTGCGGCGGCGCGGGAGCAGGAGTCGGGCCGGCGGCGGGCGGCGGCGCTGCTGGACCAGGCGCTGCTGTCGGCGCGGAGTGCGGCGGCCGCGGCGGCGGACTACGTCACGACCAGCCGGGGTGCGGTCGGCAGCCGCGCCCGTACCCGGCTGGCGGAGGCGCAGCGGCATCTGGAGCGGTCGCAGTCGCTGGCGGAGTCGGACGCGGCGGGCGCGCTGGCGGAGGCGCAGCGGGCGGACGTGCTGGCGCGGGAGGCGCAGCAGCTGGCGGAGGAGGACGTACGGGGCTTCCGGGACCCGTTCGGCGAAGCCGGGCACCAGGGGGGCGGCGGTATGGGCGGCGCGATGCTCGGCGGGATCATCCTCGGCGGGATCCTGCGCGGCGGCGGCTTCGGCAGCGGCCACGGCGGAGGCTTCGGCGGGGGCTCGGCGGGCGGCGGGGGCTTCGGGCCGGGCTCGTTCGGCGGCGGGGGGACCCGCGGCCGCATGGGCGGCGGCGGCCGCTTCTGACTCCCCTCCCACCGCAGCTCCCCACCCCCCACCACAACCCCCCACCCAAGGAGCGACCCGTGAGCAAGCAGACCGTCCTCGGCCGTGTCGCCCAGCTCGCCAAGGCCAACATCAACGCCCTGCTGGACCAGGCGGAGGACCCGCAGAAGATGCTGGACCAGCTGATCCGGGACTACACCAACAACATCTCGGAGGCGGAGCAGGCGGTCGCCACCACCATCGGCAACCTGCGGATGCTGGAGGCGGACCACCGGGAGGACGTGGACGCGGCGGCGGAGTGGGGCCGCAAGGCGCTCGCGGCGAGCCGGAAGGCGGACGAGCTGCGGGCGGCCGGATCGACGGCGGAGCTGCGGGCGGCCGGGTCGGCGGCCGAGGCCGACCGGTTCGACCACCTGGCCAAGGTGGCCCTGGGCCGGCAGCTGCAGTCGGAGCGGGAGGCGGCGACGGCGGAGCCGATGATCACAGCCCAGACGGAGGTCGTCGACCGGCTGAAGGCGGGCCTGGAGGCGATGAAGGGGAAGCTGACCGAGCTGACGGCGAAGCGCGACGAGCTCGTGGCGCGCGTACGGTCGGCGGAGGCCCGGAACCGGATGCTGGACGCGGTGCAGAGCGTCGACGTGATGGACCCGACGAGCGAGCTGAGCCGCTTCGAGGACAAGGTGCGGCGGGAGGAGGCTCGGGCGCTGGGCCGACAGGAGCTGGCGGCCTCCTCCCTGGACGCGCAGTTCGAGGCCCTGGACGACCTGGACCGCTCCGCCGAGATCGAGGCACGCCTGGCGGCCCTGAAGTCCGGCGGGGCGGCCTGATCGACCCGCCCGCACCAGAGATCCACCCGCCCGCACTAGAACGGCGGGTCGTCGCTCCAGGCCGTGGGCGGGAAGCCGACCGGCGGGGGGTTGCGGCGCTGCAGCACGGCCACGGCCTCCTGGACGCGGCCCAACCGCAGCAGCGGAACGGCGAGGTCCTTGCCGCCGCGGCCCGTGGCCGGGTCGAGGAGCTCGACGGCCCGGTCCGGGTGTCCGGCCTCGGTGAGGAGATGCGCGAGGTGCTCCACCGCGTACCAGGCCTGCCCTTCGGGGTGGGCCCGCGTCACCTCGACCGCCTCCTCCACCCGGCCGCAGGCGAGGAGCAGCCGGGGCCGCTGCCAGTGGACCTCCCACGCGTCGGCGTCGGGGCCGGTCCTGGCCCGGAGTTCGTCGAGGTGGGCCAGGCCCTCCTCGGCCCGTCCCTGGTCGGCGTAGAGCGTGCACAGGCGGTCGACGAGCCAGTCGTCCGTGCTCCACAGCGAGCGCAGCACCTCGACGGCCTCGTCCCCCCTGCCGTGCCGGGCCAGGAGTTCGGCGAGGTACACCGCCGCGTTCCCCGAGCCCTCGGCCACGCCCGTCCGGTGGACGGCGGCGGCGCCGTCCACGTCGCCCCGTTCCTCCAGGAGTTCGGCGAGGCGGCGGGCCGCGTCGCCGAGGGGTTCGGCCGCCGCGTAGTCCCGCAGCTCGTCGATCCGGTCGTGCCGGGCGAGCAGGTCGGCCAGCTGGTCCCGGCCGTTGACCGAGGTGATGTCGCGGGTGTGCAGGAGGGCGATGGCCTCGTCGGTCCGGCCCTGCCGTTCGCGTACGGAGGCCAGCAGGCCGATCGCGTTGAACGGTTCGAGGTCCCGTGCGCGGTAGCAGTCCGGATCGCCGCACCGCCGGCACCCTCCCTGCTGCGCCGCCTCGATCCGGGCGGCGAGGAGGGCGGCGACCTCCTCGTCCCGGCCCAGTCCGGCGGTCACCTCGACCAGGGCTTCGGCGAGGAGCGCGTCCTCGGTGTGCGGCCGGAGCAGCGCGTACGCCTCGGCGGCACGGCCGGTGCGGGCGAGCAGCCGGGCGAAGGCGTCCAGCGCCGGGCGCTCCCCGGTCTCGGCGGCGGGGCGCAGGGCCGCGGCCGCCTCGTCGGGCCGGCCTGCGGCCTCGTGCAGCTCGGCGGTTCGGGCCGCCGCCTTCCACCAGCCGGTGGCTGCGTACGGGGCGAGCAGCGCCAGGGCGTCGTCGTGGCGGCCGTCGGCGGCGAGCTGCCGGGCGAGGCCGTCCGCGCAGAACCAGTCGCCGGTGCGGGCGAGGGTGGTGACCGTGTCGCGGTGGCCGTGGTCGAGGAGGTGGGTGACCAGCTGCGGAGGTATCCACCCGTCGTGGGTCCGGGCCCGCTGGTCGAGTTCGGCGGCATCCATGGGTGCACCGTAGTTCCCGCCGGGCGGGGCGTTCCCGCCGCCCCGCACCGCCCGGCACCGCCCGGCACCGCCTACCGCCCCACCGCGGCCCCTACCTGCACATGCTCACCCGTACATGTTCAGCAGCTGTTCCGCCGACAGTTCCGGCGGTGGGTCGCCCTCCGCTCCCGGGAGCGGCAGTTCGAACCAGACGGTCTTGCCGCGGTGGGTGCGGCGGGTGCCCCAGCCGGCGGACAGCATGCCGACCAGTTGGAGGCCGCGTCCTCCCTCGTCGGTGTCGCGGGCCCGGCGCCGCCGGGGCTGGACGAGGTTGCCGTCCCACACCTCGCACACCAGGGTCCGGTCCAGCAGCAGCCGCAGCCGGATCTCGCCCTCGCCGTAGCGCAGGGCGTTGGTGACGAGTTCGCTGACGAGCAGTTCGGTGGTGTCGAGGAGCCCTTCCAGGCCCCAGGCGGGCAGTTTGGTCCGGGCCAGTTCGCGGGCGCGGCCCACCGAGCGGGCTTCGCGGGGCAGGTGCCAGTCTCCGACGGCTTCCACGGGCAGTCCTTGGACCCGGGCCATGAGCAGGGCGATGTCGTCCTCGCCGTGGCGGGTGTCGAGGGTGTTGAGGACGTGGTCGCAGACGTCCTCCAGGGGCCGTACGGGGTCGGCGAGGGCTTCGCGGAGGCCGCGCAGGCCTTCCTCCAGCGGGTGGTCGCGGGATTCCACGAGCCCGTCGGTGTAGAGGGCGAGCAGGGCTCCTTCGGGGAGGTCGATCTCGACTTCCTCGAAGGGTTCGCCGCCCACGCCGAGGGGCATGCCGGGCGGGACTTCGAGGAGCAGGGCGGGCCGGGGCGGGGCGCCCGGCTCGGGGGGTTCGACGAGGACGGGCGGCATGTGGCCGGCGTTGGCGATGGTGCAGCGCCGGGTGACGGGGTCGTAGACGGCGTACACGCAGGTGGCGAGGTACACCTCGGAGCGGTCGGCGTCGCGGGCCTGCAGGGCGGCGCGGGAGGCCTGCTGGGAGCCTCCGGGGGCGCCGAGTCCGCGGGCGATCTCGTCGAGGGCGGCGAGTACCTCGGCGGGTTCCAGGTCGAGGAGTGCCAGGGTGCGTACGGCGGTGCGCAGTTCGCCCATGGCGACGGCGGCGCGCAGGCCGCGGCCCATGACGTCGCCGACGACGAGGGCGGTGCGGTGGCCGGGGAGTTCGATGACGTCGAACCAGTCGCCGCCGACCTCGGTGGCGGCGTTGCCGGGCAGGTAGCGGCAGGCGATGTCGAGGCCGGCCGCTTCGGGGTCGCCGGGTGGGAGGAGGCTGCGCTGCAGTATGAGGGCGCGTTCGTGTTCGCGCCGGTAGAGGCGGGCGTTGTCGATGCAGACGGCGGCGCGGGCGGCGAGTTCGACGGCGACGGCCCGGTCGCGTTCGCCGAAGGGCTCGCTGCCCTTGGTGCGGGAGAACCGGGCGAGTCCGACGACGGTGTCGTGCGCGACCATCGGCACGACGAGGGTGGACTGGACGAGGTCGTCGGGTCCGCCGCCCTCGATGATGCGCGGCCGTGCGGTGCGCAGGGCCAGTGCGCCGGGGGAGGCGGCCGGGTAGCGGTGGGTCTCGCCGACGGCGACGGCGGCTCCGGCGCCGGACAGGGGGGCGTCGGAGACGGCGGAGGCGAAGGCGACCCGCCGCAGCGGTGCGGAGGGGGCGCGTCCGTTGCGCTGTCCGGGGGGCAGGGAGGGTACGCCGGGGCCCTGGGGGCGGGCGGGCCGGTCGTCGTCGCCGAGGAGCAGGCCCTGGTAGAGGTCGACGGCGGCGAGGTCGCAGAAGCCGGGGACGGTGACGTCGAGGAGTTCGCGGGCGGTGGTTTCGAGGTCGAGGGAGGTGCCGATGCGGTGTCCGGCTTCGTTGAGGAGGGCGAGATTGCGCCGTACTCCGGCGGCTTCGCGGGCGGCGAGGTGGCGGCGGGTGACGTCGGTGCCGATGCCGGCGACGCCGACGGGGCGGCCGCTGGCGCCGTGGACGCGGTAGAGGTTGATGGACCAGTGGCGGTTCTCCCGCCGGCCGGGGGCGGCGCCGGTGATCCGCAGGTCGGTGATGGCTTCGCCGGTGTCCAGGACCCTGCGGAGGGCTTCGGCCATCCGGTCGGCTTCCTGCGGCGGGAGGTAGTCGTGGACGGTGCGGCCGCGGTGCTCTTCGGCGGCGCCGCCGAAGACGGTGGTGAAGCGGCGGTTGGCGCGCTGGACGGTGAGGTCGGTGCCGAAGAGGAGGAAGCCGAAAGGGGATTGGCCGAATATGGCCTGTGAGGCGGCGAGGTCGGACTCGATGCGGCGCAGGGCGCGGACGTCGACGACGACGCAGAGTGCGGCCCGTTCGGCGGCTTCGGTCTCGGTGGGCATCACGTAGATCTCGGCGATGCCGTGGGCGCCGTTCCCCCCGGGGATGCGGAAGGGGACGAGGCCGGTCCATTCCTTGCCGTCGAGGATCTCGGCGACCCGCCGGTGGCCGCCTTCGCGCAGTTCCGGCGGCATGAAGGCGTCGACGGGGTCGCGTCCCACGACCTCGGCGGCGGTCAGGCCGAACAGTTCCTCGGCGCGCAGGCTCCACTGGTCGATGAGGCCGTCCGGTCCGATCGAGAACGATGCGACCTTGATGTAGTCATATATCGAGCCAGGCGGGCTGCTGTGCCACAGGGAGTCGTGCCATGTCTCCCCGGGCACACGGGCCTGATGTGCCTGCGCAGGTATCTCGCTCACGCGACCGTCCCCTCCAGCTCACCGCAACCGGACCGGCCATGACCGAAGTATTCAGCACCACGGCCCCGGACGGCACGGCGTTCCCGATCACGAAAAGGTCCCGACTGTTTCGAGCCATCCCGGGTGATCGTCGGCCACCCTTCACCTTGTTACTCACCAGGAAGAGCCAACTCGAACCACACCGTCTTGCCCGACTTGCCGTGACGTGTCCCCCAGCGCTGTGCCGAGGCGGCCAGGAGGTGCAGCCCGCGGCCGCCCTCGTCGTCGGCCTTCGCGACGCGTTCGCGGGGCGGATCCGGAAGCGGATCGGACACTTCCACGAGCAGGGCGCCCCCCTCGGCGGGGCCCTCCGGCGGGCCCCCGCCGGCCTGCTCGCGCCGCTCCAGCCGGACCCCGATCGGGCCCGAGGCGTAGCGCAGGGAGTTGGTGACCAGCTCGCTGACCAGCAGAACGGTCACATCGCCGACGGAATCGAGGCCCCAGGAGCGCAGCTGGCCGCGCACGGCGTGGCGTGCGGTGCGGACGGCGCCGGGCTCGGCAGGGAAGGCCCATTCGGCACATTCGCCGTCTGTGTCGATCACGCCGATCACTTCCCGGGCCGGCAGCGGCCCCCGTCCGGTTCAGCCGGGAGAGGGCCTCTTGGGGCGGTACACGATTAGGGACTAATAGGGCCATACCCGATATTCGCGGCGTCGTACCACGCATCCCTCGGGTACCGGCGCACTGTGGCACGGACGGACGGGAAGGCGGGCTTCATGCGCCCCCGTGCGACCCGGTGTGCGCCGCGCGCAGCCGGCGCCCGACCTCGGCGACCGCGGGGCGGTCCTGGTCGAGCCAGTCCACCGAGTCCAGTTCCCCGGCTTCGAGCCAGCGCAGCTCGTCGTGGTCCTCCAGGGGGGCGGGTTCGCCGGAGACCAGCCGGGCGGTCCACACGTGCAGGACGAGTCCGGGCTTCAGCGGCCACTCCCCCGGGATGCGCTCCAGCGGCTCGGCCTCCACGCCGAGCTCCTCGCGCAGTTCGCGGACCAGCGCCTCGGGGTCGGTTTCGCCGGGTTCGGCCTTGCCTCCGGGCAGCTCCCAGCGGCCGGCCAGCTCGGGCGGCGCGCTGCGCCGGGCGGCCAGCAGGCGGCCCTGATGGCATAGGGCTCCGCCCACGACCACACGTTCCGTCATGGGCGGAGCCTATGCCAAGGCGGCGAGGCTCAGTTCGTCGTGGCCGTCTGGCCGATTCGCTCGACCCAGTAGAGCTGCTTGTGTCCGAGGCCGTCGAGGCTGTCGACCACCTTCTGCGCCTCGGCGCGGGTGGGGTATCGGCCCACCCGGTAGCGGTTGCCGTTGTCGTCCTGACGTATGACCAGCCACGGGAGCAGGGCACCGCTGTCGTTCATCGCGTCTCACCCTCCGCCGATCCACCTGCCCGGGAAACCCCATTGCGCATATGCCCGAGCTTACGCCCGACCTTTACTGAGCGGATACGGGTTTTCACGAAGAGGAACCTCGGCGGCGTATGCATCCGGCCATGCGTACGAGTGAGCCGCGCACGCCGGTCCGGACCCGGCGCACCACCGGGGCGGGCGAGCTCCCGTACGCGCCCCTCCGCCGGGGCCGCTCCGGTGCTCCGGCCCTGGCCGGACGGCCCGTGCCCGGCGGCCGCCCCCTCGGCGGGCACCCCCGGCGAAGGGGGCGCGGCGGGGGCATGCGGAGCGCGGCGGCGCAGGCGCGGGCGAGGGGCTCGCGGCGGGGCCCGGCACAACCGCGCAGGCCCGCAGCGAACCGGAGCCATCGGCGCCGGTCGGGATCGCGCCGAAACCCGCCGGTAGGTTTACCGCACCGGGAGGTGGTAGGAGAGGCGGTAGCGGTCCGCCGGGACCACCACGTCGGCGGTTTCGACGGCCCGCCCGGAGGCGTAGTAGGTCCGGCCGATCACCAGCACGACATGCCCGGGAACGCCGCCCAGCAGGGCGATCTCCTCCGCGAGGCCCGGCCGCGCCCCGACGTCCTCCACCACGTTGTCGACGACGAGGTCGATCGCGGCCATCCGGTCGACGACCCCGGAGCCGCCCAGCGGCCCCTCCTCGGGCAGCATCACCGGGGTCCGGCCGGTCAGGGCGAGCGGCTCCCACGAGGTGGACAGCATCATCACCTCGCCCGCGTCGCGGAAGACGTACCGCGTCCGCATGACCCGCTCGCCCGGCTCGATGCCGAGCCGCTGCGCGATCGCGGCGGGGGCGGCGGCCTGCTCGCTGCCGGACTCCCACGTCCCGCGGGCCCCCGACTCCGCCTGCTCCTGGCGGAACGGCGTCGACGGCCCGCCCGTGCGGTAGCCGGAGCGGGCGACCCGCCTCGGCACCGGCTGCTCCCGTACGTACGTGCCCGACCCGGAGCGTCCCTCGACCAGGCCCTCGGCCATGAGGACCTTGCGCGCCTCCAGCGCCACGGTGTCGGAGACCCCGTACTCCTCGCGGATCCGGGCCTGCGAGGGGAGCCGGGCGTGCGGGGGCAGGGACCCATCGACGATCTTCTGTCGCAGATCCCCGGCGACGCGCAGATAGGCCGGCTGCTCACCGAAAGCCACTGAGGCCCTCCCATCAGGTTGACAGACAGCCACACCCTGGCAACGGTCGGTTGTGCGCCGCAAGCGAGGGCCAGGGTTTCACCCGAAGTGATGAAGGCTGGTCACCGAAACCCCGTGCCGCGCGTTACCCACCGCGGTTTCAGGCGGGCGCCGCCGAGGCCCTGCCGCCCGGCCGCCCGCCGGATCCGCCACCGGACCCGCCACCGGACCCGCCACCGGACCCGCCGCCGGATCCGGCGTCCGGGCCCTCGTCCGCCCCGCCGCGCCGCTCGTCCTCCGCCAGCCACTCCGGCACCACCACCGACAGGCCGTACGCCCCGCGCAGCGCCTTCTCCGTGGCCACCGTCAGCGCGGCCGCCGCCCGGTCCCAGGCGTCCTGGAAGTCTGCGGGCCGGACCGCCGCGGCCGCCTTCTGCCACGCCGCGCGCGCCGCCGCGACCTCCTTCAGCTGCGCCCGCGCCGGCCCGGCCAGCTCCGGCCGGCGCGCCGCGGCCTCCTCCAGCACCCGGGACTCCGCCGCCAGCGCCCGGTCCACCTCGCGGGCCCACGCGCGGTACGCCGGCAGCGCCTCGTCGAGGTCCCCGTCGGGCCCGTGCCCCAGCGCCAGGTCGGCCTCGTTCATCACGTGCAGGAAGGCCACCTGGTCCGGCTGCAGCAGCCCGGCGTCACGGCGCAGGCTGCCGCGGTGCTCCTCGTCCGCCGTGCCGATCACGCACAGCAGCCGCCGCTCGCCGCCGGCCGCCCCCTCCCGCGGGGGCGCGAACCAGAACAGCTCCGCGTACGCCGGCAGCGCCCAGGAGTCCATGGCGTAGGCGTCCTGGGCGCGCCAGCAGGCCTCCGTGGCCGCCCTCTTCATCTGCCGGCTGCCGCGGAAGTGCGCCGGGTCGAAGCGGGCCGAGGAGGTGACCTCCCCGTGGTGCGGCTCCGTGCAGGCGACCCGGTAGAAGAGCGGGTCCTCGTCCATCAGGTCCCCGCCGGGGACGTTGAAGCAGTCCCCCGTCCGCAGCTCGTCGATGGCGGCGACCTCCCCCGCGACGTCCTCGTACGGCGCGAGCCCGTCGAGGCGGGAGAAGAGCGGCTCCGCGGCCCGGTCCACGGCCAGGAGCAGCAGCAGGGTCGTCACGAGCGACACCGCCAGGCCGGTGATCGCCAGCGGCCGGCCCCGTTCGCCCTTCCCGGCGATCTGGACGAGGGCCACGATCCCGAAGACGATGCCGAGCGGCGGCAGGCACACCAGTCCGACCAGCAGCGACGCCAGCGCGAAACCGTTGAGTGCCGGTTCCCCTTGGTCCTGCCGGGGGGACGGAGCCGGCCAGTGGGGCGGCGGCTGGGTGCTCACGGGGTACGGGCTCCATCGCAGGGTGACGCGAACGAATGCGCGAAACAGTACACAGCGGGGGCGACCGTGGTGTCGGTCGCCCCCGCCGGTTCCGGTTCACCGCGCCGGTGGCGCTCTGCGGTGACCCTGGATCAGGTGCGTTGCCCAGAAGCGCGGTTCGGGCTCCTGGTTCAGGTTCGCGGTTCAGGCCCGGGTTCAGGCGTGGTTCGGACCCGTGGTGCGGGGCCGGCTCAGAACTGCAGCGCCCACGAGTCGATCTTGCCGGTGTCGATGTTGGCGTTGTCGTTCACCCGCAGCTTCCAGACGCCGTTCGCGGCCTCCGAGGAGGCGTTGACGGAGTAGGTCTGCAGGATGTTGTCCGCGCTGCCGCCACCGCGGTTGTGCAGGGTGTAGACGGAGCCGTCGGGGGCGACGAGGTCGACCTTCAGGTCACCGATGTACGTGTGCTTGATGTCGACCGAGACGCCCAGCGCGGCCGGGGCGCTGCCGGAGACGCCGCTGACGGTCAGCGGGGACTCGACGGTCGCGTTGTCGTTGACGGCGAAGTCGGCGGTGTTCTCGAAGCGCGGCCCGCCGGGCGGGGTGGTGCCGCCGCCGACGAACAGCAGGCGGTTCGGGGAGCCGGTGCCGGGGCTGGTCACCACGTTCGGGGTGGCCGCGGCGACGAGGGCCGAGGCGACCTGGGCCGGGGTGTTCGACGGGTTCTGGGAGAGGTGCACGGCGGCCGCGCCGGCGACGTGCGGCGAGGCCATCGAGGTGCCGGAGATGGTGTTGGTGGCGGTGTCGCCGGTGCCCCAGGCGGAGGTGATGGAGGAGCCGGGGGCGAAGAGGTCGAGGACGGTGCCGTAGTTGGAGAAGCTGGACTTGGCGTCGCTGCTGGTGGTGGAGCCGACCGTGATGGCCTCGGCGACGCGGGCCGGGGACTTGGTGCTGGCGTTGGTGGACTCGTTGCCCGCAGCGACCGCGTACGTGATGCCGGAGGCTATGGAGTTGCGGACGGCGGTGTCGAGGGCGGAGTCGGCCCCGCCGCCGAGGGACATGTTGGCCACGGCCGGCTTGACCGCGTTCCGGGTGACCCAGTCGATGCCGGCGACGACCTGGGCCGTCGTACCGGAGCCGTTGTTGTCGAGGACGCGGACGGCGACGATCTTCGCCTTCTTGGCGACGCCGTGGCTGCCGCCCGCGACGGTGCCGGCGACGTGCGTGCCGTGGCCGTGGCCGTCCTGGGCGGTGTTGTCGTTGTCGATGGCGTCGAAGCCGTAGGAGGCGCGGCCGCCGAAGTCGGTGTGGGTGATGCGCACGCCGGTGTCGATGACGTACGCGGTGACGCCCTCGCCGGCCTTGTCGGGGTACGTGTAGCTGCTGTTCAGCGGGAGGGCGCGCTGGTCGATGCGGTCGAGGCCCCAGGAGGGCGGGCTGGGCTGGGTGCCCTGGGCGCCGTCGACGGTGAAGACGCGGTTCTGCACGACGGACTTGACCGCCGGGTCCGCGGCGAGCTTCCCGGCCTGCGCCTCGGAGACCTCGACGGAGTAGCCGTTGAGGGCGGCGCTGTAGGTGCGGTCGATGCGGGCGCCGTACTTCTTGGCGACGGCCTTGCCGCCGGCCTCGGTCGAGCGGGTGGTGTCCTTCAGGGTCACGATGTAGCTGCCGGCCACGGAGCCGGGGGCGCCGGCGTTCTCGATGACGCCCTGTGCGCCGGAGTCGGCCGCGGAGGCGGGGAGCGCGGCGGTGGCGCCGAGCGTGAGGGCCAGGGCGGCGGCCGCGCTCAGCCCGGCGGCCTTCCGGCGGGTGTGACGCATGGACATGTGGGGGGTCCTCCTCGTCGGTGGTGCGCTTCGGGGATCCGGGACGGCGTCGCGGGGGCGTCGTGCGGGGTGGGGACATGACCATGACGAGGCGCGCTTAGACATGGTCATGACAATCCGCGGAGGGACTGCCGCGCTGCCGCCTCCGAAAGGTTGGCCCAGCGGCTCGGCATCCCACAAGGGGAAGGCGAGCGCGTAACATCCGTGTCATACACCGGCCATGAATGAGCAAAGGTGCTGCGCACATGACGCACGCAATCCCCGGATACGTCTGCCCCGACGACGGCACGCGCGCGGACGCCCGGACGGCGCCCTGGTGCTGCCCCGTCTGCAGCGGCCCGTGGGACCTCGACTTCACACCGGATCCGGCCACCGAGCTCACCCCCTCCGCCGGCCCCAACTCGCTCTGGCGGTACGGCTCCGCACTGCCGCTGCCCGGCGCTTTCTCCGTCACCCTCTCGGAGGGGAACACTCCGCTGGTCCCGCTGGCGGAGCGGATTCACGCCAAGCTCGACTTCCTGATGCCGACGGGTTCGTTCAAGGACCGGGGCGCCGTGATGCTCGTGGAACTGGCCCGGCGACTGGGCCCGGAGCGGGTGATCGCGGACAGCAGCGGCAACGCGGGAACGGCCGTCGCGGCGTACTGCGCCCGCGCCGGGCTGAGTTGTGAAATTTTCGTGCCCGAGGGCACGTCGGCGAAGAAGACCGAGCAGATGCGGGCCCACGGCGCCGCCGTCCGCGTCGTCCCGGGCGGCCGGGAGGCCACCGCCGAGGCGGCGCGGGCCGAGGCCGACCTCCCCGGCGTCTTCTACGCGAGCCACGTCTACAACCCGTACTTCCTGCACGGCACCAAGACGTACGCGTACGAGGTCTGGGAGGGGCTCGGCGGCCGGCTCCCCGAGGCCCTCGTCGTCCCCGTCGGCAACGGCACCCTGCTGCTGGGCGCGGCGCTGGCGGTGGAGGAGCTGGCCCGGCGCGGGGTGCGCCCGCCGGCGCTGATCGCGGTGCAGGCGGCGGCGGTGTCCCCGCTGGCCGCGGCGTTCGAGGCCGGCGCGGAGGAGGCGGACGCGGTGGAGCAGCTGCCCACGCTGGCCGAGGGGATCGCGATCCCGGCCCCGCCGCGGGCCCGGCAGATCCTGGCGGCGGTCCGCAAGTCCGGCGGCACCTTCCTGACCGTGTCCGAGGAGGCCCTGCGCGCCGCGCAGCGGGACCTGGCGGGGCGGGGGCTCTTCGTGGAGCCGACCGCGGCGGCCTGCTGGGCGGCGGTGGGCCCGGCGGCCCCGTCGAACCCCCTGGGCGGCCGCACGGCGGTGGTCCCCCTGTGCGGGACGGGCCTGAAGGCGGGCCTGGCCCCCTGAGCCGGCCCGGCGGCCGGGCGGCCGGGCGGCCGGGCGGGGCGGGCGGCCGGGCGGGGCGGCGGACGTACATGTCGGAAAATCGCCGGTCAGGGGCCGGGGCCGTCTGCTGAACTGACCCCATGACCAACCGTGTTGACCGTGTTGACCTTGCCCGCCGCTTCGCCTCCCTGCACACACCCGGCGCCCCGCTCGCCCTGGCCAACGCCTGGGACGTGGTGAGCGCCCGGCTCGTCGAGGCGGCCGGCGCCCCGGCCGTCGCCACCACCAGCGCCGGGGTCGCCTGGTCCCTCGGCGCCCCCGACGGGGACTCCCTGGCCCGGGACCGCGCGCTCGACCTCGTCGCCCGCGTGGCCGGCGCCGTCTCCGTCCCCGTCACCGCCGACATCGAGGGCGGCTTCGGCGCCGACCCGGCCGGGGTCGGGGAGACCGTCGCCGGGGTCGTCGAAGCCGGCGCGGTCGGCATCAACATCGAGGACGGCACCCGCGAGCCCGCCGAGCACGCGGAACGCCTGGCCGCGGCCCGGGCCGCGGCCGACGCCGCCGGGGTCCCGCTGTACGTCAACGCGCGGATCGACACGTTCCTCTTCGGGCTCGGCGACCCGGCGGGCCGCCTCGACGAGACCCTGGACCGGGCCGCCGCCTACCTGCGGGCGGGCGCCTCCGGCATCTTCGTGCCCGGGGTCACCGATCCGGCCGTGGTCGCCGAGCTCGCCCGCGGCATCGACGCCCCGCTGAACGTCCTGGCCGGGCCCGGCGCCCCGTCCGTGGCCGGGTTCGGCACGCTGGGCGTGGCCCGCGTCAGCCTCGGCTCCTGGGTCGCCGAGGCCGCGTACGGGGTGGTGCGCCGCGCCGCCGAGGAGCTCCTCGCGGACGGCACGTACACCGCGGTCGCCGACGCCCTCGCGTACGGGGAGCTGAACGGCCTCCTGAAGGGCTGATCCGGCCGGGAGCCCGTCAGTCCGCGGCCGCCTGCTCGTACAGGGCCCTGGCCCGCTCGTCGAACAGGGCGGCCGTGGAGTCCACGTCCGTGTCCCCGCCGCTCAGCACGCCGATCAGCCGGCCGGGGCTGCCCGGCCCGCCCCGGTCGGCGATGAAGGGGCTGCCGCTGGTGCCCGTCCAGAAGCCGGCGCAGCTGATGTACAGCATGGCCGGGTCGTCCTCGTCGTGGGTGGTCTGCGTCGTGCAGGAGACGGGTTTGTTCTGCGGGTTGCGGCCGGATTCGGGGTAGCCGACCACCGTCACCTCCCGCTCGTAGCCGGAGGTCCACTCGGGCGCCGGGGCCTCCCCGGGCCCGACGGCCTGCTGGACGGTCATGTCGTCCTCGTCCGGCTCGATGCTGAGGAACGCGTAGTCGGCGGTGTCCTCGCCCCACCTCGTCCACCGCTCGTCCACGTGGACCGCCCGGACCTTCCACGCACCGAGCGGCTGCCTGCCCGCGCCCTCGCCCGAGAAGGCGGGGGCGAAGGACAGGTCGCCGATCTCCCGGCCGTCGTGGGCGACCTCGCCGGGCTCGCCGTTCTCCCCGGCCGGGGCCACGCAGTGCGCGGCGGTCGCGACGACGGTGCCCTTGGGGCTGTCGACGACGCTCGCCGTGCACCAGTGCTCCCCGTTCGCCATGAGCACGCCGACGCCCGGGAAGGGGTGCACGGCGCCCGCGTCCCCGTCGGTCGCCTTGATGAATCCGACGGCGAGCGCGGCCGCCACACCGGCGACGGCCGCTGCGGAGGCCCCCCTCACGACGGCGTTCAGCGCACGCCGGGATCGGGGGTCGGTGCCAACATCACCTTGCTGATCCACTCCAGGGAGCCCTCCCTCATGCCGCGAACATACGACTTTCCGTTGTGCTCACCATCCTGGATCACCTGCAGGCGGGTGTGCACGGGGCCCCTGCCATACTCCTTCATGAACTTCTCGGCCTTGTCGCGGCCGCTCTCCGCGGTGCCGATCTGGAAGTTGACGTAGACCTCCGGGCCGCCCGCGGCGATCAGCTTCGAGGCGAGCTTCTCCGGGTTGTTCGCGTCCATGGCCTGCTTGTTCCCGTTCCACAGCGGGGAGTCGGGGACGATGTCGACGCCGCTGGCGATGGCCGCCTTGAAGCGGTCGGGGTGCTTCAGGACGTGCTTGAACGCGCCGAAGCCGCCCGATGAGGAGCCCATGATGGCCCAGCCGTCGCGGGAGGTGAAGGTGCGGAAATTGGCCTTCGTGAAAGCCGGGATGTCATCGGCCATCCAGGTGCCCATCTTGGGCTGCCCGGGGATGTCCGAGCCGTCGAAGTGGTTCTTGGTGTCGGCGTTGATCACCGGCATGACGAGGATGAAGGGGAGGCTGGTCCCCGCCTTCACCCCGTCGGTCACGGCCTGCTGCAGGCCGAGGCCCGGGCCCGTGCCCCAGTAGTTCTTGGGGTAGCCGCGGCCGCCGGGAAGGGAGATCAGGACCGGGAAGGCGCTCTTGGCGTACTTCGGGTCGTCGTACTCCTTGGGCACCCACACCCACACGTCGCCGGTGAAGCCCGACTTCGCGCCGGTCAGCGTCGTCTTGGCGATCTGCGTGCCGTCGGGCAGCCGGCTGGTGCGGACGAAGGACGCCTTCGGGCCGGCGGGCATGCTGACCCCCGGCCGGACGCTCTGGGTTGCGGCCGTTTCCTTGGCCTTGTTGACCTTGTCGAAGGACATGGGATCCCCTATGTCCGAGAAAAGGCCGAACTTGTACGCTGCTCCGCCCCCGGCGGTCAGCGCGAGCGCGAGCCCGCCGACGATCAGAAGCCTGCGCAGGCGGCGCTTGGGGCGCGGCCGGCCCGCGGTCACGGGGCCTTCCTCGACCGCGAGGCGGCCGTCGCCCTGAAGCTGGTCATGCTGCACGAATTGTCCCGTTCCTTCTCCGGCGCCCGGACGGGCGCGGGTCGGACCGATCGGTCCCCCTTACACCCGTTACAGAGGCTTCAACGACCGGATGGGTTGCCTGGGACGGGCATGACGTGGTGTGGGCCACGCCCGCCCCCGGGCAGCGTGCTGCATGCCTGGTCGGCCGGGGGGGTCAGCCCGCTTCGGGCTTGGGGGCCTTGAGCACCTTGCTGATCCACTCCAGGGAGCCTTCCTTCATGCCCCGGACGTAGTGCCAGCCGTTGTGCTCGCCGTTCTGGATGTCGCGGATGGTGGTCTTGACGGGACCCTTCCCGTACTGCTGCTGGAACTTGACCATCCGGTCCTTGCCGGTCTCCTTCGTGCCGATCTGGAAGTTGATGTAGACCTCCGGACCGTTGCCGTCGATCAGCTTCTTGGCGAGCTTCTCCGGGTTGTTCGCGTCCATCTCCGCCTGGTGGCCCTTCCACAGCGGGGAGTCGGGGACGATCTCGCCACCGCTGGCGATCACGGCCTTGAACTTGTCCGGGTGCTGGAGGACGGTCTTCATGCCGACGAAGGCACCGGAGGAGGAGCCCATGAAGGCCCACCCGTCACGGGACTTGTAGGTGCGGAAGTTGGCCTTGGCGAAGTTCGGGACGTCCTCGGCCATCCAGGTGCCCATCTTGGGCTGGCCCGGGATGTCGGAGCCGTCGTAGTAGAACTTGGCGTCCGGGTTGAGCACCGGCATGATCACGACGTACGGCAGGCTCGTGCCGGCCTTGACGCCGTCGCTGATCGCCTTGTGCAGGCCGAGGCTGCGGTCGGCCCAGTAGTTGGTCGGGTAGCCCTCGCCGCCGGGGAGCGCGATGAGCACCGGGAAGCCGCTCTTGGCGTACTTCGGGTCGTCGTACTGCTTGGGGGCCCACACCCACACGTCGCCGGTGAAGCCCGACTTGGCGCCGGCCAGCGTCGTCTTGGCGATGATCGTGCCGTCGTCCAGCTTGGCGACCTGCTTGAAGTCGGCCTTCGGGCCGGTCGGCATCAGCACGTCCGGGTCACCGGAGGGCGCGGCCGCCTGCGCCCCGCCCTTGGCGCCGTCGCCGGAGCCCTTGCCGGACGCCTGGTCCTTGCCGAAGCTCACGGCCTCGCCGTTGCCGGAGAACCACTCCATCTTCCAGGCCGCGAAGCCGCCGCCGCCCAGCAGCAGGACCAGGGCCAGCGTGGCGCTGATCCATATCGCGCGGCGGGAGCGCTTGCGGGGCGGCTCGGAGTCGTCCGGCCCGTGCCCGTCGCCGCCGGGCCGCGGGCGTATGTGGGCGCTCGGATCCGGGCAGGGCGGACCGGCCGGGTGCTGCTCGTACGGGTGCTGGTCGTATGGGTGCTCGTACGCCTCGGAGCCCGGTGGCGGTGGCGGCTGCTGCGCGTGCGGATCGGGGTACGGGCGGCGGCCGCGCTGCTCCGCGTACGGCGGGTACCCCTGCGGTGCCTGCCGCGGTGGCGCCTGCCGCGGCGGCTGGTCCTCGTACTGCGGGTACGGCGGTCGCGGCTGGTCCTCGGGCCGCTGGCGCTGCGGGTACTGGTGCACGGACTTCGCTCCGAACGGTCATGGCTGCCCCCGAGCGGGACAGAAGCTGTGGGCGTCCCCCTTGCTTCTGATGTGCGAATGCAGCATTCCGTTCCAAGAACCGGCAAAAAGACGAGCCGAATATCGGCTCGCGGGAACCGGTCGGCGCCAGATCACCTCTGGCTCAAATCACCCCTGGCCCAGATCACCCCTGGCCCAGATCACCTCTGACTCAGATCACCTCTGACCCGGATCACCTCTGGGTGTCGAGCACCTGCACGCACCGCCCCAGCAGCCGGACCAGCAGCTCGCGCTCCTCCTCGGAGAACTCGCCGACGAGCGCCCGCTCCACCGCCACGGCGGCGGCGTCGGCCTGCTCCATGACGGCCCGCCCCTCCTGCGTGAGGCGGGTCTCCAGGACGTTGCGGTGCCACTCGTGCGGAGAGCGCTCGATGAGCCCGCGCTCCTGGAGGTTCTTCAGGACGGTGGTCATGGTCGGGGGCGTCACCCCGCACAGGCGGGCCAGCGCGGCCGCGGAGATCCCCGGCTTCTCGGCGAGCCAGAGCAGGGCCGCGTACTGCGGAACCGTCACCGCGGAGGGCTTGAGCGCCGCGTTCTTCGCCGCGAGGAGCGCCTGTTCGGTGCGCTTGACGTGCGAGCCGATCCGCTCCTCGGGGGGCATGGAGGTCATCACCCAATAGTAGCCCCCTTGCGGATGTTAGAGCTCTAATCTATGTTCACACTCACCTCGAACAGAGACTCCTAATGATCGGCGGAAGAAGGAGAAAGCCCGGATGCCGAAGAAGCTCCTGCCCACCGCAGTCCTCACCCTGACGGCAGCACTCACCCTGACCACCGCACCGACGGCGGTGGCGGCGGAACCGCACGGCGGCGGCGGCCGGATCACCACGGCCTTCACCCTCCCCGGCGAGAGGGTCTACCCGGAGGGCATCGCCACCGACCCCCGCACCCGGGCGGTCTACGTCGGCTCGTACGCGGACGGCACCGTCTACCGGGCCCTGCCCGGCCGGGCGCGCGCCGAGGTGTTCCTGCCCGCCGGAACCGACGGCCGCCGCACGGCCAACGGCCTGCGCGTCGACGCCCGCGGCCGCCTGTGGGTGACCGACTCCACCGCCGGCGTCACCGTGTACGACACCGCCACCGGCGCCCGCCTGGCCCGCTTCGACGTCCCCGGGGCCGGCCCGCGCTTCGTCAACGACCTCACCGTCACCCCGGACGGCACGGCGTACCTGACGGACAGCGTCCGCACGGTCGTCTACCGGGTCACCCCGCACGATCTGGCGGCGGGCTCCGGGACCCTCACCCCCGCGTACGACCTGAGCGGCCGGCTCACCCCGGTCCCCGGACGCGCCTTCAGCCTCAACGGCATCACCTCGGACCGGGCGGGCCGCTACCTGCTCACCGTGGACATGGTCGCGGGCGACCTCCACCGCATCGACCTGCGCACCGGCGCACTGTCACGCGTCACCCTCCAGGGCGGCGGCCTCGTCCACGCCGACGGCCTGGACCTCGCCGCCGACGGCAGCCTGCGGGTGGCCCACAACACCACCAACACCCTGACCCGGTGGCACCTGACCCCGGACGGCACCCGCGCCCGCCTGGTCCACACCCTCACGGACCCGTCCCTGCAGATCCCGACGACGCTGGCCCGCACCCCGGGCCGGACGCTGGTGGTCCGGTCCCAGTTCGACAAGGGCGGCCCCATGGGCGGCACGGGCACCCCGACCGCCTTCACGATCGCCGCAGTCCGCGGCCTGTGACGACGCGCGTCACACCACGCCGGGACCCCTGTGCGCCACGAGCACACGGCGGTCGTGCGCCGGGTGGTGCTGCAGCGGGTGGTGCTGCACCGCGTGCGAGCCTTCACGGAGCGCCGCATAGTCCTCGGCGGACAGCAGGACGGCATCGCCGTGCTCGGACACGATCTCGATGGCCTCGTGGCTCTCGTTGACCTTCTTGATCAGCGGAAGGAGCCCCTTGCGGGCCGCACGCGCAGTAACGAACATGCCCCGACCCTTCCCCGCCCGGCACCGGACGACGCTCCCGATCCGGTATAGCCCCCGAACGCGGTCGCAGCGGCCCCCGAGGAGCCCGCCGACTCGACCGGATGATCGAGCCGACCTCCTCGGCCGGCCGGCGGGGAGCAGCCGACAGCCGTGGTGCGGCGGGGTGTCAGGCAGGGTGTCAGGCGGTGGCCGCGCGCAGGACCACCGACAGCGAGCTGACGACCAGCAGGCCGAGGATCACCTGGCGGAGACGCTCGGCGTTCAGGCGGCTGAAGGCCTTCTCGCCGACGAATATCCCGATGAGCAGGGCCGGCACCCCGACGAGGAGCATCTGTCCGACGGTCGCGGTGAGCTGGCCGCTGATCCCGAACCCGACCAGCGCGGCCAGGCTGGTGCCGGAGAAGACCACGCCCAGCGTGGCGCGCTGGACCCTGGGCTCCAGCTTCATGCTCTGGAACGCGGCGACCATCGGAGGGCCGTCGATGCCGGTGGCGGCGAAGGAGGCTCCGGAGAACATCCCCACGGCCATCACCGCGCCCAGGCCGCCGCCCAGCGTGATCTTCCGCCACACGATGAACGTGCCCAGCAGGACCACCGCCGTGATGATGAACAGCAGCACCCGCGACGAGAGCGTGGCCAGCAGCCACACTCCGAACGGCACGCCGGCCAGCCCGGACAGCAGGGTGGCCGTCATCAGGCGGCGGTCGACGTACCGCCAGTCACGGACGGCGATCACCAGGCTGAGCGGGGCGGCCATGATGCCGGCCACGACCACCGCGCTCGCCGGGTCGATGAGCAGCGCCAGGGGCGGGACGGCCACCAGGGAGAAGCCGAATCCCGCCGTGGTGCGTACGACGGAGGCGATGGCCAGCACCAGGAAGGCGCCGAGGAGGATCATCATGGGAAAGCGGTCTCCAGGTCGGGCGGCGCGGTTCAGACGAGGAGGGCGGTGGCGGAGCGGTGCATGGCTTCTCTCTCTTGGGGATGTGCCGAGCCGGGCGGACTGCCGCGCCGAGGAGACAACGCTCAATCATGTTCATCCACCATCTACCCCGTTTCAAGATCCCCAGGGGCGGTAAACCCGCACTGCGGGAAGACGACCCCGCCAACACCCGGCACGGTGACGGCAAAAGGGTCGCCCCACGAGAAGCCGCCCCTCCCCACCTGCACGCCTGTGAAATCACCTCACATGCGGCAACACGCCGATCTCACAGCGAAGCGGAAGTGTCTGCGGACTGGCCGCGGACCGGCTGGGTACGCCGAGGCGGAGAAATCCGTGGCATACCGGCGGAACCTGCAACGAGACTGCGCGGGTGAGATCCTCACGGCCTGCCTCGACCGCTACCTCCCCCGCACCGACCTGGACTACGACCAGCCCGCCGCCCTGGGCGCCCTCCTCCGCCTCGACGCCCTCCTCGGTACCCACCACGCCGACCCCTTCACGGAGCCCGACGGCCTCTGGGACGAGTGGGTCAAGGGCGTGGGACGCCTCGGCTACCCCGGCCACACCCCCGCCGGGCTTCGCCGCTGGACGGACCTCCACTGCGACTTCGCCGACGGCTGGTCCCGCACGTAGTGGGAACAGCGGCCCCGGCCACGGCGTCGGGTACACGTTCGACCCCGCTTCGGGCCCCGCCGCGCTGCGCCCGCTCCCGGCCGGCCGCCGCGGCCCGCACCGTCCCCGATGCTCGAACGCTCTCCGGCCTGAGCCGCGGGCCGCTACCGTGAAGCCATGACCGCACTGCCCGACTGGATGCGCCCGCCTCGCGCGGAAGGCTGGTTCGCGGAGGACCTGGACCGCCTCCCCGAGGCGCCACGCCACACCGAGCTCATCGACGGAGCCCTCGTCTTCATGATGTCGCCCCAGAGGTGGTGGCACGGCCACCTCGTCACCATGCTCACGGTCGCACTCATGGAACAGGTGCCCACCGACACCAGAGTCGGCCGCGAGATGACCATCAAGCTGGATCCGCGCAACCGTCCCGAACCGGACCTGCTGGTGACGACGGCCGACTTCGACGGTGACCGTACCTGGTTCGCACCGGAGGATGTCCGGCTCGTCATCGAGGTCGTCTCACCCGAGTCCGCACATCGCGATCGCACGGTAAAACTCCGCAAGTACGCGGAGGCCGGCATCCCGCACTACTGGTGCATCGAGGACGAGGACGGGGCGCCCGTGGTTCACGTCTACGAGCTCGACGAACCGACCGGCGCCTACGCGCCGGCCGGAATCTTCCGGGGCACCCTCCAACGCCCGGTGCCCTTCGAGATCAGCCTGGACCTCGACAAGCTCACACCGCCGCGCAGCAGCTGAAAAGTCAGCGCCAAGTCGGCACGGGAAGGCAGAAGGGGTCGGACTCGCTCACGTCCGACCCCTTCTGACCTGCATATTTGACCAAGCTATCTCACATGCGGCAACGAACCGACTACACGTTGAAGCGGAATTCGACGACGTCGCCGTCCTGCATGACGTAGTCCTTGCCCTCCATGCGGGCCTTGCCCGCGGCGCGGGCCTCGGCGACCGATCCGCACTCGACCAGGTCGGCGAAGTGGATGACCTCGGCCTTGATGAAGCCCTTCTGGAAGTCGGTGTGGATGACACCGGCCGCCTCGGGGGCCGTGGCGCCCTTCTTGATGGTCCAGGCGCGGGCTTCCTTCGGGCCGGCCGTCAGGTAGGTCTGGAGGCCCAGGGTGTCGAAGCCGACGCGGGCCAGGGTGGCCAGGCCGGGCTCCTCGGCGCCGACGGACTGGAGGAGCTCCATGGCGTCGGCCTCGTCGAGCTCGGCGAGGTCCGCCTCCAGCTTGGCGTTCAGGAAGATCGCCTCGGCGGGGGCGACCAGGGTGCGCTGCTCGGCCTTGAAGGAGTCGTCCGTCAGCTCGTCCTCGTCGACGTTGAAGACGTAGAGGAACGGCTTCGTCGTGAGGAGGTGCAGGTCGTGGAGGAGCTCGGCCTTGTCGGAGCCCTGGACGATGCCCTGGGAGAAGAGGGTGTCGCCCTTCTCCAGGATCTCCTTGGCCGCCTCGACGGCTGCGACCTTCGGGGCCGTGTCCTTCTTGATGCGGGCTTCCTTGGCCAGGCGCGGCAGGACCTTCTCGATGGTCTGCAGGTCGGCGAGGATCAGCTCGGTGTTGATCGTCTCGATGTCGTCCTTGGGCGAGACCTTGCCGTCGACGTGGACGACGTTCTCGTCCTTGAAGGCGCGGATGACCTGGCAGATCGCGTCCGACTCGCGGATGTTCGCGAGGAACTTGTTGCCCAGGCCCTCGCCCTCGCTCGCGCCGCGGACGATGCCGGCGATGTCGACGAAGTCGACGGTCGCCGGGAGGATCCGCTGCGAGTTGAAGACCTCGGCCAGCTTGGCCAGGCGCTCGTCGGGGACGCCGACGACGCCCACGTTGGGCTCGATGGTGGCGAACGGGTAGTTGGCCGCCAGTACGTCGTTCTTGGTCAGGGCGTTGAACAGGGTCGACTTGCCGACATTCGGCAGGCCGACGATTCCGATCGTGAGCGACACGTTGGCGACTTCCCGTAGCTGGAGGGGGCGGCGGCCCGGGAGCGGGCCACCGGACAGTTTACTTTCCGATGAGCGGGTCGCGTTGTACGCGTGTCCCCACGGCGATAGCGCACCCGGCCCGCCTAGTTTTGGGGGGTGGAGCACTACAGGACGCGTTCGGCCCCTCACCACTCGCAGCGGCAGCAGCCCCGGCGCCCCGGCGGTGTGCCCGCCCAGGGCGGCGGCGGGCGGCCCCGGCCGGCTGCCGTGCGCAGGCTGCCGCGGCCGCGGCTGACCGGGCTCGGCGGCGGGCTGTTCGCGTGCGTGTCCATGACGCTCGTCGCCGGGCTGGCCTGGCTGCTGTTCGACGGCTCGCTGTTCGTGTACGGGCTGCTGTTCGTGCCCGTCGCGGCCGCGACGGCGCTGTGGGTGCGGCCCGCCGACCTGATCACCGCGCCGATCGCCGTGCCGATCGCCTTCGCCGTCGGGGTGTGGCCGATCTCCGGCGACTCGGGCGGGTTCGGCGCGCAGGTCATGGGCCTGGTGTCGGCCCTGTCGCTGCACGCCGGCTGGCTGTACGGGGGGACCCTGGTCGCGGCGCTGATCGCCGCCGTACGGAAGGCCGTGCTGATCGGGCGCCGCCGCCTCCCCCGCCGGGCTTCCCAGTCCTCGTAGTCCTGGTAGTCCTCGCAGTCCTCGCAGTCCTGGTCGTCCTCGTCGTCCTCGTCGCCGCCTTCACCGGTCCTTGCGGTCCGCCGGCCCCGGGGCCGCCGCCATCGCCGCGCCGACGATGCCCGCGTTGTTCTGGAGTTCCGCCGGGACGATCTCCGCCCGGATGCCGTCGATCAGCGGCAGGAACTTCTCCGGTTTGCGGCTGACGCCGCCGCCCAGGATGAACAGGTCCGGCGAGAACAGCATCTCCACGTGCGCCAGGTACCTCTGGAGCCGGCGCGCCCAGCGCTCCCAGGTGAGGTCCCCCTCCTCCTTGGCGCGGACCGACGCCCGCTTCTCCGCGTCGTGGCCCTTGAGCTCCAGGTGGCCGAGCTCCGAGTTCGGGACGAGCCGCCCGTCCGTGAACACGGCGCTGCCGATGCCCGTGCCCAGGGTCAGGAGGATGACGGTGCCGGCGCGGCCGCGGCCGGCGCCGTACGTCATCTCGGCGATCCCGGCGGCGTCGGCGTCGTTGAGGACGGTGACCGGGCGGCCGTCCAGCTGCCGCGCGAGCAGGGCGGCGGTGTCGACGCCGATCCACGACGCGTCCATGTTGGCCGCCGTTCGGGTGACGCCGCCGGTGACGACGCCCGGGAAGGTCACCCCGACGGGGCCGTCCCAGTCGAAGTGGCGGACCACCTCGACGACGCAGCCGGCCACCCCGTCGGGGGTGGCCGGCTGCGGTGTCAGTACCTTGTGGCGCTCCTGTGCCAGGCCGCCGCGGTCCAGGTCCACGGGCGCGCCCTTGATCCCGGTACCGCCGATGTCCACACCGAAGATCTGCATGGACTCACGGTACGGAAACGGCTACTCGTCTGCGACCAGTGCGGCGGCCTCCGACCGGAGGTCGCGGCGCAGCTCCTTCGGCAGGGAGAAGGTGATGGACTCCTCGGCCGTCTTGACGATCTCCACGTCCGCGAAGCCGCGCTCGGCGAGCCACTCCAGGACCTGCTCGACGAGCACCTCCGGCACCGAGGCGCCCGAGGTCAGGCCGACCGTGCTGACGCCGTCCAGCCAGGCCTCGTCGATCTCGCTCGCGAAGTCGACGAGGTGCGCGGCCCGCGCGCCCGCGTCCAGCGCGACCTCGACCAGGCGGATCGAGTTGGAGGAGTTCTTGGAGCCGACGACGATGACCAGGTCGGAGTCGCCGCCCATCGCCTTGACCGCGGCCTGCCGGTTGGAGGTGGCGTAGCAGATGTCGTCGCTGGGCGGGGAGACGAGCAGCGGGAACTTCGTCTTGAGCGCGTCGACGGTCTCCATGGTCTCGTCGACCGACAGCGTGGTCTGCGAGAGCCAGACGACCTTGGACTCGTCGCGGACGGTGACCTTGTCGACGTCGTCCGGGCCGTCGACGATCGTGATGTGGTCCGGGGCCTCGCCGGAGGTGCCGATGACCTCCTCGTGGCCCTCGTGGCCGATCAGGAGGATGTCGAAGTCCTCCTTCGCGTACCGGATGGCCTCCTTGTGGACCTTGGTGACCAGCGGGCAGGTCGCGTCGATCGTCGCGAGCCGGCCGCGCTCCGCCTCCTCGTGCACGACCGGGGCCACGCCGTGGGCGGAGAACATGACGATGTTGCCCGGGGGGACCTCCTCCGTCTTCTCGACGAAGATGGCGCCCTTCTTCTGCAGCGTCTGGACGACGTACTTGTTGTGCACGATCTCGTGCCGGACGTAGACCGGCGCACCGTACTGTTCGAGGGCCTTCTCGACAGCGATCACGGCTCGGTCGACGCCCGCGCAGTAGCCGCGGGGGGCGGCGAGCAGGACGCGGCGGGAAGCAGGACCAGGGGCGGCGGCAGCACTCATGCGGTCCATCGTACGGGGGCCCGGCGAGGCCGTACGCCGCCCGTTCGGCCCGGCCGCCGGGGCCGCGCCGGGCGTCCGTGTCGTGTGTCCGTGTTGTGCGTCGTGTGTCCGTGTTGTGCGTCCGTTCCGGGTGTCCCCCGCAGGGACGACGGCGGTAACGACGGATTCCGGTTCCGGGCGCGGTGGCGGCCGTCGCGGTGACCGCCCGGACGTCCCGGCGGGCGTGATCGGGGCGGCCCCGCAGACGCTGTCGGTCCCGGCGGCTAGCCTGCCTGCATGGGTCTGAATACGTCGGCCGACGCGCCGCTGCCAGTCGGTCAGGTGTCCCGGCTCATCGGGGGCTGGATCGACCGGCTCGGCCAGGTCTGGGTGGAGGGGCAGATCACGCAGCTCTCGCGGCGGCCGGGGGCGGGCGTGGTCTTCCTGACGCTGCGCGATCCCTCGCACGACATCTCGCTGAGCGTGACCTGCTTCCGGCAGGTCTACGAGGAGGTCGCGGACGCCGTCACGGAGGGCTCGCGGGTCGTCCTGCTGGCCAAGCCCGAGTGGTACGCGCCGCGCGGCCAGCTGTCGCTGCGGGCCACCGAGATACGGCCGGTCGGCATCGGCGAGCTGCTCGCCCGGCTGGAGCGGCTCAAGCGGTCGCTGGCCGCCGAGGGGCTGTTCGCGCCGGACCGCAAGAAGTCGCTGCCGTTCCTGCCGCAGCTGATCGGGCTGGTGGTGGGGCGGGCGTCGGCGGCCGAGCGGGACGTCCTGGAGAACGCCCGGCGCCGCTGGCCGGCGGTCCGCTTCGAGGTGCGCAACGTCGCCGTGCAGGGCGTGCACGCGGTGCCCCAGGTGATCCAGGCGGTCAAGGAGCTCGACGCCCTGGACGAGGTCGACGTGATCATCGTGGCGCGCGGCGGCGGCAGCGTGGAGGACCTGCTGCCGTTCTCCGACGAGGAGGTCGTCCGGACGGTCGCGGCGGCCCGTACGCCGGTGGTCTCGGCGATCGGGCACGAGCCGGACTCGCCGCTGCTGGACCTCGTCGCGGACCTGCGCGCCTCCACCCCGACGGACGCGGCGAAGAAGGTCGTCCCGGACGTCGGGGAGGAGCTGGAGCGGGTGCGCCAGTTCCAGGAGCGGGGGCTGCGCGCGGTGCGCGCCCTGCTCGACCGGGAGGAGCGGGGGCTCGCGCACGCGCTGGCGCGGCCGGTGTTCGTCCATCCGCAGCGGATGGTGGAGACCCGGGAGGACGAGCTGGAGGCCCTGCTGGGGCGCAGCCGGCGCACGCTGGGGCACCTGCTGGACCGGGCGGACTCGGAGCTCGCGCACACCCTGGCCCGGGTGGTCGCGCTGTCGCCGGCGGCGACGCTGGAGCGGGGGTACGCGGTCCTGCAGCGCGCGGACGGGCACGTGGTGCGCTCGCCGCAGGACGTGGCTCCGGACGAGGTGCTGCGGGCACGGGTGGCCGAGGGCGAGTTCGCGGTTCGGGTCACCGATCCGGCCACCGAGCTGGCCACCGAGTCGGCCACCGAGCGGACATGACACATCTTCCCGTTGCACTGGCGGGCACGAGACCGGAGGCGGTACAGGAATGACGGAAACCGATACCTCGTTGGGGTACGAGCAAGCCCGCGACGAGCTCATCGAGGTCGTCCGGAAGCTGGAGGCCGGCGGCACCTCCCTGGAGGAGTCGCTCGCGCTCTGGGAGCGGGGCGAGGAGCTCGCGAAGGTCTGCCGGCACTGGCTGGAGGGCGCCCGCGCCCGCCTGGACTCGGCACTCGCGGCCCGCGAGGCGGCGGCGTCCGAGGAGTAGGGGCCGGGGGGAGTGATGCACGCCACTCACGGCCGGATTTAGTTGAAAGTTTGACCAAACTGGCCGTAGAGTCGGTGGCGACGCTCCACCCCCGTATGGAAGAAGGCTTTCCGATGTCCCTCGTTCTCGACACCGCCGCCCAGGACCTGCTGTTCCGCGAGGCCCGCACCACCAGCGCGTTCTCGGACGAGCCGGTGACCGAGGCGCAGGTCCAGGCGATCTACGACCTGGTCAAGCTCGGCCCCACCGCCTTCAACTCGACGCCTCTGCGCGTCACCCTGGTCCGCTCCCCCGAGGCCCGCGAGCGCCTCGTGGAGCTGATGGACCAGGGCAACCAGGCCAAGACCGCCGCCGCGCCGCTGGTCGCGATCCTCTCCGCGGACAACGAGTTCCACGAGGAGCTGCCGACCCTGCTGCCGCACTTCCCGCAGGCCAAGGACGCCTTCTTCAGCGAGCGCCCGGCCCGCGAGCGGGCCGCGCTGATGAACTCCGCCATGCAGGCCGCCTACTTCATCGTGGGCGTCCGTGCCGCGGGCCTGGCCGCGGGCCCGATGGGCGGCTTCGACCACGCCGGCATCCAGAAGGAGTTCCTGGACGACGACCACACCCCGCTGATGGTCATCAACATCGGCAAGGCCGAGGGCGACGTCCCGCACCCCCGCGGCCCGCGCCTGACCGCCGACGAGGTCATCACCACCGTCTGAGCCCCGAGCGCCCCGAGCCCCCCTCGGACGGCCGCCGCAGCGCCACGCGGAACGCAGAAAGGCCGTGCGCCCCGGAATTCCGGGATGCACGGCCTTTTCACCGTTCCGTGTGATGCGGTGATGCGCGAGCTGCGCGGGATGCGGGTGCGCGGGGTACACGGGATGCGCGGGGTACACGGGATGCGCGGGGTACACGGGATGCGCGGGGTACACGGGATGCGCCGGGGCTTGCTACCCGTGCTTGAACTCCAGGGCCGCCGCCATCCTGCCGAGGTCCTCGAACGGGGCCGTCCCGGTCACCACCGTGACGTGGCCCTGCTCGCGCCGCACGAGGGCGTCGTACTTCGCGCCGTCCCAGCGCTCCCACGCCACGTCGCCGACCTGCTGCGTCTCCCCGGTGGCCGCCGCCCTCTGGGTGACCCTGGAGAGGTACTTGCCCGAGACGTCGCTGGACTGCTCGATGGCCACGTACTGGCCGTTCGGGTCCAGGAAGCCCAGGTGCCAGGCGTTGGCGTCCCTGCGGTCGAAGGTGACGGACGTCGCCCGCCACTCGGCCGGCAGCCCCACCGGCGCCCCGACCGGGTACGGCGCCGCGCGCCGCGCCGTGATCGTCTCCACGCGGTAGTCCACCACGTGCGTGGGATCGGCCTTGTCGTCATGCGGGACGAAAATGTAGATGCCCGCGACGACGACGCCGATCACCGCCAGTGACCGGACCATGTCCCAGACCGTCTGCTTGCCCTTCATACCTGCCACGCCACCATCGTCCCCCATGGCCCCGGGCGATCACCGCCGGGGTGGGCGCGGCGCGCGCGGGCCCGTCCCCGAGGCCTCCGCACGCCCTCCGCACCGCCTCCGCGAGCCCTCCGCAAGACGTTCGCTCAGGACAACCCCCTGACCGATAATCCGCTCATACGTGCCCCGCCCTGCTCAGTTTGTCGATGTAGGGATAGAGTTCCAGCACCCTCACCTTCCCGGCCGTCGTCGTACAGAAAGGTGCGCTCCGATGACCGAGCACAACCTGCCGCCCCAGCTCGAAGTCGCCCCCGAGGCACCCGACCGCAACCTCGCCCTGGAACTCGTCCGGGTGACCGAGGCCGCGGCCCTGGCCGCGGGCCGGTGGGTCGGACGCGGGGACAAGATCGGCGCCGACGGCGCCGCGGTCAATGCGATGCGGACCCTGATCTCCACCGTCTCGATGAACGGCGTCGTCGTCATCGGCGAGGGAGAGAAGGACGAAGCCCCGATGCTCTACAACGGCGAGCGGGTCGGCGACGGCACCGGCGCCGAGGTCGACATCGCCGTGGACCCGATCGACGGCACCACCCTGAACGCCAAGGGCATGCCGAACGCCATCGCCGTCCTGGCCGCCGCCGACCGCGGCACCATGTTCGACCCCTCCGCGGTCTTCTACATGGACAAGCTGGTCACCGGCCCCGAGGCCGCCGACTTCGTCGACATCAACGCCCCCGTGTCGGTCAACATCCGCCGCGTCGCCAAGGCCAAGTCCATGGCGGTCGAGGACGTCACCGTGGTCATCCTGGACCGCCCCCGCCACGAGGGCATCGTCAAGGAGATCCGCGAGACCGGCGCCCGGATCAAGTTCATCTCCGACGGCGACGTCGCCGGCTCGGTCATGGCGGTGCGCGAGGGTACCGGCGTGGACATGCTGATGGGAATCGGCGGCACCCCGGAGGGCATCATCTCGGCCTGCGCCATAAAGTGCCTGGGCGGTGTCATCCAGGGCAAGCTGTGGCCGAAGGACGACGCCGAGCGGCAGAAGGCCCTCGACGCGGGCCACGACCTGGACCGGGTCCTGCACACCAACGACCTGGTGTCCGGCGACAACGTCTTCTTCGTCGCCACCGGCATCACGGACGGCGAGCTGCTGCGCGGCATCCGCTACCGCTCGGAGACCGCGACCACGTCCTCCCTGGTCATGCGCTCGAAGTCCGGCACGATCCGGCAGATCGACTCCACCCACCGCCTGTCGAAGCTGCGCGCGTACAGCGCCATCGACTTCGACCGCGCGAAGTAGGAGTCCGGCCCGCCCGGACCCGGGCCCGCCTGGGTCCGGGCCCGCCTGGGTCCGGGCGCCGGGTGCGAGCGCACCCCGCCGGCGACCGTGCCGGCACAGCGAGAGGGGCGGTTCCCGTGTGCGGCGGGACCGCCCCTCTCGCATGCGCGCGTACGGGCCTCAGCCCGCGGCGGCTATCGGCCCGGCTCCCGGCGCCGCCTGGCGCAATTCCGCCGCCCTGCGCCGGCGCCGGGCCAGCACCACCCGGCGCTCGGCCGCGGTGAGCCCGCCCCACACCCCGTACGGCTCGGGCTGGAGCAGGGCGTGCTCGCGGCAGGCGACCATCACGGGACAGCGGGCGCAGACCCGTTTGGCGGCCTCCTCGCGGGACAGCCGGGCCGCCGTGGGCTCCTTGGACGGCGCGAAGAACAGTCCCGCCTCGTCCCGCCGGCACACCGCCTCCGCATGCCATGGGCCGTCATCCTCCCGAGCAGGCACCCGCGCCTTCGGCACGGCGGCCGGACGTGCCTGAAGGGTCTGTACGGCGGCTACCTGCAGGGACTGATGCGGCGGATGCTGCACGGTCTACTCCTGACGACGGATACGCAAGCGAGAGACGATGCACCTGTCCCTACCCGCTGTACGCGGCCCTATGCACTGCGTGCGGCGCGCCCGGGGCCCGGGGAAAACTCGACCGAAATCCGACGCAGGAACGCGGCCGCCGCGCACCCGGGGGCGGCGCGGCCGGCCGCGGCTATCCGTGCAGGCGCTTGTGCAGCCTGTGGGCCAGGTCGACCAGGCGGGCGCCGAGCTTGGGGCGGGCCTCGATGTTGCCCAGCAGGGCGAAGCCGCGAATGATCACCACCGGGGCGTTCGGGTCCGTACCCGGCCGCCCCTCGCCGTGGACCTCGAAGTTGCCGAGGACGCCGCTGCCGTGGCCGCGCAAGGTGACGTTCTCCGGGACCAGGATCTCCACGTTCCCGAGCACGCACGCCACGTTGATCTCGGTGACCTGCTGTTCGAAGACGGCCTCGGTGAGGTCGATGGTGATGTCGCCCATGACGGAGACCGCGCGGGTCTGCGCCGCCGGCCGCCACCGCCCCTTGCGGGCGGAGCTGCTGCACACGGCGACCACCGTCTCGGCGGCGCCGGGCAGGCCGGCCGGTCCCGCCGGGGCGTGGCCCGCGGCGCCCGGCGCGTACGCGGACGACGCCGGGGCGCCGCCGGGCGCGGGCAGGTCCCGTACCAGAACGTCCAGTTCGGCGACGGTCTTCCGGGTGTACAGGGAGTCCAGGCGCTCGGAGTGCTCGTCCGGGGTCAGCCGGCCCTCGGCGAGCGCGTCGGACAGGATCTGCGCGATCCGGTCGCGGTCGGCGTCGGAGGCCCGCAGCCCGCCGGCGGCAGGGGCAGCGGGAGCGGCGGGAGCGGCAGGGCCTGCGGGGTGCTTTTCCATGTCCACGTCGACCAGCATAGCGAGACACGATAGATCGCGATAGTCGCTGGTGAGCCTTACCTCACAGACACATCCCCACAAGGAGGTCCTAGGCTGGTTGACCGCGCTGCCAAATCGGTCGTCAGCGCTGTCCGCCCGAGTGAGGATGACTGCCGTCATGCCAGAGTTTGCGTACACCGACCTGCTGCCCCTGGGCGAGGACACCACCCCGTACCGGCTGGTGACCTCCGAGGGCGTCTCGACCTTCGAGGCCGACGGCCGTACGTTCCTCAAGGTCGAGCCGGAGGCGCTGCGCAAGCTCGCCGAGGAGGCCATCCACGACATCCAGCACTTCCTGCGCCCGGCCCACCTCGCGCAGCTGCGGCGGATCATCGACGACCCCGAGGCCTCCGCGAACGACAAGTTCGTGGCCCTGGACCTCCTCAAGAACGCGAACATCGCGGCGGCCGGCGTCCTGCCCATGTGCCAGGACACGGGCACGGCGATCGTCATGGGCAAGCGCGGCCAGAACGTCCTCACGTCGGGCGGTGACGAGGAAGCGCTCTCCCGCGGCATCTACGACGCGTACACCAGGCTCAACCTGCGCTACTCGCAGATGGCCCCGCTGACCATGTGGGACGAGAAGAACACCGGCTCGAACCTGCCCGCGCAGATCGAGCTGTACGCGACCGACGGCGGCGCGTACAAGTTCCTCTTCATGGCCAAGGGCGGCGGCTCCGCCAACAAGTCCTATCTCTTCCAGGAGACCAAGGCGGTCCTCAACGAGGCCTCCATGATGAAGTTCCTGGAGGAGAAGATCCGCTCGCTCGGCACGGCGGCCTGCCCGCCGTACCACCTGGCGATCGTCGTCGGCGGCACCTCGGCCGAGCACGCGCTGAAGACCGCCAAGTACGCCTCCGCGCACTACCTGGACGAGCTCCCCACCGAGGGCTCCCCGCTCGGCCACGGCTTCCGCGACACCGACCTGGAGGAGAAGGTCTTCGAGCTGACGCAGAAGCTCGGCATCGGCGCCCAGTTCGGCGGCAAGTACTTCTGCCACGACGTCCGCGTGGTCCGCCTCCCCCGCCACGGCGCGTCCTGCCCGGTCGCCATCGCGGTCTCCTGCTCCGCCGACCGCCAGGCCGTCGCGAAGATCACCGCCGAGGGCGTCTTCCTGGAGCAGCTGGAGCGCGACCCGGCCCGCTTCCTCCCGGACACCACCGATACCGAACTCACCGGCGGCTCCGCCGCGGGTCTCTCGAACGGCGAGGTCGTGACCGTCGACCTCAACCGGCCGATGGACGACATCCTGGCCGAGCTGACCAAGCACCCGGTCAAGACCCGCCTCTCCCTCACCGGCCCGCTGGTCGTGGCGCGCGACATCGCCCACGCGAAGATCAAGGAGCGGCTGGACGCGGGCGAGGACATGCCGCAGTACCTCAAGGACCACCCGGTCTACTACGCCGGCCCGGCCAAGACCCCCGAGGGCTACGCCTCCGGCTCCTTCGGCCCGACCACGGCCGGCCGCATGGACTCGTACGTCGAGCAGTTCCAGGCGGCGGGCGGCTCCAAGGTCATGCTGGCCAAGGGCAACCGCTCGCAGCAGGTGACCAGCGCCTGCGGCACGCACGGCGGCTTCTACCTCGGCTCGATCGGCGGCCCCGCCGCCCGCCTCGCGCAGGACTGCATCAAGAAGGTCGAGGTCGTCGAGTACGAGGAGCTCGGCATGGAGGCGGTCTGGAAGATCGAGGTCGAGGACTTCCCGGCGTTCATCGTCGTCGACGACAAGGGCAACGACTTCTTCACCTCGCGTGAACCCGAGCAGCCGACGTTCACCAGCATCCCGGTACGCGGTCCCGGTCTGGCGTAACCCGGCACCCTCACACCCGCCGAGAGCTCCCGGCACCCGCCGGGGGCTCTCGTCGCCGTCCGCGCATGTCCGCCGATCGGCTCCGCGGTGGAGCAGATCAAGGCCGCGTGGCCCCCGCGATCGGCGGGCTGCGCCGACGGCCGGCCCGTAACCCGTCAGTCGATCGGTTGGCCGTCATGCCTGCCGCCGACGCAGATCCAAGAACCTGTGGTGGACTCGTACTCCACGGTTCCCCGGCCTTCAATGCACATCTGCCCGTCGACGGCGGGCACAGCAGCCTGCGCAACGGGGGCCACGGCGCCAAAAGCAGCCAATATGGCGGCGGCGATGAATCCGATAAATCGTGTACGCATCGGGACCTCCGACAAGGACGGCGGCACGGCCCTCACCAGCTTCGCCCCGCACCATGTCGAGGCACGCGCCGTGTTACTCCATTCGGGTGATGGCCGTGTTCCCCGTCGTTGCAAGCGGGACACCGCCGGGACGCGCGTTCCGGAGGCGTTCGCGCAAGTGCGGGGGCAGCCTGGCGCCATGGATGACAAGCCCGCGGTAGTCGTCGTAGGGCCACCGGATGACATCGGCTTGCGGAAAGTTGTGATCGACGGCAAGACCGAAGGCTACGTGTGGTGCCCCCACGAACTGCAGAAAGTCCTGAACAGTGCCGGTGTGGGACCCAGGTTCTGCATCGAATGGCGCGGCGGGGACATCACCGTCTGGCCGGCTCAAAAATGGGGACGCCGGATGAACGGCACCATCATGGCGGTTGGGTTCATGGTGACGGCCGTCGTTTGCGGCTGGATAGGCTTTCACGACACGTTTGACGCCCTCAGCTTCTCCGGCCGGGTCACGGGATTCCTCTTCCTGGTCATGGCCATCGTGGAAGCGGTCGCCTTCGCAGCCGTTTTCGACTATTGGCGCAAGCGGAAAATGAGGGCCTCGGGCCCTGCCCTCCTGCTCGGAGCATCGGTCGAATTTCTTGTCGGTGCGGTGCTGCTCTGGATGCACTTCAAATACAGGGGCTGGTCATTCACGCCGCACCTGCCGATCTGGGCAGTCATCATGGCCTGCGCCGTGTACTCTCTGGTCGTACTGATCCGCCGCCGGGTGTGGAAGGTGCTGCGCTATCCCGGGCGAATTGCGATCGGGGCGATCGGCTCCACTCTGATCGTCATCACCAACTTGGCATACACACAGGTCTACCTTCCCTCCATATCGCGTCCGTTGGTGCAGGCTTCCGCGGAGCTGGGAAAGCCGAGCATTGACCACAATTCAAAGGAAATGTACCTGCGGGTCCGCTTGCGCCTCAAGAATGCCGGTCAGGTTCCGGTCCACATCATCGGCAGCATCTACTGGATCCACGCCAAGCTCGCGAGCGACCCGAGAGACAAGTACAAACTGCTCAAACCCGGTGAGCTGGTCAAGCCGCCGGGACGGGAGTTGGGCCCGGAGGAGGAAATCTCCGAGGATGTGGTCGTCGAGATCAAAGACCCCGCGAAAATGACCTACGAAGCGCTCACGGCCCGGGTCGAGGCGTGGGTGATCAGGCAGGACAGAATGAAAATATCCGCCGACTACAAGGAGTCCGGAAAGTGGCGGGGTAAACTCGTGAAAGAAGGCAAGGACGACGACCCCCAGGCACCGCCGCCGACCGACAGGGAGTACTTCAGGTATCAGGCCTACATCTCCAACAGCAGCGAGCTCCTGAATGTGACTCGCGGCCGGGAGCGCGTGACCGTGTGGTGGGTTTACAGTCGCTGGCCGGCCGTCTATGCGGACATTTCGAGGCCCGGCGAAAAGAAGCGCTTCAATATCAAAGATCCCACTGAGCAACGGCAGGCCAATGAACGATACGGTCTGAAACTCGTGAGTGGTTCGATGTCCCAGACACCGTTCACGCAGCTGTTGAAGGAAGCTCAGGATCAGCGCCCGAAATGACCCTGCCCGCGGGCCGCACCACCCGGATCAGTCTCGGGCTGCCAGGGCGTGCAGCAGTTCCGCCTCGACCGGGGTTGCGTCGAGGCCGTGGTGGCACGCCTCGTGTCGGCAGGAGGAGCAGGGGCCGCAGTGGAGTGTCATCAGGTGTTCGGTCGCGTGTGGATGGTGCGGTACCGGTGGGTCCGTCGCAGCCGGTTAACGTCTCCCCTATGACACAGCTGCTCCCCACCGCCCGCGACGTGCGGGTCATCGCCCACCGCGGTGCCTCCCACGAGCACCCCGAGCACACCCTCGCCGCGTACCGGCAGGCGATCGCCGACGGCGCGGACGCGCTGGAGTGCGATGTGCGGCTGACCGCGGACGGGCGGCTGGTGTGTGTGCACGACCGGACGGTGGAGCGCACCTCGGACGGGCGCGGGGTCGTCTCCGCGATGACGTACGAGCAGCTCGCCGCGCTCGACTTCGGCCGCTGGAAGGGCGAGGAGCACCGGGGGGCGCAGGTGCTGCTCTTCGAGGACCTGCTGAAGGAGGCGCTGGCCGCGGACCGGCCCGTCGGGCTGGCCGTCGAGACCAAGCACCCCACCCGGGCCGGCGGCCGGCTGGAGGCCGAGCTGGTGCGGGTGCTGAAGGACCACGGGCTGGCCGACGGGGCCGACGGCCGCATCGAGGTGATGAGCTTCTCGCGGAACGCGCTGGTCAGGCTGAACCGGCTCGCGCCCGGGCTGCCCGCCGTCTATCTGATCGAGCGGGCCGTGCGGCCGCCGCGGCCGCCGTTCGCGGGGCATGCCGGGCCGGGGATCGACCTGGTGCGCCGGGATCCGGGGCTGGTGGCGCGGCTGAGGGCCAAGGGGCTGCGGGTGCGGGTGTGGACCGTGGACGAGTTCGAGGACGTCGAGCTGTGCCTGCGGCTCGGGGTGGAGACGATCATCACCAACCGGCCGCGCGAGGTGCGGGAGTACATCGACGCCCGCTGATCCCCTCCCTCCCCCTCGGCTCTGCCGATCGGCATACGGCGGCCGCCGGGGTCGGGCCGATCGGCAGATGGATGTCGGCCGGGGCCCGGGCCAGGCTTGTTCCGTAACCGAACGGAGCACCTGGTCAAGGGAGTTCAGATGAAGATCCGCAGCATGGTCCTGTCCGCCGCCGCGCTCGGCACCGTCGGCGCGCTGGTGGCGGCCGCGCCCGCGCCGGCCTCCGCGCCGCGCACCGCGGCCGTGCACGGGGCGGCGCGGGTGATGTTCGCGTACGCGCCGGACGGCGACGTGATCCGGTTCAGTGTGGACGCCGACTCGGCACCGTACACCCGGCCCGTCACGATCGAGGGGACCCCGCTGCCGGGGACGTCCGTGGACGCGAAGGGGAAGGTCACCGTCTACCACAAGCGGTCGGTCGACGGCGGCGTGGGGACGTCGGAGGCCGAGGTCGACTGCCTGATCACCGGCGACGGGGTGGCCACCGTCACGGCGATCGTGACGAAGTCGAACGTCGGTACGGTGGGAAACCGGATCGGTATCAGCGTGCAGGACGGCCGGCACGGCGCGCCCGACCGGCTGGGCTTCTCCTGGGGCACTGCCAACCTGAATCCGGGCGGCGCCACGGCCCTCGCCCCCGTCGGCACCTGCATGGCGCCGGCGCCGTTCACGACGGTGACCGAGGGCGGCTTCAAGGTGGCCTCCGCCCCGCTGCCGCCACTGCGCAACTGAGCAACTGAGCAACTGAGCACACACGTCCCCTGCACTGCCCGCGGCCCGCGGCCCGCGCCTCCGCGCCTCCGCTCCCCGCATGTGAACACCCGGCCCGGTCATCCGGCCGGGTGTTCGGGTCGTGCGCGGGGAGTGGCGGTCAGGCGAAGCGCCGGTTCGTGGAGCCGTGGCAGGGCCGGAGTCGGAGGGGGCCCTCGGCCGCCCGGAGTGGGCCAGGGGGGTGACGGCGGTGACGCCCCCGAGGCGGCCGCGAACGCCGGGGCGGCGGCGACGGTACATCTGAAGCCTGGGTGTCCTGCCTACGCGTGTCATGTACGCCTCCCCGAGTTCGGTGTCACCGCCGGCATGCACCGCTCGGCAGGGGAGACGGGAACACGTCCGACACGACGATTGCTCACCTTTCCGAGGAGGCCACGAACATGACGAACGATCAGCAAGACCCCGGCGGCCAGACCGGGCCGCACCGCATCGAGCACGACTCGATGGGCGAGGTGAAGGTCCCCGTCCACGCCAAGTGGCGGGCCCAGACCCAGCGCGCGGTGGAGAACTTCCCGCTCTCCGGGCAGCGCCTGGAGCGCGCCCACATCGAGGCGCTCGCCCGGATCAAGGCCGCGGCCGCGACGGTCAACGCGAATCTCGGGGTGCTCGACCGCGACCTCGCCGAGGCCGTCGTCGCGGCCGCCGCCGAGGTGGCCGAGGGCCGCTGGGACGACCACTTCCCCGTGGACGTGTTCCAGACCGGCTCCGGGACCTCGTCCAACATGAACACCAATGAGGTGATCGCCACCCTGGCCACCGAGCGGCTCGGCCGCGACGTGCACCCCAACGACCACGTCAACGCCTCGCAGAGCTCCAACGACGTGTTCCCGTCGTCCATCCACATCGCCGCGACCGCCGCCGTCACCCACGATCTCGTCCCGGCCCTGCGCCACCTCGAACTCGCCCTGGAGCGCAAGGCCGCCGCCTTCGCCGCGGTCGTCAAGGCCGGCCGGACCCACCTCATGGACGCCACGCCGGTCACCCTGGGCCAGGAGTTCGGCGGGTACGCCGCCCAGGTCCGCTACGGTGTCGAGCGGCTGGAGGCGGTCCTGCCCCGGCTGGCCGAACTGCCGCTGGGCGGGACGGCCGTGGGCACCGGGATCAACACCCCGGCGGGCTTCTCCGCGGACGTGATCGCCGAGGTGGCCGCCGCGACCGGGCTGCCGCTGACGGAGGCCCGCAACCACTTCGAGGCCCAGGGCGCCCGGGACGCGCTGGTGGAGACCTCGGGGATGCTCCGCACGATCGCGGTCTCGCTCACCAAGATCTGCAACGACCTGCGCTGGATGGCTTCCGGGCCGCGCACCGGATTGGCCGAAATCAATCTCCCGGATCTCCAGCCGGGGTCCTCGATCATGCCCGGGAAGGTCAACCCGGTCGTCCCCGAGGCCGTGCTGATGATCGCCGCGCAGGTGACCGGAAACGACACCGCGGTCGCGGTGGCGGGCGCCGCCGGCAATTTCGAGCTCAATGTGATGCTCCCCGTGATGGCCCGGAACCTGCTCGAATCGATCCGCCTGCTGTCCTCCGCGAGCCGCCTGCTGGCCGACCGCACCGTCGACGGCATCACCGCCAACTCCGCCCGGGCCAGGGAGTACGCGGAGTCCTCCCCCTCCGTCGTCACCCCGCTCAACCGGTACATCGGCTATGAGGAGGCCGCCAAGGTCGCCAAGCGGTCCCTCGCCGAGCGGAAGACGATCAGGGAGGTCGTCCTGGAGTCCGGCTACGTCGACCGGGGCGACCTGACCCTGGAACAGCTCGACGAGGCCCTCGACGTCCTGCGCATGACCCGGCCCTGAAAACGGTTCCGGCCAGGGGCCGGATCCGGTCGTTTCCCGCCCCCGAACCCCACCGTGACCTGCACCGCAGCGAGCGTACGGGCCCCCGCCCTAGTATCTGCGCATGACAGGTACCGGAGGCCGCGGGGGCGGCGAAGCACAGGGCAACCGCTGGCAGCCGGGGGAGCAGATCCTCTGGCGATACCGCGACCACGCCCCGGATCTGACGGGCGCGGTCCACATCTGCCGCCCGGTGACCGTGGTGCAGGACACCGCGGACGTGCTGGCGGTGTGGATGGCGCCCGGCACCGAGTGCGTCAAGCCGGTGCTCGCCGACGGCACACCGGTGCACGCCGAGCCGCTCGCCACCCGTTACACCGCGCCCCGCACCACCGTGCGCTCCCGCTGGTTCGGCGCGGGCGTGCTGAAGCTGGCCCGGCCCGGGGACCCGTGGTCGGTGTGGCTGTTCTGGGAGCACGGCTGGCAGTTCAAGAGCTGGTACGTCAACCTGGAGGAGCCGCAGTCGCGCTGGGCGGGCGGGGTCGACTCCGTCGACCACTTCCTGGACATCTCCGTCTACCCGGACCGTACGTGGAAGTGGCGCGACGAGGACGAGTTCGCGCAGGCGCAGCGGTCCGGGCTGATGGACGCCGGACAGGCCCTGCGGGTGCAGCAGGCCGGGCAGGACGCCCTGGGCGTCGTCAAGGCGTGGGGGGCTCCGTTCTCGGACGGGTGGGAGGACTGGCGGCCCGATCCGGCCTGGGGTGTTCCGGCCCTGCCCGATGACTGGGACCGCACTCCGGCGCATATGACCTCATGAGACCCTTGATGCGCCCCCGGGGTTGAACCGTAATATCTCCCTCCGCAAGGTCGCGTGCGGTTGCCGCACCCGGCCGCACGTCCGTAAATGTCGTGCCGGACGCGGAACTTGACTGGAGGTCAACGCCGGGGCGAGAGGGTAACGTGCGGGTGGGGCTCCCCGCCGACGAAGCCGGGGCGGGTGTCCCCTCCGGACGAAGCAGGGGGAGGAACCGCGGGGCGATGGTGTCCCCGCCGCTGAGCGGGTATACCGCGACTGACCGAGTTGAGTGCAGCGCACATCGAGCGCAAACGGACGGAATGCCACGCGTGACGGAGTACCCCACCCCGCAGGAGGGCCCGCAGCCTGCCGCAGCCGCCGCGGCACCGGCCCAGGGCGGCCCCGGCCTGCCCTCCTCCGCCGCCGGCGCCGCGGACGGGCGCGCCCGCGCCTCGGTCTCCGGCGGGTGCGCGGAGGAGCTGGGCCACGGGAAGGCTCCCGCCCCGGCCGCCGAGGGCGTACGCGGTGCGGCCGGGCCCGGCGCCGACCCGGTACGGGCGCACGCGGACTCCGCCGGCCGCGGCCCGGACGTCCCGCGCCCGCGCGACGGCGAGGCGGCCCCCGGTCAGGGCCCCGCGGCCGCACCCGCCCACGAGGAGGGCCGCCCGGCGGCGCAGGCCGCGCCGCGGGCCTCCCGGCGCCGGCGCGGCCGTACCCGGGACGCCGAGGCCGCCCGGGGCGCCGCGGCGGCCCGCGAGGGGCGCGAGGCGGACCAGTCGGCCGCTCAGGCACCGACGGACGCGACATCGGCAGCAGCAGCGACAACGGCCGGTGACGCCATACCGGCCCCGGTACGCCGCCGCGCGGCCGACGACGGCGGCACGGACACCGCCGCAGCCGGCCCCGCCGCCGGCTCCCTGTGTGCCGGACTCGACCCCGTCGACCTGGTCGACCCGGTCGATCCGGCCGACCCGGACGGCACCCCGCCGCCCGGCGCGCCCGACGGCCACGACACCACCACGGCGGAGGCAGCGGCGGCGGCAGCGGTCGGCACCGTGGTCTCGACCGGCACCGTCGAGGGGGCGCTCGCGCGCCGCGAAGGCGACCGGCTGCGGTTTGTCGGCGCCGCCACGCGCCGCATCGCCCGCGGCATCGACCTGGACGAGATCGTGCTCGGGCTGTGCCGGGCCACCGTGCCGACGTTCTCCGACGCCATCCTCGTGTACCTGCGCGACCCCCTCCCGGTGGGCGACGAACGCCCCGTCGGCTCGGTCGTTTTAAGGCTGCGACGTACCGACCGGCTCCGGCCGATCGACGACCTGACCGGAGCCGAGGGCGCCGGTGCCGCGGGGGGCGCCGGGGAGCTCGACTTCAGCCAGTTGCCGATGGTCGGCCCGCAGGGCGACCTGCCCGCGGCCGAGCTGTGCGAGATCCTGCCCGGCGGGGCGCTCGCCGAGGTGCTGCGCGGCGTACGGCCCGTCTTCGCGTCCTCCGAGGGCGCGCAGGAGGCGCTGCCGGAGCTGCTGGGCGCGGAGCACCCGGTTCCGCGCGGCCGGAGGGCCGTCCTCGCGCCGCTGCGCGGCCGGCGCCGGGTGATCGGTGCCGCGGTGTTCCTGCGCAGCCCCGAGCGGCCCGCGTTCGAGCAGAACGACCTGCTGGTCGCCGCCCAGTTGGCCACGCACACCGCGCTCGGCATCGACAAGGCCGTCCTGTACGGCCGTGAGGCGTACATCGCCGACGAGCTGCAGCGCACGATGCTCCCGCACAGCCTCCCCCAGCCCACGGGGGTCAGGCTGGCCTCGCGCTACCTGCCTGCGGCCGAGACGGCCCGGGTGGGCGGGGACTGGTACGACGCCATACCCCTGCCCGGCAGCCGGGTCGCGCTGGTCGTCGGCGACGTCATGGGCCACTCCATGACCTCCGCCGCGATCATGGGCCAGCTGCGGACCACCGCGCAGACCCTGGCCCAGCTGGACCTGCCGCCCGCCGAGGTGCTGCACCACCTGGACGAGCAGGCGCAGCGGCTGGGCTCCGACCGCATGGCGACCTGCATGTACGCCGTGTACGACCCGGTGTCGCACCGGATCACCATCGCCAACGCCGGCCACCCGCCGCCGGTGCTGCTGCACCTGGGCGGCCGGGCGGAGGTGCTCCGGGTGCCCCCGGGCGCACCCATCGGTGTCGGCGGCGTCGACTTCGAGGCCGTGGAGCTGGACGCCCCGGCCGGGGCCACGCTGCTGCTGTACACCGACGGGCTGGTGGAGTCCCGGCTGCGGGACGTGTGGACCGGCATCGAGCAGCTCCGCGAGCGGCTGGCCACCACGGCCCAGCTGACCGGGCTGGACCACCCGCCGCCGCTGGAGGCCCTCTGCGACGACGTCCTCGACATGCTGGGCCCCGGCGACCGGGACGACGACATCGCGCTGCTCGCGGCCCGCTTCGACGGGATCGCGCCCAGCGACGTCGCGTACTGGTTCCTCGACCCGGAGGAGACCGCCCCGGGGCGGGCCCGCCGGTTCGCCCGCCGGGCGCTGGCGCGGTGGGGCCTGGAGGAGCTTGAGGACTCGGTGGAGCTGCTGGTCAGCGAGGTGGTCACCAATGCCGTCCGGTACGCCGAGCGGCCGGTGACCCTGCGGCTGCTGCGGACGGACGTGCTGCGCTGCGAGGTCGGCGACGACTCCCCGCAGCTGCCGCGGCAGCGCCGGGCCCGGGAGACCGACGAGGGCGGGCGCGGCCTGTTCCTGGTCAACCGGATGGCCCGCCGCTGGGGTGCGACCCGGCTCAGCAGCGGCAAGGTCGTCTGGTTCGAGCTCCCGCTGCCGGGCGTCCACGACCGCCGCTGAGGACCCACGACCGCCACTGAGGGCCCACGGGGCCGCCGTTGAGGCCCACGGCCGCCGCCGGGGGCCCCCGACCGCCGTTGAGGGGCCACGGCCGCCGCTGAGCGCCCGCACAGCCCCTTCGTGCCCGCCGGACGCCGCCCGCACCGAAAAGGACCGCCGCCCCGCAGCTCGTGAGCTGCGGGGCGGCGGTCCTCGTTCGTGGCCCGTCCGACCTCCGGGTCTACTGGCTCTGGTTGTTGATCGGCGGCGGGATCGGCGGGGTCGCGCCGCTCTTGGTCGGGTCCGGCTTCGGCGAGTTGCTCTTGGTCGGGTCCGGCTTGCCCGTGCTCTTGCTCGGGTTCGGGTTCGGCGAGACCTTGCTCGGGTCCGGGCTGGGCGAGGTCTGGCTGGAGCTCGGCGACGGGCTGGTCGTGGCCGCGGAGGCCGACGGGGAGGCGCTGCGCGACGGGGCCTGCACGGGGCCCATGTCCGCCTCGGACAGGTCGAACTGCGCCGTGTTCACGCCCTTGAGCGCGGCCAGCGTGTACGCCTTCCAGATCTCCGCGGGGAAGCTGGAGCCGCCGGCGCGTCCGCCGCCCGCGGTACCGGTCAGGGTGGTCTGCTTGCCCGTTCCCGGCTCCTCACCGAACATCGCGACGACGGTCACGAGTTCGGGCGTGTACGCGGTGAACCAGGCGGCCACGTTGGACTCGGTGGTACCGGTCTTGCCGGCGGCCTCGTACGCGGAGCTCCGCACAGCCTTGCCGGAGCCCTCGTTGACGACGCCGGTGAGGACCTTGGTCACGGTGTCCGCGGTCTCGCGGGTGATGACCTGCTGGCCGGACTCGGGCTTCTTGAACTCGCGCTCGGCGTGCTCGGCCGACTTGATGATCGAGGGGACGACCTTCTTGCCGTGGTTGTCGAGGGTCGCGTAGACGGCGGCCATCTCGACGGTGTTGGCGCTCATGGTGCCGAGCGACATGGCCGGCTTGTCCTCGGGCCAGCCCTGGCGGTCCTTCATGCCGAGTTCGAGGGCCGTCTTCTTCGCGTTCGGCGGCTTCACGTCGACGATCATCTGGGCGTACACGGAGTTCACCGAGAAGTTGGTGGCCTCCGCCACCGACATCAGCGGGGTGCCGTAGTCCTTGTCGTCCTGGTTCTGCGGGTTGAACGGGATCTTGCTGCCGACGACGGCGCGCTTGCTGGTGCCGTCGTACAGCGCGTTCGGCGTGATCGGCTTCTTGTCCTGCGTGGTCGCCTTGTTCTCCAGGGCGGAGGCCAGCACGACCGGCTTGAACGTCGAGCCCGGCTGGAAGTCGCTGCGCAGCGCGTTGCTCGCCCAGTGGTCGGCCAGGCCGGTGCCGCCGTACATGGCGACGATGCCGCCGGTCTTGGGGTCGACGGAGGTGGCGCCGGCCTGCACGGCGGCGTCGACGGGCCGGCTCTTGCGGTCGAGCTGGGACTCCAGCTCGTCCTGGACGGCCTTCTCCAGCGCCGCCTGCTTCTTGGGGTCGATGTTGAGCTGGATCTCCCAGCCGCCCGCCTGGAGTTCGGCCGCGGTCATGTTGGTCTGGCGGCGCAGCTCGGCGTCCGCGGCCTGCTTCAGGTAGCCTTTCTGGCCCTCCAGGCCCGGGGCGGGCTTGGGCTGGATCGGCTGCTGGAACTTCAGCGTCTGGCGCTTGGCCTCGTCGAGCGCGCCCATCTCGACCATGTTCTGGAAGACGCCGTTGAAGCGGATGGTGACGAGTTCCTTGCCCTTCGGGCCGGCGGTCGCCCAGTCGTAGTCGCTGGGGGCCTGGAGGAGGGCCGCGAGGTACGCGCCCTGTTCCAGCGTCAGCTTCTCGACGTCGACGCCGTAGTAGGCCTGAGCAGCGGCCTGGATGCCGTACGCGCCGCGCCCGAAGTAGCTGGTGTTCAGGTAGCCCTCAAGGACCTGCTCCTTGGTCAGCTTCCGGTCGACCTTGAGGGAGATCACCAGCTCCTTGAGCTTGCGCGTGGGAGTCTGGTCCTGTGTCAGGTAGAAGTTCTTGACGTACTGCTGAGTGATCGTCGAACCGCCCGCGGCGCCCCTGCCGGTGGCCGTGCGGACCAGGCCGCGGGCCACGCCCATGAAGTCGACGCCGCGGTCCTGGTAGAAGGACTTGTTCTCGATGGCGATGAACGCCGTCTGGATCTCCTTCGGGACCTTCTCGATCGGGACGTTCTCGCGGTTCATCTCACCGACGCGGGCCATGAGGCTGCCGTCGGCGTACTTGTACGTGTTGCTCTGCTGGGTCGCCGTGGCGTTCGGGTTCGGCGGGTCCACGTAGAAGTACAGGCCGACGAGCGCCGCCATGCCGAGCAGCATCATCCCGAAGAGCGTCCCGAGGATCGTCTTCCAGGTGAAGAAGCGGCGTATGCCGGTGCGCTTGCCGGCCTGGCCCTTTCCGGTGGCGCGCTCGCGCGGCGCCCGCCGCGCGCTGCGCTGCTGCTGCGCTTTACGCGCTTCTGCTCGGCCCATCGCTCCCGCTCCGCTCGAATTCCCCCCCGACGTCAGCTGAAAAAGCTAACACCGCAGGTTGTGGCAAAGATCTGCCAGTCGTGAACAAAACCGTTCAATTCGGACGTGAGAATCAGCACCCACGTCAAGGGAACCGACGCACGTACGCACCCAAGGGTTGCGGTTACCTCGAAAAGTGATATCACTTTGCTAGGGCGTCCGATCGAGCGGACCAGCCGAAACGGGGGCATGCCATGACAGACACGACACAGGCCGAGACGGGCGTACGGGAGTTCCCCGCGCACAGCGTCGGCGGTGGACTCGCCCTGCTGGGCGGCCTGATGGGGTTCACGGCCGGGGTGCTGCTGATCGTCTTCGGCGCCGGCGGCGCATCCGGGACCCGGCTCCTCGGCCTGATCCTGCCCGGGGTACTGCTGGCGCTCCTCTCGCTGCTGGCGATGAGCGGACTGAACACGGTGGCGCCGGGCGAGGCGCGGGTGGTGCAGCTCTTCGGCCGCTACCGCGGGACCCTCCGCACCGACGGCCTGCGCTGGGTCAACCCGCTCACCTCGCGGGAGAAGATCTCCACCCGCGTGCGCAACCACGAGACGGCCGTCATGAAGGTCAACGACGCGTACGGCAACCCGATCGAGCTGGCCGCGGTCGTGGTGTGGCGGGTCGCGGACACCGCGCGCGCCACCTTCGAGGTGGAGGACTTCGCCGAGTTCGTGGAGACCCAGGCCGAGGCGGCGGTCCGGCACATCGCAATCGAATACCCCTACGACGCCCACGACGAGGGCGGGCTGTCGCTGCGCGGCAACGCCGAGGAGATCACCGAGAAGCTGGCCCTGGAGCTCGCCGCCCGGGTGGACGCGGCCGGCGTCGAGATCATCGAGTCCCGCTTCACGCATCTCGCGTACGCTCCGGAGATCGCCTCCGCGATGCTCCAGCGCCAGCAGGCGGGCGCGGTCGTGGCGGCCCGCAAGCAGATCGTCGAAGGGGCGGTCGGCATGGTGGAACTGGCCCTGACCCGCCTGCAGGAAGAGGACATCGTGGAGCTGGACCCCGAGCGCAAGGCCGCCATGGTCTCCAACCTGATGGTGGTCCTCTGCGGGGACCGCGCGGCCCAGCCCGTCGTCAACACGGGCACCCTCTACCAGTGAGCCCTTCCGGTGAGGCGGAGGACCCGGAGCGCGCGCCCGAGCCGAAGCGGGCCGCGCGCGCCGGTCGGCAGGCGCGCAAGCAGGTGCTGCTGCGGCTCGACCCGCAGGTGTACGAGGCCCTCGCGCGCTGGGCCGGCGAGGAACTGCGCAGCGCCAACGCCCAGATCGAGTTCCTGCTGCGGCGGGCCCTGGCCGAGACCGGCCGGCTCCCGGGCGGGGCGGCCCCGATCCCGCCGCGCGGCCGGCCCCGGTCGGGGCCGGGCCCCTGAGGACCCGGCCCGGGGCCGAGGCCCGAGCCGCCGACCGCGGCCCCGCGCCCGTACGCCGACTGCGGCCCCTGCGCCCGTACGCCGGCCCCCGCGCCCGCACGCCGGCCCCGGGCCCGTGCGCCTGCTGCCGCGCTCAGCGGGTGCGGCCGAGCAGGACGAAGCCGGACTCCTCGGCCACGGTGCGGTAGCCGCGGCTCTTGGCCCCGGCGAGCGCGATGGACTCGTCCAGCGCGTTCAGCGGCCAGCGCAGCTCGGGCACCACCCGGGTGTCCACCACGATCCACTCCGGGTCGGGCCGGCTGTCGGCCCAGCCGAACAGGCTGACGCTCGTCCGGTGGACCAGGTGCGGCACGAGGTAGTCGGAGGCCTGGACGGTGGCGCCGTCCGGGATCCGGTCCAGCACGTGGTGCGCGACCGCGACCCGGGGATCGGTCTTCCAGAAGGGCGGCTGGAGCAGCTGCCCCAGCGAGTGGCTCGGCAGCAGCACCAGGCACACACCGGCCGCGCCCAGCAGGTAGCGGCGCAGTCCCGCGGCGGTGGTGCCGCGCCGGTGGAGGGCGTCGGTGAATGCAGCGAAGAGGATCGGCATCAGGGTGAGGGAGTAGTGGAAGCCGGTCCCCCAGTGGGACGCGTAGTCGGAGACCCCCCGCCACAGCAGGGTCGGCACCGCGACCAGGACCAGCGGCGAGCGCAGGGCCAGGAACAGGGTCGGCGCCAGCAGCATCACCAGCGTCGCCACTTTGGTCTCGGGCGTGACGAGCCCGATGGTGGCCTTGTGGAGCAGCTGCCCGAGGCCTCCGCCGGCACCGCCCCCGCCCCCGTCCCCGCCGCCCAGGAAGTCGGCGTAGAAGTACGAGCCGCTCGGGTTGAGCGCCGGCAGCACCACCAGCATCGCCAGCACCATCCACGCCACCCCGGCCACGGCTGCCGCGATCCCGAGCCGGCGCCCGCCCTTGCCGGCGCGCCAGGCGGCCAGCAGGCCGATCGCGGCCACGGTGAGCCCCATGTCCTCCTTCACCAGCAGCAGCGGCAGCGCCCACAGCACGGCCGCCCGCAGCCGCCCCTGGCCCAGCGCGGCCAGTGAGCACGCCAGCAGCGGGACGGCGAAGGCCCATTCGTGGAAGTCGAAGCCGATCCCGCTCGCGAGGCCCCAGGAGAGCCCGTAGGCGAGCCCGAGCACCACGGCCGCGGCGGTGCCCAGCGCCCGGTGCGCCCACCGCATCAGCGGCAGCGCGCTCACCGCGACGAGGGCCGCCTGCGCCAGCAGCAGGGTGCGGGCCGACGGCCAGATCCAGTAGAGCGGGGCCAGCAGGGCCAGTACCGGGGAGAAGTGGTCACCGAGCAGGGGGAAACCGGGCCCTTTGACCTCGGAGACCGGCAGGTGCCCTTCCGCGTACGAGCGGACGGCCTGCTCGAAGATCGCCAGGTCGAAGCTGTGCGAGAGCAGCCGCTCGTGGGTGCGCAGGGACAGCGTCGCGTAGACGAGGAAGAGCCCCGAGACCGCGGCCCACATCCACCACGGGGGCGCGGACCGGCCGTCGGGCGGGGCGGCCGGCGCCGGCCGGCCGTCCGTCCGCGCCGGGGTGGCGGACTGCTGCGGCGGGAGCGCGGGGGTGTCCGCGGGAGGTGCGTGCATGGCGCGCCTTTCGGAAGTCGGGACCACTGAAAATCGGGGCCAATGCCCACAAAGTGCCAGCCGCCCCCGACCGCCGCACCGAGCCGCCGCTTCCGGCCCCCAAGTCCCTTCGAATGGCCGCAGAACCGCGCACCCACCCCTCCGGCACGCGTATGCACGGCATGTATACACGGCGGGTATACATCGTGTGTATAGTCCTGATCATGTCCATCGGTCACACGCTCCTCGGCCTCCTGGAGGCCGGCCCCCGGCACGGCTACGACCTCAAGCGCGCCTTCGACGAGAAGTTCGGCCACGACCGCCCCCTCGCCTACGGGCAGGTCTACTCGACCATGTCCCGCCTCCTGAAGAACGGCCTCGTCGAGGTCGACGGGATCGAGGCCGGCGGCGGACCCGAGCGCAAGCGGTACGCCATCACCGACGCCGGTGTCACCGACGTCTCCGCCTGGCTCGCCCAGCCCGAGAAGCCCGAGCCCTACCTCCAGTCGACCCTCTACACCAAGGTCGTCCTCGCCCTCCTGACCGGCCGCAGCGCCGCCGACCTGCTGGACACCCAGCGCGCCGAACACCTGCGGCTCATGCGCGTCCTGACCCAGCGCAAGCGCAAGGGGGACCTCGCCGACCAGCTCGTCTGCGACCACGCCCTGTTCCACCTGGAGGCCGACCTGCGGTGGCTGGAGCTCACCGCCGCCCGCCTCGGCCGGCTCTCCGAGGAGGTCCGCGGATGACTCCGGCCGGCACCCTGCTGTCCGCCACCGGCCTCCACAAGGCGTACGGGTCCACGTACGCCCTGGACGACGCCGACTTCTCCATCCACCCCGGCGAGGTCGTCGCCGTCATGGGGCCCTCCGGCTCCGGCAAGTCGACCCTGCTGCACTGCCTGGCCGGGATCGTCGTACCCGACTCCGGCACCATCACCTACGCGGGCCGCGAGCTGACCGCCATGAACGACACCGCGCGCAGCGCCCTGCGCCGCTCGGACTTCGGCTTCGTCTTCCAGTTCGGCCGGCTCGTACCCGAGCTGACCTGCGTGGAGAACGTCGCCCTGCCGCTGCGGCTGACCGGCGTCAAACGCAAGGTGGCCGAGCGGACCGCCCTGCACTGGATGGAGCAGCTCCAGGTCGACGACCTGGCGGGCAAGCGCCCCGGCGAGGTCAGCGGCGGCCAGGGCCAGCGCGTGGCCGTGGCCCGCTCCCTGGTCACCGGACCGCGGGTGATCTTCGCCGACGAGCCCACCGGCGCCCTCGACTCCCTCAACGGCGAGCTCGTGATGCAGCTGCTGACCGAGTCCGCCCGGTCCGCCAACACCGCCGTCGTCCTCGTCACGCACGAGGCCCGGGTGGCCGCGTACTCCGACCGCGAGATCGTCGTGCGCGACGGCAGGTCCCGCGACACGGAGCGGATCGTATGAACATGCTCCGGACCTGGGCCCGCGACCTGGCCATGGGCGTCCGGTTCGCCGTCGCCGGCGGCCGCGAGGGCTGGATACGCACCCTTCTGACCGGCGTGGGCGTCGGCCTCGGCGTCGCCCTGCTGCTGGGCACCACCGGCCTGCCCAACGCGCTGGCCGCCCGCGACGCACGCGGCGCGGCCCGCGAGACGATCACCTCGCCCACCGCCGACGCGCCGGGGCGGAACACCCTGCTGACCGCCCGCGCGAACATGACCTACCACTCGACCGACGTGAGCGGGCGCCTGGTCGAGCCCGAGGGCCCCGACGCGCCGCTCGCGCCCGGGCTGAAGAAGTACCCGGGCCCGGGCGAGCTCGCCGTCTCCCCCGCCCTGGACCGGCTGCTGAAGAGCGACGAGGGCAGGCTGCTGCGCGAGCGCCTCGACGGGCGGATCACGGCGGTCATCGGCGACGCCGGCCTCACCGGGCCGGGTGAGCTGTACTACTACGCGGGCACCGACCGGCTGTCCAAGGAGCCGGACGGCCGCTCCGTCGAGCGGATCACCGCCTTCGAGAGCGACCTCGACTCCCCGCCCCTCGACGCGGTCCTGACGCTCCTCGTGCTGGTCATGTTCACCGTCCTGCTGGTGCCGGTCGCGGTGTTCGTCGCGGCCGCCGTCCGCTTCGGCGGGGACCGCCGCGACCAGCGGCTCGCCGCCCTGCGCCTGGTCGGCGCGGACGGCAGGATGACCCGCCGGATCGCCGCCGGAGAGGCACTCGCCGGCTCGCTGATCGGCCTGGTCCTCGGCGCCGGGTTCTTCCTGGCGGCCCGCCGGTTCACCCCGTACGTCAGCATCCAGGGCCGCAGCCTCTTCCCCGAGGACCTCGCCCCGGACCGGCCGCTGGCCCTGATCGTCGCGGTCGCCGTCCCGGCCGCGGCCGTCCTGGTGACCCTGTTCGCGCTGCGCAACGCGATCATCGAGCCGCTGGGCGTGGTGCGCTCGGCCGCCCCCGTCAGGCGCCGCATCTGGTGGCGGCTGCTGCTGCCGCCGGCCGGTCTGGCCCTGCTGGTCCCGATGATGGGCCGCGTCAAGAACGACGGCCCGTTCAACGGGTGGCAGGTCTCCGCCGGTGTGGTGCTGCTCCTCATCGGCGTCATCGCCCTGCTGCCCTGGCTGCTGGAGCGGATGGCCGGCCTGCTCGGCGGGGCCGGACCGGTCTCCTGGCAGCTGGCCGTGCGCCGCCTGCAGCTCACCAGCGGTACCGCGGCCCGGCTGGTCGGCGGCATCGCGGTCGCGGTCGCCGGGGCGATCGCCCTGCAGATGGTCTTCGCGGGCGTCGAGAGCGAGTACACCGAGCAGACCGACCACGACCCCGTCCGGGCCTCGCTGTCGATCCTCAAGCGCTCCGGCACCGACGAGCGGCTCGCGGCTCTCGGGTCGACGGTATCCGGTGCCAAGGGCGTCGCCAGGGCCGATGTGCTGGCCACGAGGGCGGCCTCCCACGGCCCGGCGGGGAAGGCGGAGGGGGACACGATCGAGCTGACCATCGGCACGTGCACGGCCCTGCGCGAGGTCGCCGAACTGCCGTCCTGCCAGGACGGCGACGCCTTCGTCCTGACCGGCGGCGCCGCCGGGCACGGCCGGGACGGCGTCGCGGCGCCCGGCGAGAAGCTGCTCACGGGCAACGTCCACGACCCGGACGGACCGGCTCCCGTCGCCTGGACCGTACCCGCCTCGGCCCGCCCGGCACAGGCCCGCAAGGACCCGACCGGCCGGCTGCGCAGCGGCCTGCTGGTCACCCCGGCGGCCGCCCCGAAGAGCGCGGTCGGCTACGGCTCGGCCCAGGTGTTCGTCCAGCTGGACCCGAACGTGCCGGACGCGATGGAGCGGGCCCGGACGGCGGCCTACAAGGCCGATCCGCTCGCCACCGTCATGACCCTCCGGTCGACCCGTACGGCAGGCGAGTTCGGCTCCATCCGGACCGGCCTGTTCATCGGCGCCACCCTGGTGCTCGTCCTGATCGGCACCAGCCTGCTGGTGTCCCAGCTGGAGCAGCTGCGCGAGCGCCGCAGGCTCCTGGCCGCCCTGGTCGCCTTCGGCACCAAGCGCTCGACGCTCGGCCTGTCGGTGCTGTGGCAGACGGCCCTGCCGATCCTGCTCGGCCTGGCCCTGGCCACCGGCATCGGCCTCGCCCTCGGCGCGGTCCTGATGCGGATGACCAACGTGCCCGTCCGCATCGACTGGGCCTCGGTCGCGGCGATGGCCGGCATCGGCGGGGGCGTGGTCGCCGTGGTGACCCTGCTCAGCCTGCCGCCGCTGCTGCGCATGATGCGCCCGGACGGCCTGCGCACCGAGTGACGCACGCGCCGCCCGGCGCCGTACGCACGCCCGTGCGCACGTCCGTGCGCAACGCACTCCCGTACGCCCGTTCCCGGTGGTCCGCCTACGCGGCGGGCCACACGGGGAGCGGGCGTACGGCTTCGCGCAGGGCGCCCGCAATGGCGCGGAACTCCTCCTGCCGGGCGGTGCCGGTGCGCATGGCGAGGGCGATCCGCCGGGTGGGGGCGGGCTCGGCGAAGTACCCGGTGGCCAGGTACTCGTTGCGGGCGGTCTCCAGCCGCAGTGCGGTGCGCGGCAGCAGGGTGACGCCCAGCCCGCCCGCGACCAGCTGGACGAGGGTGGACAGCCCGGCGGCGGTGGTGGTGACGTCGGCGCCGTCGGTGCGCCCGGCCTCCCGGCAGATGTCCAGGGCCTGGTCGCGCAGGCAGTGGCCCTCGTCCAGCAGCAGCAGCTGCAGGCCGCGCAGTTCCTCGCGCGGGATGTCCCGGCGCCCGGCGAGCGGGTGCTCGCGGGGGGCGAGGAGGACGAAGTCCTCGTCGAACAGCGGGAGTTCGGTGACGCCGGGGACGCCGAGCGGCACGGCGAGCAGCAGCAGGTCGAGCCGGCCGGCGGCGAGCCCCTCCAGCAGGGAGGACGTCTGCTCCTCGTGCACCTGGAGGTCCATGCCCGGATAGCGGCGGTGGAACAGGCCGAGCACGGTCGGCAGCAGGTAGGGGGCGACCGTGGGGATCACCCCGAGCCGCAGGGCCCCGGTGAAGGGGGCCCGTACCGCCTCGGCCTCCTCCAGCAGGGCGCCCATGGCGTCGAGGACGGCCCGGGCGCGGACGGCGATCCGCTCGCCGGCCGGGGAGAGCAGCACCTTGCGGGTGGTGCGCTCCAGCAGCTGCACACCGAGGGCCTCCTCCAGTGCGGAGACGGCGCCGGAGAGCGCGGGCTGGCTCATTCCGATGGCGGCGGCGGCATCGCGGAAGTGCAGGTGTTCGGCGACGGCGGCGAACGCGCGCAGTTGTGCGAGCGTCGCCTGCTTCGCTCCTCTATTACCGACAGCCACTGATAAGTACCTCCGATCACCCACTGCAAGACTAGCTATTTCCGTAATCAATGCTGGCTGTGCCAGCATGTGAGACACGTCCAACCCCTCGAAAAGCGCCCAATCAGGGCGGTTTTCTCTCGCAAGGAGAGCACGTGCTCACTGTCGGTGACAAGTTCCCCACGTACGATCTGACCGCCTGCGTCTCGCTGGAAGCCGGCAAGGAGTTCGCGCAGATCGACCACAAGACCTACGAGGGCAAGTGGCGCGTGGTGTTCTTCTGGCCGAAGGACTTCACCTTCGTGTGCCCGACCGAGATCGCCGCCTTCGGCAAGCTGAACGACGAGTTCGCCGACCGCGACGCCCAGATCCTCGGCGTCTCCGGCGACTCGGAGTTCGTCCACCACGCCTGGCGCAAGGACCACGCCGACCTGCGTGACCTGCCCTTCCCGATGCTGGCCGACTCCAAGCACGAGCTGATGCAGGCCTGCGGCGTGCAGGGTGCGGACGGCTTCGCGCAGCGCGCCGTCTTCATCGTCGACCCGAACAACGAGATCCAGTTCTCGATGGTGACCGCCGGCTCCGTCGGCCGTAACCCCAAGGAGGTCCTGCGGGTCCTCGACGCCCTGCAGACGGACGAGCTGTGCCCCTGCAACTGGACCAAGGGCGAGGACACCCTGGACGCCGGCGCCCTGCTGGCCGGTGAGTGACGGATGTCCCTCGACTCCCTCAAGTCCTCGATACCGGACTTCGCCAAGGACCTGAAGCTGAACCTCGGGTCGGTCATCGGCAACCAGGACACCCTGTCGCAGCAGCAGCTGTGGGGCACGGTCCTGTCCTGCGCGATCGCCGCCCGCTCCCCGCGCGTCCTGCGTGAGCTGGAGCCCGAGGCGAAGGCGGCCCTGTCGCCGGAGGCGTACACGGCCGCCAAGTCGGCCGCCGCGATCATGGCGATGAACAACGTCTTCTACCGCACCCGCCACCTGCTCTCCGACCCGGAGTACGGCACGCTGCGGGCGGGCCTGCGGATGAACGTCATCGGCAACCCGGGCGTGGAGAAGGTCGACTTCGAGCTGTGGTCGCTCGCGGTCTCCGCGATCAACGGCTGCGGCCAGTGCCTCGACTCGCACGAGCAGGTCCTGCGCAAGGCCGGTGTCGAGCGCGACACCATCCAGGAGGCCTTCAAGATCGCTTCGGTGATCCAGGCCGTCGCGGTGACCCTCGACGCCGAGGCCGCCCTCGCCGGGTAACGGCCCGTACGGGGAAGGGGCCCCGCTGCCGTCACGGCAGCGGGGCCCCTTGCTTTTCCGCGGCTTCCGCCGCTACTTCTTCAGCCGGGCCATCAGGATCCGCATGTCCTCGATCATCGCCGCCTTGACGGCGTCCTCGTCGGGCTGCGGGCCCTCGGCGCCCGTCTCGTCGGTGTCCCCGAGCCAGCCGACGGACAGCGTGAACACCGCCCCGCCGTCGAGCACCTGGAGCCGGGGGCCCGAGGTGTACGGGGACTTGCCGCTCATCAGGGCCCGCTCGCCGAGCGCCGGCACCTGCTCCGTCTCGCCGGTGTTCGACAGCGACTCCCGGAAGGGGCCCGGGGCGACCCCGAACTCCGGCGCCGGGTCGGTCCTCTTGTGCAGCTCGACCATGATCTGCATCTGGTACGAGGTGCCCTTCTCCTCCCACTCCGTGAAGTACTCGCAGTGGGACCAGTCCAGGGCCGGGCTCTCCCGGTGGGCCCGGTGGTTCGACATGACGGGCGCGGTGGTCTTCACGAGGGTGTCGAGCCGGGTCTCCTTGCAGAGGTCCTCGGTGTGCCGGTACGCGACGCTCGGCGCCCCGAAGGAACGGTCCTGCAGCACCGGTAAGGCCGTCCACACCGCCGAGGCCAGCACGGCCCCGCCCAGTGCCCACCGCCACGGCGCCCGCGGCCTGCGCACGGTGCCCTCCGCACCGCCCTGCTGCGGCGGCGCGGCGGGCCGGTCGTCCTCCCAGCCGCCCTCCAGCTCAGGCTCGGTGATCATGGCCGGCCTCCCGCGCGGCCGACTCCAGTGCGGTGGCCCCGTGCGGGCCGGGACCGATGGGCGCGGCCCCGTGCAGGAGCTGGTCGCGCGAGTAGGCCTTCAGGTAGCCGACGACGGTGTTGGTGACGGCGACCAGCGGCACGGCGACCACCGCCCCGCCGATGCCCGCGATCATGCCGCCCGCGGCCACCACCAGCACCACCGCGAGCGGGTGCACCCGTACCGCCCGGCCGAGGATGAACGGCTGGAGGACGTGCCCCTCGATCTGCTGCACCGCCAGCACCACGGCCAGCACCAGCAGGGCGGAGACCGGCCCCTGCGTCACCAGGGCGACGACCACGGCGAGGGCGCCGGAGACCACCGCGCCGACCAGCGGGATGAAGGCGAACAGGAAGATGAACACGGCCAGCGGCACCGCCATCGGCACGTTGAGGAAGTAGATGCCCAGGCCGATGAAGATGGCGTCGATGAGCGCGACGAGGACGGTGCCGCGCACGTACGCCGTCAGGGTCCGCCAGGCGCGCGGGCCGGCGCCGGCCACGCCCCGGCGGGCGCCGGCCGGGACCAGGCCCAGCGCCCAGCCCCAGATGCGCGCGCCGTCGTAGAGCAGGAACAGCGTCGAGAACATCGCGAGCAGCATCCCGGTGAGCACCTCGACCAGGACGGTCACGCCCTGGAGGCCGGCGGAGGTGATCTGCTCGGTGTTGGTGCCGATGGTCTCGCTGAGGTTCTTCGCGATGTCGTTGATCTGCTTCTCGGTCACGTGGAACGGACTGTCCAGTGCCCAGAGTTTGAGCTCGTTGATGCCGTCGCGGACGCGGGCGGAGAGGTCGTCGAGGTTCTCCATGACCTGCCAGACCACGAACCAGCCGACCAGGCCGATGATCACGAAGCCGAGGACGGCGGTGACGGCGGTGGCGAGCCCGCGCGGCAGGCCGAGCCGGCGCAGCCGGACCACGAAGGGCTGGAGCAGCGCGGTGACCAGCATGGCCGCGGCGAACGCGAGGACGACCAGCCGGACTTCGCTGATCACCTTCATCAGGACCCAGAGCATGCCCGCGAGCAGCAGCAGCCGCCAGCTGGCCTCGGCGGCGACCCGCATGCCCCAGGGGAGCACGCTCGCCGGGTCGGGGCGCTCGGGCAGCGCGGTCGGGGCCGGGTCCGCGGTGCGGCCGGGGTGCCCCGGGCGGTCCGGGTGCTCGGCGGAGGTGCCGGGCGCCGGGGTGGGCGGCCCGGCGGCGGGCCGGGCCGGGCCCCCGCCCTTGCCCTCCCCCTCACTCCCGCCTTCCCCCTCGGACTCGACCACGGCGCGCCGGGCGGCCAGTCCGGCCTCCATCCGGCTCAGCCTGTTCGCGAGCCGGCCGAGCCAGCCTGCCCTGTTCGCCATCTCGTTCCTTCCCCCCCCACCTGCGGACACACTCCGACAGACCGTACACGCGGGAAGCCCCGCACCGTCGGACGGTGCGGGGCTTCCCGGAGTCGAGCGGCTGCGGCTCGGGCCGGGTCTAGTACCAGCCGTTGGCCTGGTGGAAGCTCCAGGCTCCGCAGGGGCTTTTGTAGCGTTCGTTCATGTAGTTCAGGCCCCACTGGATCTGGGTGGCCGGGTTGGTGCGCCAGTCGGAGGCGACCGAGGACATCTTCGACCCGGGAAGCGCCTGGACCAGGCCGTACGCGCCCGAAGACGAGTTCACGGCCTTGTAGTTCCAGGTGGATTCCTGGTTGATGATGTTGGAGAAGCACTGGAACTGGCCGCTCGGGACGATCTGCCGGGCGATTTCCTTGACCTGCGCGACCGTGTAGGAGCTCTGGGGCGCGAAGTCGGAGGCGCTGCGCGTGGCGGAGCGGCTGGCGATCTCCTCCTGCGCCTCGCGCTCCTTCTTCAGCTTCTCGTCCGCTGCCTTCTGGGCCTCGGCCTTCTTGGCCTTGGCGTCCTCGGCGGCCTGGAGCCGGGCGGCCTCCTCGGCCGAACGGCGGGCCTCGGCGTCGGCGCCCTGCGCGATGGTGTCGGCCTGCTGTGCCAGGGAGCCGCTCTGGACCTCGACCTGCTCGCCGACCGGAACGTCGGTCAGGAGGGTGGCCCCGGACGCGGTGGTCTCCAGGTCGTTCGCGGAGGGGTCGCCTGCGGCGACGCCCACGACTGCGCCCACGGTGGTGACCGCGGTGGCCGACGCCACTGCGAACCCCCGGACCGAGATCCGGCTCACACGATGTCCTTCCAGCAGCGTCCGCAGTGACCGGGCGGGCGCAAGAGTGCCCCTGACGCTGGCCTCCGTGGAACTTCTGTCACTGGAGGCGCGGGCCCGTGGGCAACTCCCTTGCGGGGGCTGCCGCGTGATGCTCGGGCGACATACGGCGAACGTCTGTGGAGTTGTGGTGGTGCACGCATCTCACGGGAGATACAACTGTGCCGTATGCGGGGCCTGACGGAAAACAGACTCTGCCGGACCCCGCCACCGCAAGGCAATTCTGTGTTGCGTGGGAAAGGTCACACCCGGCATGTCGCCCCGTGTTTCACCGAAGGCCTGTGCAGCACGACGCCGCCCGGCTAGGCTCTTGGACCTTTGCCGGGCGGCGTCAACCAACTGTCCCGCTATGGGGTTTTCACCCCGTTCGCTCCTACAGGTTCTCCAGCATCTCCGTCACCAGCGCCGCGATCGGCGAGCGCTCGGATCGGGTCAGCGTGACGTGGGCGAAGAGCGGATGCCCCTTCAGTTTCTCGACGACGGCGACCACTCCGTCGTACCGGCCGACCCGGAGGTTGTCGCGCTGGGCGACGTCGTGGGTCAGAACCACCCGCGAATTCGCCCCGATCCGGGACAGAACGGTCAGAAGGACATTGCGCTCCAGGGACTGGGCCTCGTCGACGATGACGAACGCGTCGTGCAGCGAGCGGCCGCGGATGTGGGTGAGCGGCAGGACCTCCAGCATCCCCCGGTTCAGCACCTCCTCGATGACCTCCCGCCCGGCCACCGCCGAGAGGGTGTCGAAGACCGCCTGCGCCCAGGGGCTCATCTTCTCGGACTGGTCCCCGGGCAGGTAGCCCAGCTCCTGCCCGCCCACCGCGTACAGCGGCCGGAAGACCATCACCTTCTGGTGCTGCCGGCGCTCCAGTACGGCCTCCAGGCCCGCGCACAGCGCCAGCGCCGACTTGCCGGTGCCGGCCCGGCCGCCCATGGAGATGATCCCGATCTCGGGGTCGAGCAGCAGGTCGAGCGCGATGCGCTGCTCGGCGCTGCGGCCGTGCAGCCCGAAGGCCTCGCGGTCGCCGCGGACGAGCCGGACGTTGCCGTCGGCCGTGACCCGGCCCAGGGCCTTGCCGCGTTCGGACTGGAGGATCAGTCCCGTGTGCACGGGCAGTTCGGCGGCATCCGGGACGTAGAGCCGCTCCTCGGAGTAGAGGAGGTCGATCTGCTCCGCGGAGAGCGCGAGCTCGGTCATGCCGGTCCAGCCGGCGTCGGTGATCGCGAGCTCCGCGCGGTACTCCTCGGCGAGCAGCCCCACGGAGGAGGCCTTGATGCGCAGCGGGAGATCCTTCGAGACGACCGTGACGTCGTAGCCCTCGGCCTGGAGGTTGCGGGCGACCGCGAGGATCCGCGAGTCGTTGTCCCCCAGCCGGAAGCCTGCGGGCAGGACGCCGGGGTCGGAGTGGTTGAGTTCGACACGCAGGCTGCCGCCGAGCTCGCCGATCGGGATGGGGGCGTCGAGCCGGCCGTTGCGGACCCGGTAGTCGTCCAGCAGGCGCAGGGCCTGGCGGGCGAAGTAGCCGAGTTCGGGATGGTGGCGCTTGGCCTCCAACTCCGTGATCACCACGATCGGGAGCACGACCTCGTGCTCGTCGAAGCGGGTGATGGCGTTGGGGTCTGCCAGCAGGACGCTGGTGTCGAGGACGTAGGTCCGCCTGTCGGGCAGGCGGCGCTTAGTGCTGGTCACCACGGAAGGACGTACCCCCTCGTAAGAGGTCGGGCCTTGAAGACCGGACCGGTCATCGGCACCCCTGCGAGGGCCGAATTCCGGCCCTCCCGTTTCGTCCGTGCGAACCGCACGTGCGTCCTGGTGCAAAGGGCCTCCCGGGCGGACGGCCCCATGCCGTCCGCTGAGACTCGACACCCGTGGATCGGGCATCGACCTGAAAGGGATATTCCCCGAACAGGCTCGGCCATGCCTTGGCATATGACGGACGCTCGGTGAACCCCAGGTGAAAGGCTTGCGGTGGTGACCCGGGGGGCGGGAGGGGGTGGAGGGGGCCGAGGGGGCGTCAGACGCCCCCGCCCTCAGACCCCGTAGCGGCGGTGGCGGGCCGCGTAGTCGCGCAGCGCGCGCAGGAAGTCGACCTTGCGGAAGGCCGGCCAGAACACCTCGCAGAAGTAGTACTCGGAGTGCGCGCTCTGCCACAGCATGAATCCGGACAGGCGCTGCTCGCCGCTGGTGCGGATGACGAGGTCCGGGTCGGGCTGGCCGCGCGTGTAGAGGTGCTCGGCGATGTGGTCGATGTCGAGGATCTCGGCGAGCTCCTCGATGGAGGTGCCCTTGGCGGCGTGCTCCAGCAGCAGCGAGCGGACCGCGTCGGTGATCTCCTGCCGGCCGCCGTAGCCCACGGCGACGTTGACGACTATCCCCTTGACGTCGTGCGTGGCCTGCTCGGCCTCCTTGAGCACGGTCTGGGTCCGCGCGGGCAGGATGTCGAGGTTGCCGACGTGGTGGACGCGCCAGCGGCCGTCCGCGGCGAGGCCCCGGACGGTGTTCTCGATGATGTTGAGCAGCGGGCGGAGCTCGTCCTCCGGCCGGTCCAGGTTGTCCGTGGAGAGCATCCACAGGGTGACGACCTCGACGTCCGTCTCGGTGCACCAGCCCAGCATTTCGGAAATCTTGTCGGCCCCGGCCTGGTGGCCCTGTTCGGTGGTGCCTCCGGACGCCTTCGCCCAGCGCCGGTTGCCGTCCAGGATCACACCGATGTGCTTGGGCGACGCGGCATGGTCGAGGCGGCCTTCCACCCGGCGTGCGTACAGCCTGTACACCAGGTCGCGCAGCTTCACGATCTTCGAGCCCCTCCGTGCAGTGCCCCCGTGCGAAATGCGGTCCGTCCCCCGGTCCGCCACATTACTGCGCGGTGGGATCCGGTACCCAACTCGGCCTGTCACAGGTCCGTGATAGAGAGGACAACGTGACTGATAACAATCCCTATCGGGCAGAGTCCGCCCGCTACGACGCGATGGAGTACCGTCGCAGCGGCCTCAGCGGCCTCAAGCTTCCCGCGATCTCCCTCGGCCTCTGGCACAACTTCGGCGACGACAAGTCGCTGGAGTCCCAGAGGGCCATCCTGCGCCGTGCCTTCGACCTCGGCGTGACCCACTTCGACCTGGCGAACAACTACGGCCCGCCCCCCGGCTCGGCCGAGCTGAACTTCGGCAAGATCTTCGCCGAGGACTTCGCGGCGTACCGCGACGAGCTGATCATCTCCACCAAGGCCGGGTACCTGATGCACCCCGGCCCGTACGGCGAGTGGGGCAGCCGGAAGTACCTGCTCGGCTCCCTGGACGCCTCGCTGAAGCGGATGGGCCTCGACTACGTCGACATCTTCTACTCGCACCGCTTCGACCCGGAGACCCCGCTGGAGGAGACGATGGGCGCCCTGGCGTCCGCGGTCCAGCAGGGCAAGGCGCTCTACGCCGGCATCTCCTCCTACACCGCGGAGCAGACGGCGGAGGCGGCGCGGATCCTGCGCGGCATGGGCGTGCGGCCGCTGATCCACCAGCCCTCGTACTCCATGATCAACCGCTGGACGGAGGACGACCGGCTGCTGGACACCCTGGAGGAGGCCGGCATGGGCTGCATCTCCTTCGCGCCGCTGGCGCAGGGCCTGCTGACCGGCAAGTACCTCGGGGGCGGCATCCCGGAGGGCTCGCGCGCCGCGGCGGGCAAGTCCCTCGACCCGGGCATGCTCTCGCCGGAGGTGCAGCGCCGCCTGGAGGGCCTGAACGAGATCGCGGCCCGGCGCGGGCAGTCGCTGGCGCAGCTGGCGCTGTCCTGGGTGCTGCGGGACGAGCGGATGACCTCGGCCCTGATCGGCGCGTCGAGCGTCCGGCAGCTGGAGGAGAACGTGGCCGCGCTCAGCGGTTCGCCCCTGACGGAGGAGGAACTGAAGGAGATCGACTCCTTCGCGGTCTCCACCCCGGGCACCAACCTCTGGGCCCAGCGCGGCTGACCTGCGCTTTTGTCGAGGGGAACGCGTGAGAACGGCAAAAAAGAAAACGGGCCGGTCCGTGGGGGGGATACGGACCGGCCCGAGGGGGGGGTTCCACCATAACCCTTCGTAAAGCGTTATGCGTGCATCGGCGCCAAATGATTACGCTCCGAAACCACCCAGGAGCACTCCGGTGAGGGCGCCGGCCGCCATGAAAGGGCCGAAGGGGAACGCCTGCTTCCGCCCATTGGGGCTGCGCAGGGCCACTCCGAGGCCGTAGACGGCCCCGTAGAGGAAGCCGAGGAAGGCCCCGAAGAGCCATACCCCCCACCCGTACCACCCAAGAGCGACCCCCAGGGCGAGCGCCAGCTTGACGTCCCCGAAACCCATCCCGGCTGGGTTGATCAGGAACAGCAGGAGGTACGCGGCGCCCAGCGCGGCCCCGCCGAGCAGCGCGAGCCGCCAGGAGCCGGCGGCACCGGGCACGAGGGCGGCGGCGCCCAGGGCGGCGGCCGCGGCGGCGGCCAGGGGCAGGGTCAGCACGTCCGGCAGGCGGTGCACGGCGAGGTCGACGAGGGCGAGCAGGACGAGTACGGGCGCCAGCCCGGCGAAGACGGCCGCCTCGGGCCGCGGCCCGGCAGCCCAGGCCAGCGCGGCGCAGACAACACCCGTGAACACCGCGATCCCGCCACTCCGGGGCCCGTAGCGGTGGCCGGAGGCACCGGGACAGCGCGCAGGCCCCCACCAGCCGCGCAGCGGGTGCCCCTCGGGGCAGTGGCCGCGCCAGGGGGCGTCCGGCTCGACGGAGAGGCGGTAGGCGGCGCGCGGCAGCAGCAGCCCTGCGGCGACGCCGTACCCGGCGGCAAGGATGATCACGACCACGGCCATCCGCCGACGGTAGGCGGCAGCGCCCCGCCCGGCACGGGCCCGTGGACCCAACCAAGGGGCCCGGGGAACTGCGCGACCGGCCACACCGCGCCCGCAGCCGACCACCGGACCACCGACACACCGCGGGGGCACGGGCCCGTGCCCCGAAGGGGCGCGGGGAACTGCGCGACCGGCCACACCGCGCCCGCAGCCGACCACCGGACCGGCAGGCACGTCGCGGCACCCCGCGGAGCGCCTAAGGTGTCGGCCATGGGTCGGGGGCGGCGGTGGACGGACGGCGAGGGCGGCGTGCTGCGGGCGAGCGCGGACGGCGTGCCGGTGCCGCTGGAGATCGCGGCCTCGTACCGGGCCCGTACCCGCGGCCTGCTGGGCCGGGACGGGATCGCCGGCGCCCTGCTGCTGACCCCGGCCGGGAGCGTGCACACCTTCGGGATGCGGTTCGCCATCGACGTGGCGTACCTGGACCGGGACCTGCGCGTGATCGCCCTGACCACGATGGCCCCGGGCCGGCTGGGGCTGCCCCGGCTGCGGTCCCGGCACGTGCTGGAGGCCGAGGCGGGGGCGATGGCGGGCTGGGGGATCCGGGCCGGCGTGCGGGTGTCGATGGCCGGACCGTCTCATCCCGCACTGGGCGGTGGGCCCGCCCGGCGGTAGGTTGGGGCGGTTGAGCCGGGGTGGCAGGGGAGCGGCGGATGACGGAGAACGCGCGGGTCAGGGCACTGGAGCAGATCATGCCCGCGACCCACGGCGCTGATGAGGACATCGACTGGCGGGCGGCCGAGGCCGTCTGGGGCACCCGTTTCCCGTCCGATTTCGTGGCCTTCATGGGCCGCTTCGGTGCGGGCTCCATCAACGGCGAGGCCAGCGTGCTGCTGCCGCTGCCCAAGGCCGGACTCCAGTGGGATCCGGCCGAGATGGCCGAGGAGACCGCCAACGCCCGCAAGCGGTGGGAGGAGGAGGGCGGCCGGGCCGCCTTCGACACGGACCCGGGGTCGATCATCGCCTGGGGCGTCACCGGCGGCTCCGACATCCTGTGCTGGCTGGCGGCCGACCCCGATCCGGACCGCTGGCCGGTCCTGGTGATCGGCCGGCACACGGCCGACACCTTCGCCGTGTACCCGTACGGCATGGCGGAGTTCCTGCTGCGGCTGTGCTCCGACGAGTTCGACGTGAGCCCTGTCGGCATCACCTTCTGGGACGGCGGGCGGCTCAGCTTCGTGCACTGGCGCAAGGCCCAGCGCCGCTGGCAGGAGGGCCGCAACCCCGAGACGGGGGACCCCGACCCGTACGCGGGCGAGTTCGCCGACTGACCGCACGATCCGGCTGACCTGATCCTGGCACGAGGCGCGCGCCAGGGGGATCGGCGTGGGCACCGTGTCCATGCCGGTCTCGGACACGATGGGCGCCGGGGAGACCCCGCCGGCGGTCGGTGTCGCCGACTGGATGATGGCGTTCAGGCAGCACGGCAGGCAGGAGCAGATCGGGGCGTTCCTGGACTTCGTCTACCGGGACGAGAACCTGGCCGACTTCGCGGGCCGCTACCACCTGCTGCCTTCGACCGTCTCGGCCTCCCGCAACCCGGCCGGCGGCCTGGACAAGAACGACGAGCTGTTCCTGACCGCCTTGCGCGGCGCACGGCTCTACCCGGTGAACGACCCGTCGTGGGTGGAGGTCAGCGACACCATCAAGCGCACCGTCGGCCGCGCCGTCGAGCCGGGCGGCGACCCCAAGGCCGTCCTGGACGAGATCGCCGCGAAGGCGAAGCAGGCCGGCAAACAGCGCTGAGCGGCATGGCAGCCGGCGCCTGTCCCGTGGTCCCGTTCGTCCTCCGTCCGGGGGAACCGTGACCGAAAAACGATCTACGCCTCTGCCGCACGCCGTCCCGTGCGCCAGAATGACTGCCGCGGCCCTTGATCCGAGGCCGCCGGCCAGCCGCCCGCGGCGCGCCCACAAGGTGCGCGTGACGGCCGGCCCTCCTCCACCGCCCCGCCTTCGCCGCGCTAGCCGTTGCCGGCCCCGGCTCCGGCTCCGGCTCCGGCTCCGGCCGAGAAGGCCGTCCGGTGGTTCTCGCAGCTCGCGTTCCAGGGCATCGAGCCGGTGAGCGTCCCGTAGCCGGTGCGGGTGACCGACCACTCGACCGTGTAGTCCCCCGAGTCGCAGGCGATCCGCTTGTTGCCGGGGACCTTGGCGCGCCCCTTCGCCGGCTGGTCCGCCAGCTCCTTGTGCACCTCCAGCACCTTGCCGTGCCGCGGCGAGCGGAGCACGGCGTGCACGACGATCGGGTGCCGGCCGTCCTTCGTCGTCACGGCCTTCTTCACCAGCATCGAGTCCGACACCGCCCAGCCGAAGTCGAAGTCGGGGTGCCAGGCCAGGGTCTTCGGGTCGCCGGTCCGGCGCGGGTAGTCCGGGGCGTCGGGGTGCCCGGGGCGGGACACCGTCTTGTACCGGATGCCGGGGTGGAAGCGCAGCTGCGCCTCCACCTTGTGCATGTCGTCCTCGGTCCACATCGACTTCATCGTCTTCTCGCCGCCGCCCGGGTCCTGCAGGTACGGGCCCTCCGCGGCGGTGGCGGCGGCGGCCTGACCGAGGACGGGGGTGAGGGCGGCCGCGGCGGCGGCGAGGGCGAGAGCGGCGGTGCGGGTGCGCTTCATGCCCGGTCCAACGGGGGCCGCGGCGGGCCGGAACGAGACGTGGCCGGCTTTCACCCGTACGGGGAGCACCCCGGAATATCCCATGATCGCCTTCCGTTTCGGGTGCCGACCAACTGCACGCGACAGCAAGGGAGTCGGAATGGGCACGCAGGTGCACGGGACGGTGGCGGCGGGCTGGGAGCCGGTGCGTGAGGCGTTCGCCGCCTTCGCCGCGGCCGCGGAGCACTCCCCCGAGGCGCAGCTGGCGGTGCACCACGGCGGCCGCCGCGTGGTCGACCTGTGGGCCGGCGAGGACACCGGCCCCGACACCCTGACCGGCGTGTACTCGATCAGCAAGGGCGCGGCGCACCTGGTGGTGGCGCTGCTGGTGCAGGACGGGCTGCTGGAGCTGGAGCGGCCGGTGTCGGCGTACTGGCCGGAGTTCACCGGGCACGGCAAGGAGCGGCTGACGGTGCGGCAGCTGGTCGCGCACCGGTCGGGCCTGGTCAACACCGAGGAGGGCTTCGACTACGACGAGATCGCCGACGACGCGCTGATCGCGGCCCGGCTGGCGGCGGCGCGGCCGTACTGGGAGCCGGGGACCGCGTACGGCTACCACGCGTTCGTCATCGGCGCGCTGACCGGCGAGCTGGTGCGGCGGGTGACCGGGCGGTCCCTGCAGGAGGTGTACGAGGAGCGGATCCGCGCCCCGTACGGGCTGGACCTGTACCTGGGGCTGCCGCGGGAGCTGGAGGGCCGCTGGAAGCCGGTGCTGGAGATGCGCGCCACACCCGAGCAGCTGGCGGCGGCGGCCGAGGGCGGGGCGGCGCTGCCGGAGCTGCTGCCGGTGGCGTTCAACGCGCACCGGGAGCCGCCGATGGACCTGGTGGTGTTCGCCAACCACCCGAGGGTGCGGGAGCTGGGCCCGGCCTCGGCGGGCGGCATGGGCACGGCGCGCGGCGTGGCGGGCCTGTACGCGGCGGCGATCGGCGCGGCGGAAGGCCGCCCGGCGCTGCTGGAGCCGGGGACGGCGGCCGAGTGGGCGCGGCTGCACACCCCGGGCGAGGACCGGGTCACCCCGCAGTCGGACCACTTCGGGCTGGGCTTCGAGCAGCAGCCGACGGTCGGCCCGCGGGCGTTCGGGCACAGCGGCGCGGCGGGCGGCCTGGGCTGGGCGGACCCGGCGACGGGGATCGCGTACGGGTACGTGCGCCGCCGGTACGCCTTCCCGGGCGGCGCGGCCCCGGAGAACGAGCCCCTGACGGCCGCGGTCCTGAACGCGGCCGCGGCCCGGTGATCAGACTGCCCTTTCTCGGTGGGTCCGCGCCCACCCAGGTGATGGGTCCGCAGCGCCCGTCCCACCCGAAGGTCCGGGCCGCAGCTCGCCGCCGAGGCCCGGGTCAGTGAAAGCCGAGCATGCCGGGGGTGTCGATGCCGATGGCGAGGATGCCGGGCGGGTAGCGGTTCTCGTGATCACGTGGCGTTCCTGCCGGGCCTGGCGAGGGCCTTCTGCGCGGCGATGCGCCGCAGGTTGCCGAGCACATCGAGGGAGGCGAACTCCTCGTCGCTGACGTCGACGCCGATCACCTCACGCGCATGCGCCCGCGCCGCGGCGACCCGCTCGGCCCGCTGCGCGGCGGTGGGGTGCGCGGCCGCCAGCGCGTCGGCCGACTGCCCGATGCTCAGCCCGCGCTCTTCGGCGAGCGCGGCGAGGTGGTCGCGCGTCTGCTTCGTCACCTGGATCGTCGTATGGGCCATGGAGCGACCATAGGTCTCCTGTAGTCGCGGGGCTGGTCTCGGTCACGGGCCGGCCGGCCCCTGGCGGGGGCGGGGCCCGGGGCCGGGGCCGGGGCCGGAGTGGTCAGGCCTGGCCGGTTTCGAAGCGGCTGATGTGGCCGCCGTCGGTGACGGTGAACTTCCAGGCGGTCCGCATCTCGCCCCAGGTGTCGTTGCGGTAGTTGACGACGAGGCCCCGGCCGCCCTGCGTCTCCGTGACGACGTCCATGTGGCCGGCGGAGGAGAAGATCTCCTTGTCGGCCCAGACCCGCAGGTCGCGGTCGGAGCCGTCGTCGGACATGGTCGCGTCGGGTGTGAGGAGCTCGTAGAAGGCCTCCTCGTCGTGGGCGTTGACGGCGTTGACGAAGGCTCTGACGGCCGGGTCGGACAGTTTGTTCGGGGCGATGGTCACAGGGGCTCCTGGTCGGTTCCTCGGTGCGGGGGCGCTGGTGCGCCCGTACGTTCAGGGAACACCCGGCGGGGCGCGTTGCCGCCGACCCTCACCCGTTCGCCGCCGGACGGCGTGTCAGGCGTGGCAGGCGTGTCAGGGCGTGTCGGGGTCGGTGCGCACCGGGAAGCCGGTGGGGCGGTCCTGTTCGTCCAGCCAGGCCAGGACGCGGTCGAGGGCTTCGACGCTCTGCCGGCGGTCGCCGCCGGCGTCGTGGAACAAGATCGTGGGGCCGTTGCCTATGTTCCGCTTGACGGCGTCGACGATGGCGGCGGTCCCCGGCTTCTGGAAGTCCTTCGTGTCGATGTTCCAGCCGAGCGGGCGCATGCCGTTGGCGGCGGCTATGCGCCGGCTGTCCGGGGTGAACGCGCCGCCGGGGGCGCGGTAGTACTCGACCTTGGCGCCGCCGCCCGCCGCCTCCTCGATCAGCTTCTTCGCGTCGAGTATCTGCTTCTCCTGGTACTCGACGGGCTTCTTGTCCATGGTGGTGTCGTGGTCCATGGAGTGGTCGCAGAGCCGGTGGCCGTCCGCGACGACCTTCTTGACCAGGTCGGGGTGGGCCTTGGCGCGCGGGCCGACCATGCAGAAGGTGGCCTTCACGTCGTGCTTCTTCAGCACTTCGAGGACCTTCGGGGTCCAGTTGGGGTCCGGGCCGTCGTCGATGGTGATGTTCACGGCGTTCCCGCCGCTCTCGGAGGAGTGGGCTATGGACTCGGGCATCTGCGGCCCGCTGCCGCCCGGGGCGCCTCCCTTCCCGTCGGCCTTCCCGTCGGTCTTCCCGTCGCTCTTGCCACCCTCGCCGGCGGGGTTGCCCGTGCTGCCGTCGGTGTTGCCGGGGGCCGGTGCGTCGTGCTCGCGCGAGAGGTTCTGGTCTGCTGCGCCGTTCGGCTCGACGAGGGTCGCCACCCCCCACACCGTCGCCGCCACCGCAGCGGCCGAAGCCGCGATGGCGATCCGGGAACGCGTACCCAGCCTGCGCATGCGTGCCGTGAAGTCCATGAACCGTCCACTCCCCTCTCCGCGTTGCCGCGCTCTGAGGTTCATGACGTGCAGGCCGGGGATCGGGTTCCCACCAATTTCCCCATTGGCACCGGTTGATGACCTTGGTCCTGGACCTCCCGGAATAAAGTCCTGACCTGGGACGAAACCGGCAGGTGGGGGCGTGTGGGCGACATGTTCACCGCACACGGAAGACCCCGGCCCCGGCGGTGCTCCGCCGGGGCCGGGGCCTGTGTGAGAAGGGGGGCCGGTGGGCCCGGTGAGGGTCCGTCAGCGGGCGACCGGCTCCGCTGCCGCCGACTTCCCGGCGGCGGCCGCACCGCCCGCGCCACCCGCACCGGCCTCGGTCGGGGCCGGACCGGCGCCCCGCAGCGGGACCTCCTTGACGAACCAGGCAGCCGCGAAGCCCAGTACGGCCACGAACGCGCCGAGCAGGAACGCGGAGTGCGTACCGGCGGCGACCGCGTGCTGGTACGCCTCGCGCACCGCCTCCGGCAGCTTGGCCAGGCTCGCCGCGTCGAGTTGGGCGGATCCGGCGGCGGCGCCGGCCTGCGGGCCGAGGCGCTCGACCATGGTGTCGGTGACCCGGCTGGTGAACAGGGAGCCCATCAGGGCCACGCCGAACGAGCCGCCGAGCGTACGGAAGAGGGTGGCCGAGGAGGACGCGACGCCCATGTCCTTCATCTCGACGCTGTTCTGCGCGACCAGCATGGTGATCTGCATCAGGAAGCCGAGTCCGGCGCCGAGTACGGCCATGTAGACGCCGGAGACGAGGCGGCTGGTGCCGGTGTCCATCGTCGCCAGCAGGTACATGCCCACGACCATGAGCGCGCCGCCGACGATCGGGAAGATCTTGTACTTGCCGCTGCTGGTGGTGATGCGGCCCGAGACGAGCGAGACGGCCATCATCGACAGCAGCATCGGGAGCAGCAGCAGGCCGGAGTTGGTGGCGGAGGCGCCCTGGACCGTCTGCTGGAACAGCGGGAGGTAGAGGACGCCGCCGAACATCGCGAAGCCGACGAGGAAGCCGATCACCGACATGAGGGTGAAGTTGCGGCTGCGGAAGATGTGCAGCGGGATGACCGGCTCGGCGGCCTTGGTCTCGGTGAAGAGGAAGGCGCCGACGGAGACGACGCCCAGCAGGATCAGGCCGAGGATCTCGGTGGAGCCCCAGGCGTACTCGGTGCCGCCCCAGGTGGTGACGAGCACGGTGGAGGTGATGGCCACCGTCAGCAGCGCCGCACCCAGGTAGTCGATCTTGCCCTGGGACTTCTTCTTGGGCAGGTGCAGGACGGCGGTGACCATGGCGAGGGCGACGGCGCCGAGCGGCAGGTTGATGTAGAAGGACCAGCGCCAGCCCATGTGGTCGGTGATGGTGCCGCCGACCAGCGGGCCGCCGATCATGGCGAGGGCCATCACGCCGGCCATCATGCCCTGGTACTTGCCGCGGTCGCGGGGCGGGATCAGGTCGCCGATGATCGCCATGACGCCGACCATCAGACCGCCGGCGCCGAGGCCCTGGACGGCGCGGAAGCCGATGAGCTGGCCCATGTCCTGGGCCATGCCGCTGAGCGCGGAGCCGATCAGGAAGATGACGATGGAGGTGAGGAAGGAGCCCTTCCGCCCGTACATGTCGCCGATCTTGCCCCAGATGGGGGTGGAGGCCGCGGTGGCCAGGGTGTAGGCCGTGACCACCCAGGACAGGTGTTCCAGGCCGCCGAGCTCACCGACGATCGTCGGCATCGCGGTGCCGATGATCATGTTGTCGAGCATCGCCAGCAGCATCGCGATCATCAGGGCCATCAGGACGACCCGTACGCTGCGCGGCTTCACCTCCCCCGAGGCCTCGACCGTCTTGCTGACGCTGTCGACCATGATTCCGCTCCCCGTTGGCACATCACTCGGCGCCGGGCGACTGCACTTCAGCACCCTCTCGGCACTTACTTGACGCCCGGCTAGTTCACTACACTGGGGACGGTAGACCCGTCACTAGCCGGGCGTCAAGTAAGTTCATGGGGAGATGCATGTCCAGCAGCAGTCCGCAGGGGCGACGTGGCAACACGCGCCAGCGCATCCAGGACGTCGCACTGGAGCTCTTCGCCGAGCAGGGGTACGAGAAGACGTCGCTGCGCGAGATCGCGGAGCGGCTGGAGGTCACGAAGGCGGCGCTGTACTACCACTTCAAGACCAAGGAAGACATCATCATCAGCGTCTTCGAGGACGTGACGCGGCCCATCGACGAGCTGATCGATTGGGCCCGGCAGCAGCCCCGGCCGTGCACCCTGGAGACCAAGCGGGAGGTGCTGCGCCGCTACAGCGAGGCCATGGCGGCGGGCGCCCAGCTGTACCGCTTCATGCAGGAGAACCAGGCGACGATGCGGGAGCTCAGCATCGGCGAGACGGTCAAGCAGCGACTGTTCTACCTGGTCGAGGTGCTGCGCAACGACGACGGCCCGCTCACGGACCAGGTCCGCTGCGTCAGCGCCCTGTTCACGCTGCACGCGGGCATGATGTTCCTCCAACACGTGGAGGGCGACCCGGAGGAGACCCGCGCGGCCGCCCTGGAGGTCGCGATCGACCTCATCACCCAGGCCCACCACGGCTCCTGACCGGCCGGGCCCCGGCCGGATCGGCGAGCGGCGATCCGGCCGGAACAGGGGCTCGACAACGGGTGCGGGTCGCCGGACCATGCGCGTATACGCGTGAGCCGTGTCTGGGGGGCGGATGAGCACGAGTCGCGATGCGGAAGATCCGGGCGGCCGGGTGCCGGAGGGCCGCCCCTGGGCAAGCGGCAATCCAAGACCCGGCGGCGCCCCCGGCGGCTCCGGCAGCACACCGGGCAGCTCCGACGGGATGATGCCGCCGCAGGTCAGGAACCTTCGGGTGCTGCTGATGGTCCTCGGCGGGGTGCAGGCCGTCGTCGGACTCGGCCTGGTGACCAACAGCGTTGCCGTCGCCACGGCCATCTGGGGTGAAGGCGACGCTTCGACCCCGTGCTGCACCACCCCGGGCGAGGACCACGCCGGGATCATCGTCTTCGCCGGTCTGCTCGTGCTGGCGCTCGCCGCCTGGGGCATCGTGACCGCCCTCAAGTTCCCCACGCGCCAGGCCGTCCTGCGCGTCTCCGCCGCCGCCTACGGCTGGACCGCACTGCCGTTCACCTGGGTGCTCTACCAGCTGATCCCCATCCCCGCCCTCGGGCTCGCCTGGCTGGTGCCGGCGGTCTTCGTCCTGGTCCGCGTCAGGCAGCCGGAGTCCTGGGCCTGGTTCAGCGCGCCCAGCTGAGCGCCACGTACCCGAACCGGGCTAGCCGGGGAGGTAGGCGAGGGCGCCGGCGCGGGGCAGCGTCACCCAGGTCCGCGTCCCGCCGCCCGGCTCCCGCGAGTCCCCGAACCCCCACTCCCCGCCGCACTCCCGCACGACCACCCGCAGCAGCCGGAGCGCAGCCCGGCGCCGGGCCTCGCAGTGCGCGGCGATCCTGGGGTGGCCGTGGGCCTGGTGCCCGTCGTACGCAGCGATCCGCAGGGTGTCATCGCGATACCGGGCGGACAGGTACAGCTGACCGCCGGGGTCCAGCCGCCAGGCCGCGGCCAGCAGCTCCCCGGTCACCTGCACGGCGGCGGGCGCGAGCCGGTCGAGCCCGTGCGCGTGCAGGGCCGCCTCCACCGCGGACCGCGCGATCTGCGCACTCCAGGACTCCCCCGGCAGGCTGAGACTGCAGGCCAGCATGTCGGGCAACGGCCCCCGCCCGGACCCGACTTCGACCCGGGAGGTCGGGCAGGCGGCAAAGTCGTCGGCGGACGGGTACGCGAAAGACGGCACGGACATCTCGAACTCCTCAAGCACTACACGGCGGTTGGCACTGGCGTGGCTGCGGTGAGGTCGACGCGCACGGATGGCTACGCAATACCGGGCAGCTGTGACTCCGCCCCCGAAGCAGGACATGGCGCGGCCCGGGGATGCACTTCAACTGCCTTGCGTGAGCGGTGCGATACGGACTGTAGCCGCTCGGGTGGGCTATTCACCACCGGATCCCGGTGATTGGCCCACCTCGTGGTGAATGGGTGGGCGTGCACGGCAGACTGCACGCATGCCACCCAGGACCACACCCACGGAACGGCAGAAGCGCTTGGGCGCCGAAGTGCGGAGAATGCGACTCGCGGCGGGCGTCTCCGCCGAATCCGCGGCCGGGCTGCTCGGCATCGACCGCTCGAAGGTCTCCGCGATCGAGCAGGGGATCCGCACCATCAGCGAAGAGCGGCTGCGGTCGTTGGCCTGCCACTGCGACTGCGCGGATGCGGAGTACATCGACGCCCTCGTCGCCCTGGCCCAGCCCGGCAAGCGCGGCTGGTGGGAGCGCTACCGGGGCTCGCTGCCAGCCGCTGTACTGGACATCGCCGAGCTGGAACAGCACGCTCAGCGCATGCGGTGCGGGCACTCGGTCCACGTCCCCGGCCTGCTGCAGACCAGCGACCACGCCCTCGCCATCTTCAGGTTCGCCGTCCCCGCCCTTCCGGAGCCGGCGGTGGCGTTGCGCCTTGCACACCGGCTGGAGCGCCAGCAGGTCCTGGACGGCGAGTCGGCACCCGAGTACGTTGCCGTCGTCCACGAGGCGGCGCTCCGCATGGAGTTCGGCGGCCCCAAGGTTGTACGCGCACAGTTGGAACACCTGCTGAATATGTCGGAGCGGGACAACGTGACACTGCGCGTCCAGCCGTTCAAGGCCGGCGGGTTCCCCGGAGCGGGGCAGACGGTCAACTACCTGGAGGGACCGGTTCCCCAGCTCGACACCGTGCAGATCGACAGCACGCACGGACCTGACTTCCTACACACTGAGGCTCAACTAGCGAAATACCGAGTCCAGTTGGACTGGATGGAGCAACTCAGCCTGACACCGGCGGCGTCACGGGACTTCATCCGCAACCTCGCCCACGAGCTTTGAGAGGACCGATGGCCGACATCACCTGGGAAGACGCCTTCTGCGCGGAAGGCAGCGCCTGTTACCGCATCGGCGTGGACCGCGAAGGGAACAGTTACATCGCGGTCGCCGGGCAGGAAGCCACGTACATCACCGACAGCAGGGAAGCCCTGCGCCAGCTGATCCGGGACATCAAGGCCGGCAAGGCCGACCACCTCCTCGGCACCTAGCTTGCCGGGAGGTCGGCACCGCGGTGGGCTCCTGGACGGGTGGGTACGCCACCGATCGACGCGCCGCCGGCCTCGGCGATTCAGGCCAGCTGCAGAAGCCTGCGGCGGATGCAGGCGCTCGCCGCATCGGGTTGTCGGCAACGTCCCCAATCTGGTGGGCCGGGCAGTCACACGTGCGCGGCACTGCATCGTCGACACCCCGGCGAGGTGACAGACAGAGCACGAACAAATATCCGACCCCCGGGCGCCTCGCTAGGTTGAGGCTGCTGATCAAGGAGTGGTACGTGGGCACGCTTTGCGTTCCCGTACCCGAGCACAGAGGGGGAACACGTGAAGAAGCTTCTTCGCGCACTTGTCGCAGCAGGCGCAGTGGCGGCCAGCGTTGGGGCGCTGAGCACGCCCGCGAACGCGGCCAGCGGTGGCGGGTGCAGTGGCTACGGCGGACATACATGGTGGGATGGGATGAGGGCCTGCATCTCCGCTCCCTCCCACGGGGTCGGGCGCCCTGACGCCTACATCACCCTCTCTCAGGGGCACCCTGCATGCACCATCAACATCATCGCTTTCCGCTGGAGCGATTCGGCGATCGTGTCGCGTGCCTCGTACCCGTGCCCCAGCGGTGGGATCTACGAGCAGCGGTACACCGCACCCGACTTCTATGCGACGAGCGGCGGTTACTCCACGGCTGTCAGCATCTCAGGGTCGGCCGCGCTCATCCGCAGCCCTGAACTCAAGCTTCCGTAGGCAGGCGCGCGGAGGCCCTCCCGAGGGGCGGTGTAGATGCGACCGGGGAGCGAAAGGTCTGCCCCTGGCCGCTCAAACCGTGGGGAGTGCGCGGTGCGTATGGATGCCGAGGCCGCGGGGTTCATAGGCTTGCGGGATGCATGCGCATCGCAGTTTCCACAACCCGCCCGCGCTGCCCCACGACGTGGTGGCCGAGACGCTGGAGCGGGCTTTGCGCGACCGCTCGTGGGAGGGCGAGGCCGCGAACGTCCTGGTCGGGAGTGCACTGAACGACGACGACCGGGAGTTCGTCGAGCACTGGTGCATGGAGGTCGGGACGCGGGCCGTGCCGGGCAGCCCGCTGCTCGGGCTGGCGGGCCTGTGCCTGGGGCACACCGCCCGGCGCTTCGGTCGTCTCAGCCCCCAGGCCCTCGCGCTGGTGGAGTCGCTGGCGGCGCGCGCCGAGGCGGATCCTTCGGAGGTCGATGGCCGGGCGCTGGACGGTTACGACGACGTCCGGTACTTCCTGCGCCTGTGGTGAGGACGGATCAGCCCACCCGGGAGATCAAGTCCGGCGAGAGGCGCCCACACCTCTCCCGAACTCTCTTTCCTGCTGGTATGGTTGGCGCTCCTGATCCGCACCCGTCCATGTCGGCACCTGCCGAGGGCGGCGCAAGATCTCCGCTGTCGCGTTGGAGGATCTTGCCATGCCCGGAATCACGCCGTCGACGAACACGTCCGGCAGCCGACTGCACCTGCTGACCGTCGTCAGCCCCCGGAAGGGCGCGGGCTGCAGCCCCACGGGAATCGTCGGACGCCACCTGGCCCGGCAGCTGTCGGCCGCAGGCGACCGTGTGCGCGTCCTCGCGGAATCCGACCAGCTCCACGACTGGCCCGCCGGCACCGAGGTCGTCGAGGGCTCCATCAGCCGGCCCCCGCTGGAATACGCCGAGGCGTTCGACGGCGTGGAGTCGGTCTTCCTCGCCGGCGCGGTTCCGGAGACGGTCGGGGAGGTGCTGGACACCGCCCGGACCGCCGGGGTGCGGCGGATCGTGGTGCTGTCGTCGCACGGGCCGGAGTACGAGGTGGCGTACCCGCCGGAGACGTGGTTCTGGCTGGCCGTCGAACAGGCCGTCGAGCGTTCGGGCATGGACTGGACGCACATCCGCCCGTCGGCGGTGATGGGCGCGGTCTTCGAGGGCACCTACCCGGCGACGGGCGCGGACTGGGCCGACACGATCAAGGCCGAAGGCGTCGTACGGGAGGCGTTCGCGGACGGCGGCCACTACCCCTTCATCCACGAGGACGACCTGGCGGCCGTCGCCGCGGCAGCACTGCGCACCGGCGATCACGCCGGCAGGATCCTCGAAGCGGTCGGACTGCCCATCTCCACCCGCGCGCGCGTGGCGAGCATCGCGAGGGCCGTCGGCCGCGACATCACCGCCGTCGAGACGACGCCCGGCGAGAGCCGCGAGACGTGGCGGGGGCGCGGCTGGCCCGACGACGGCATCGACGTCACGCTGTACGCGCTCCAGGAGTACCGCGACCAGCTCGCCGAACTCACGCAGTGGACCCTCGACCAGCGGCCGAGCGTCCACGAGATCATCGGCCGCCGCCCCCGCTCCTTCGACGCCTGGGCACGGGAACACGCCCACCGCTTCCGCTGAGAACGGCAGGCGCCGAGCGGGCCGTGTCGGCATGAGCCGAGGACTCCGGCGCAACACGCGGCACTCGGGCGTCTGATTCACACCTTCCGATTGTCATGCATTCGTAACAGCATGTCGGACTCGAGCGGCCAGAGTGACGCAAGTTCACAAAAACGCCCATACCTACGGCTGTTCGCACCTGCGGGGGAGTGGAATGAAGTTCGACACGGGGGGCACAGGTGCCGGCCAACCTGACGTCCGATGTCCGCAACTCGTACGGGACCTGGGGACGCTGATCCGATAGTTGATCAACGACGTGCGGTCACCGGAAGGCGAGTTCAACAGCCGAGGCGGGTTGCGTTCGAGTCGGTGTGGACGACCTCGCCAAGGAGCGCGACGCGGAACTCGTCATCGCCGCACACGACGGACGGATCAAGGCCGCCGCCGGGACTCCAGGGCGGACGGTGCGGTGCACCAATACCACGCCGCGGAGCAGTGCCGGAGCAATGCCCCGGACGAGGCTCAGAACAGCATCCGGCTGCGGCGCTCGGCGCCGGCGAAGAACAACGGAAGGGCCCGGCACGCGCAGGCCCGGGTCGGCGTCGCAGGCTGACCCGGCCCGGCCGCCGATGCAGAACAGCCGGGTGTACGAGGGACGGGACGCGTATGACGTCGTGGGATATCAAGCCGCAAGGTGTGCAGGGGCAGTTGAGGACGGTCGGCGGGAACGCAGGCGACCTGGAGAAGGCCTTGAGCACACTCATGACCGCCATGTCGGAAGCGGCAGAGGCGGCGGGGACGGCCGTTCCCGGCTCGGCTTCGGGGATGGGGCCGCGGGGTCCCGTGGCGCCGGGGGCGGCACCGGCCGCCGGTCAGGCGTTCGTGTCGACAAAGGCCCTGGGCCCTGTGGCGGCCGCTCTGGGTGAGTACCTGACGAAACGAAAGCCCGAGTTCCAGTCGGTGTCCGACCGGATCGAGGCCTGCGTGCTCGGTGCGGTGAAGGCGACGAACGAGTACATCGAAGGCGACCTGGAGTCGGCCAAGCAGGCTCAGGACGCCGCCAGGGCCGTGAACCTGCAGGCCCTGCGCGAGCAGCCGGGAGGCAGGCAGTGAGCGACTCGTCAAAGGCGTTTCTGACGGGCCGACTCACGGCGGCTTCAAGAGCCTTCGATTCGACATCGGCACCTTCAAAGAGGAAGATTTCTTCTTTGAGAATATTGACAGGAGTAGTCCTTGACGGTGATTGTGGAGCGGCACCCGATTCCGACGATCGACGAGCAGACCGTAGAGCGTCTGGCGGAGGAGTTCGAGAAGAGTGTCCGAAACTTGGACGCCTCGCCCGCGATCATCGGCATGGCTTTGAACGAGGCGCTCCTGCAAGTACAGGTGAATCAGGCGCTGAATCCAACCGGCAACCGCTTCGCCACATGGGACGCGACGGTCTCCGCCATGCAGATCGGCGCGACGGCATTCGATGCCGCCTCGCACACCGAGGGCTCGATCAACGGACGCATCGCGCATGAAATGCGGACCGTCACGGCCACTGGGCCACAGTTCTTCGCAAACGCCGGTACCTGGCTTACGACGCTGTGGTTCGCCATCATCTGCCGAGACCAGGCCCGCATGGACCGGATGTGCGAAATCCCCCTGGAACTCCTACAGGCATCCGGCGTCGAAGCCGAGGAATACGTCTACCACTGGGTGGACGCCTTGCAGACGTATTGGCGGGAGCAGCCCGGTTTGCTGGAGAAGCTGACTCTCGCCATCCAGCAGTCTCACCCGGACACCGCCACGGGAGTGCCGCGCGATCTGCTGCAGTGCGTGCTGTACCCGCCGATCCATCTCTTTTACCAGTTCCTGCGGAGGAACGCGGACGGGTTCCACCAGGCGCTCGTTGAGGCCTTGGAGCTCCACAAGGCGTACTGGAGCAAGCCGGAGCAGGCGAACGATCTCGCGGGCTTCCTGGCCCTCGGTCCGCTCGCCATCGCCTGCCTCGCGCATGACGCGGGCCTCTCCATCGAAGTTGAGTCCGAGTACCTGCCCAGTGCCCTCTTGAACCGTTCCTGGCTGGGCGAGTTCGATACGTGACGACGCGAGAGCCGACCTGCTGACGGCGCGGAGCGGGCGGGTTACGGCTCGACCGAGCGGGCGTAGTCGATGAGGGCGGGGAGGGCGGAGCCGCCGCCCGCGGCGTTGGGGCCGCCCTCCCTGCCCCAGTTCTCGGCACTCTGGCCGGCGACGACCCGCGGCCAGGGGTCGCCGTCCCACCAGCCGAAGAACGGGCCGCCGGACTGGCCGGCCACCGCGTCGTTGCGGTGCACGATCCGGAACGAGGTGCGGCCGGACGCGCTCTCGCCCACCGTCCCGTCCATCACCCCGCGCGGGTGGTAGACGGGGCGAGCCCCGGAGCCGATGTCGAAGGGGTAGCCGACGTGCCCCCAGACCGGCTTGCCGTCCCAGTCAGTGGAGTACGCCCGCGAGCCCATCCAGCCGACGGTGTCGCCCAGGCGCCGGCTGAGCACGCAGACGACGTAGTCGAAGGCGGCCTCGGTGGAGTCGATCCCGTCGGCGCCGTGGGCGCGAAGCCAGGAGTAGACGCGGGTCGAGTGGGTGGTGCCGAACGGGGTGCTCGTGTCGAACTGGGCGGGCGTGAAGGTCATCCAGTCCGCACCGCCACTCGCCAGCCACGGCACCGCATGGCTCGCGGTCAGCATGTGCCGGGGCCCGACCATCACCCCCGACGCCCAGCCGGCCGGGGTCTGGACGCGGCCGCACGTACGCCACGGGAACGAGGTGTCGGAGAACTCGAAGCGGTCGTCCGGCCGGAACACGCCCGTGCCCTCGCCCCGGTCGTCGTCCCCCGCGCGGCCGGGTGGCCGCCGCCACAACGGCGGGCGGACCTGCTCCGGCGGCACCGGGCGCGGGACGGCGCGGACCGCGACACCGTCGGGCAGGTAGCCGTCGAGCTCGTGAGAGATCTCCCGGTCCAGGGCCGAGAGGTGGAGGGGGGTCACGTGGACGGCGGCCACGGGACGCGGCGGGAACGAATGCCCGGGGTCCTCACGGGACTGCGCTGCCGGCGGCCGGGCGGTGATGCGGGTCTCCCAGTCGGCGGACGGGATCGGTTCGGTCATGGCGGCCTGCCTCCTCGGCGTGGTGCGGGGCGGGGCGGGGCGGTGCGGGCCTCGACGGGGCCGGGCCGCCGAGCCTCCTCCCGTCCGGCGCCGCGACCGGCCGAGGAACGCCGGGCGGCGCCGAACGCCACACGTCCGGATCAGGGCGATCAGCACAAACGGCGGTCGGCCTCCTCGATCGGGACGTCGTTGATGCTGGCCTCGCGGCGGCGCATCAGCCCGTTGTCATCAAACTCCCACTGCTCGTTGCCGTGGCTGCGCCACCACTGGCCGGCAGCGTCGTGCCACTCGTACTCGAAGCGGACGGAGATGCGGTTGCCGGTGTACGCCCACAGCTCCTTGCGGAGGCGGTAGTCGAGCTCGCGCTCCCACTTCTCGGCGAGGAAGGCGCGGATCTCGGCGCGGCCGGTGAGGAAGCGGTCGCGATTGCGCCAGACGGAGTCCTCGGTGTACGCGAGCGCCACCCGATCGGGGTCCCGGGTGTTCCAGGCGTCCTCGGCGGCCTGCACCTTGGCGCGGGCGGACTCCTCGGTGAAGGGCGGCAGGGGCGGACGTACGGCGGGTGAGGTCATGACAGGCACACCTTTCGGCAGCGAGCGGAGAGCGCAGGACGGAGAGTGGGAGAACGATCGTTCTCCCCTCACGCACCGACCCTAGAGAACGACCGTTCTCCACGCAAGCGGGTTCTGGGCTACGCTGCCGCCATGGACGACGAAGAGGCCCGCACCCGGCTGCTCGACGCGGCGGAGACACTGTTCTACGCCGAGGGCATCCAGGCCGTCGGCATGGACCGCATCCGCGCGGAGTCGGGCGTACCGCTCAAGCGGCTCTACAAGGTCTTCCCGGCCAAGGAGACGCTGGTCGCGGGCTACCTGGAGCGGCGCGACCGGCGGTGGATCGGCAGCCTGCGGGACGCGGTGTCGGCCGCCCCCTCCGACCCGGTGCGGGCCGTCTTCGACTGGCTGGCGGCGTGGTTCTCGGAGCCGGGATTCCGCGGGTGCGCGTTCATGAACGCGTACGGGGAACTCGGCGCGGCCGGCCCGGCCGGGGTCCTCGACACCGTACGCCGGCACAAGGCGGAGCTGCGGGCGCTGCTGGCGGAGGCTGCCGGGCCGGGGCGGGAGGAACTGGCCGACCAGCTCCTGATCCTGGTCGAGGGCGCCACGGCCGTGGCCGCCCTCACCCCCGGCCCGGAACCGGCCCACCGCGCAGGCGCGGCAGCGGCAGCCCTGATGCGGGCGGCGGGGACGGCCTGGGCGGGGGCGGGCGGCTAGCTAGTTTCCGGCGCCGCGCGGGAAGGTGATCTCGACCCGGCGGTTCTTCTTCCGGCCTTCCTCCGTGCTGTTGTCGGCGATCGGGTAGTCCTCGCTGTAGCCGCGGACGTCGTACACCACGCCGGAGACGTTGACGGTCTTGGCGAGCTCCGCCTGCACGGCGTCGGCACGCTGCTTCGACAGCTCCTTGCCGTGCTCGTAACTGCCCTGGTCGTCGGTGAAACCGAAGACGCGGATGCGGGTCGCCTTCTGGGTGTTGATCTCCTGCGCGATGGCCTGGATGCGGGCGGCGGCCTGGGCGTTGAAGACGGCGCTGTTCTCCGGGAAGAGGACCTCGGACTGCAGCGCCATCATGACCGTCTGATTGGTCTCCTGGCGGCGCTGCTCGCCGCCGAGATCCTCGACGACCTCGGCGATGTCGAGCACCTTGATCGGCGCGAGGGTCCCGCCCTGGGGGATCTTCAGGCCGGGGGCCTTGGAGTCGATGGGGACGGGGGCGGCGGCGGAGGGCTCCGTGCCGGGGGGTACGGACGGCTTGACGCCATCGGCGCTCGCCACGCCGACCCCGACGGCTTGGACCCCGGCCATGACCAGACCGATGACGGCTACTGACGCGGCGGTGCGGTGGCGTTTTGTCATGGGGTCACCCAGAGATTTTGATGGTGGCCGTGGCGAAGGTGGGGAGGTTGAAGTCGACCTCGGAAGTGCTCGCGGGGGGTGCGGGGAACTGAGCAAAGAACGGAACCGTGGCGCCGCGCTCGATGAGAGCGATGCCCGTCGTACACAGGCACCTCCCGTCAGTGTCACGCAATACGTAGTAGCGCTTCTTACCCGCCTTGTCGGTCACGTTTGCGCCTGCGATCGATGTGCCACTTTGCGTAAGTTCGTTGCCCCTCCAGGCAGGAGTCTTCGCATAATCGCCGCCGCCGCCGTTCTTGAACTGGCCGCTAATGGTTAGGAAGCCGCCCACTTCGCGAGTTGCAGAGTTGATGGTCATCAACATTCCGTCCTCACCATTCACCGTGGCAAGAACCTGCGTCGGCGCCTGACTCGCAGTGCCACCAGACGCAGGCGGCTGGGGAGCATTGTCCTGCGACTTGCCCGCTGCAGGCTTCTGCGGCTCCTGCGCCTTGTTGTCGCCTCCGCCCCCACACCCGGTCACCGCCAAGGCAAGGACTGCCGTAGCAGCCACGGTCGCTCCCAGACGGAGTTTTACCGTGTGCTGAATGCTCATGTATGCCGCTTCCTTGTCTCTCATTCGCTATCAGTCGACCAGCCGTACGGTGAACAGCGCCCTCGCCAATTGACGCAGCGGGCCTGGCTTCGACGGGTCCAACTTCAGGGGCTTCCCGCTGCACAGGAAGGTGACACCCCCAGTTCCAGGAGAGGACGTCGGGCTCGGCGTCGGACTTGGAGAGGTGGTGGCAGTCGGCGCGGGAGTAGGGGCAGAGCGCAGGGAACAGCGAGGCTCGATCAAAGCCCTAGCCGATGCCTCGCCATGCATATCCGCACTCGCGGGAATCACTGAGCGACCGACGACACCCTTGGTTCTCACCGAGACGGCGAACTCCGGCACAGTTGCTCGACACTCAGCCGTGGCGTCGTTCAACGCAGCGAACTCAGCCGCCTTAGCGCAGGCGCCCTGCGACTTGAGGAGATCCCCGTTGGCGATCTTCTCCCAGTCTGCAGGCTCAAGGGCGAGAAGGTCCAGACCCAGGAAGGCGTTGTCTCGGGCCTCACGAGCGGCCGCCAAGGCCGCCGCATCAGCAGCGCCCTGCGCATTACTACGGGTTGCGCTGGCCATGCCCACGACGAAGAAAGCCAGGGCAGCGAAGAGCAGGCCTGCCACCACCACGACATAGATGGGGAAGGCCTGCCCTCCATCGCCAAGGCCTTTCTTCCGAATCACTTGCCGGCCGTGATGGCACCGATCTGAGACGTGATCTTCGCCGTGATCGTCTGACCGATGCCCGTGCCGACGATGGCGCCGATGATGACCACGACCACCAGGATGATCCCGAGGTACTCGAACGCCGTCTGGCCGCGGTCGCGGCCGGTCTGCTCGTACCGCTTCCGCAGCCGCGCCAGCGTGCTCTGCTTCATGAGGGGTCCCTCCCGGTCCGGTGGCGCTGTTGGTTTGCGGACCGTACGGCGCGTTACGGGTCGTCACCAAGGGTCCCGGGGCCCAATTACGGACCCACTGCGCACTCCGTCTACCCATGTCCCGTCACCCCCGGGCGGGCGGTTCCCAGCCAGCGGGCTATCGCCTCGCTGCGGCTGGCGCTCTGGAGCTTGGCGAAGATGCGGTTGATGTGGTTCTTCACCGTCTTCTCGCTGATGAAGCAGGTGGCCGCGATCTGCTGGTTGCTCATCCCGGAAGCGATCAGATCCATGATCTCCACCTCCCTCGAACTCAAGCCGAAGAGAACCGAGTTGTGCAGGCGCTCTGGAGACTGTGCCACAGTTCGTTGCGGTTGCGAAGAGGCGCGGAGTTCGGCGAGGAGGGCGCTGGCCGCCGTCGTCGTGAAATGGGCGCGGCCCTCGCGGACGTCGTGGACTGCTCTGACCAGGTCGTCCGGCGTGAACTCGCCGTGGACCAGGTAGCCGCCTGCGCCCAGGAGGAGTGCTTCTCGGACAATCTCCGTTTCCTGGTTGTACGTCAGCATCAGTACGGGCGCCAGGCGGACCAGGTGGGGGAGCGCCGAGATGCCGTCGACGCCCGGCATGCGCACGTCCAGCAGGATCACGTCCGGGGCGTGGCGGCGGGTCAGGCTCAGGGCTTCGCGGCCGTCGGCGGCCTGGGCGACGACGTCGAGGCCGTCCGCGGTGCCGAGGAGGGCGGCCAGGCCGGCCCGGACCACGGGGTTGTCGTCGGCGATGAGGATGCGCAGCGGTGCCGCCATCACGGGCTCCCTTCGGGGGTGAGGGCCGCGAGCGGGAGGTCCACGCGGATCCGGGTGCCGGGCCGGGCCGGGGATGCGGGTGTGCCGGCGGGCCCGAGGTGCAGGCGGGCTCCGATGGCGGCGGCGTGTTCCGCCATGCCGAGCAGGCCGTAGTGGCCGGCGCCGCGCAGGGCGGCGAGGTCGGGCCCGTCGGCGGGGAGGCCGCGGCCGTCGTCCTCGACGGTGAGGGTGAGGTGTGCGGTGTCGGTGTCGGTGTCGGCGGCGGTTGCGGTGAGGGTGATGCGGATGCGGGTGGCGGCGGCGTGGCGGCGGGCGTTGTCGAGGGCTTCCGCGGCCACGGCGAGGAGGTGGCGGGCCACCGGGGCCGGGAGCGGCGACAGGGTCCCGGATGTGGTGACCTCGGCCCCGATGGCTCCGGCCTGCCCCGGCTGGGTCTCCGCAAGGCGGTGGAGTTCGGGCGGGAGGTGGACGCCGGGGGTGTCGGGGGTGTCGGGGGTGTCGGGCTGTGTGCGGAGGTCGGCGAGGAGGGTGCGGGATTCCGCGGCGGCCTGCCGGGCGGCGTCGGAGAGCAGGCCGGCCTGGCGGCGTACGGCGTCGGGGTCGTCGGTGCGGGCGAGGGCGTCGGCGGCGAGGGCGAGGCCGTGCAGGGTCTTCGCGACGGAGTCGTGCATGTCGCGGGCCAGTCGTTCCCGTTCGGCGCGTACGGCCTCGGCCACGGCGAGGCGGGCCCGGGTGTCGGTCAGGGCCCGGCTCGCCGCGCCGAAGCGGAACAGGAGGTCGCGCAGCGAGGAGCCTGCCGCCCCGGCGACGAGGCACAGCACGGGCAGGGTGAGCCCGCCGGCGAGGGCGGCGACGGCGACGGCCTGCAGGGCGGCGTAGACGGCCGAGCCGCGCCAGCCGTAGACGAGCCCGGCCAGCAGCGGGGTGCACAGCGAGACGAAGCCGAGGGGGGATTCCGGGGTGGCGGTGACCAGCAGCAGGCCGCTGAGCGCCATGTCGCAGGCGAGCAGCCAGCGGTGGCGCAGCAGCAGGGGGCCGAGGCGCTCCCAGTCGCGGAAGAGGGCGTACGAGAGCATGAAGGTGAGCAGGATCGCGCCCGCGACGAGGTACGTCGGGGCGCCGGGGGCGGTACGCCCGAGGGCCACGGGGGCTCCGAGGGCGATGGCGAGCATGCGGAAGGCGAAGACGCGGCGGCAGAGGGCCTGCAGGGCGTTCGCCTGGAGGGCCACCTCATGCCGAGCCCCCGCCGGAGCCCCCGCCTCCGCCCCTGCGACCGCCCCCGCCCCCCGGGCCCGCCTCTCCCCCGCGCGACGGGGCCACGGCAGTGGCAGGGGCAGAGGCAGGCGCAGGGGCGTCGTGGTGTCCGGCAGCAGTGACATCGGCGTTCACCCGCCCCCGAGCAGCGCGCCGAAGTCGACGTCGGCCCCGTACACGAACCCGCACACCAGCAGGATCAGTGTCCCGGGCAGCATGAACATGGTCACCGCGAAGGTGGCCTTGGGGACGGCGCGGGCGGCGCGGCGGCGGGCGTTCTGCGCGTCGGTACGGCGCATGTCCTCGGCGATGGCGATCAGCGTGTCGACGATCGGGGAGCCGAGTTCCTCGCCCTGCTGGAGGGCGGTGACGAACTGGGCGACCTGCTCGGAGTCGTTGCGCCGGCGCAGCTCGTCGAAGGCCTGGCGGCGGCTGACGCCCATGTCCATCTGCTGGAGGGTGATGCGGATCTCGTCCGACCAGGGGCCCTCGTACTTGGCCGCGACGCGTTCCAGGGCCTGCCGGAAGCCGAGTCCGGCGCTGACGACCACGGCGAGGACGTCCAGGAAGTCGGGCAGGGTCCGTTCGATGTGGTCGCGGCGGATCCGGATCGCGGACCACAGGCCGACCTCGATCCAGAACAGGCCGAACGCGACCATGAGGAGGGCCGGTACGAGCTGGCCGTTGATCAGCATCGCGAAGGCGCCGAGCGCGCCGAGGAGGCCGTACACGGCGCGGCGGGCGGCGTAGCGGTCGATGGTGAGGCCGGCCGGGTTGCCGGCCATGTCGATCTGGCGGCGTTTGCGCGCCACCCGCTCGGGGCCCATCAGCCGCAGCACGAGCGGGGCCCAGCGGATGCCGAGCCGGTCGACGGCGGAGCCGACGGCCGTGGTGCGGGTGGCGCCGACCTCCAGGGCGAGGGCCAGGTCGGAGGGGAGTTTGGTCTCGGCGCGGTAGAGGCGGATGCCGTGGAAGACGCCGAGGACGGACAGGCCGAGGACCAGGGCGAGGGCCAGGGCCAGGACCGGCGGGATCGCGATCGTGTTCATGTCGTCGTCCGCCCCTCTCACACGTCGATCTTCGACAGGCGGCGGATCAGCACGAACCCGAGCGTGAACAGCCCGATCGCGACGAGCACCGCGCTCTGGCCGAGGAACGCGCCGGTCATCCGGTCCAGGGCGCCCGGCATCATCAGGTTCACCAGCAGCAGCGAGCCGAGGCCGATCGCCGGCACCAGGTAGGCGGTCACCGTCACCTGGGACAGCTGGGTGCGGATCTCGCGCCGGGTCTCCTTGCGCTGCTCCAGGGTGACCGTGAGGTTGCGCAGGGAGCCGACGAGTGCGCCGCCCGCCCGCGCGGACAGGACGAGGGTGGAGACGAGGACGACCAGTTCGCGGGAGGGGAGCCGGTCGGCGATCTCGCCGAGGGACTCCTCGATGGAGTGGCCGACGGCGAGCCGGTCGGCGACCCGGGACAGCTCCTCGCCCGCCGGGGCCTCCAGCTCCTCCGCCGCGATGGCGATGGCCGTACGCAGGGCCAGCCCGGCCTGGGTGGCGTTGGCGAGGATGCGGGCGAGCTCGGGGAGCTGGTTGATGAACCGCTCGGTGCGGCGCGCCCGCTGCCAGTTGAGGAACGCGTCCGCCGCCCACAGGCCGATCAGGCCGGCGACGGGGCCGAAGAACGGGGCGAGGAAGCTGGCCGCGACCAGCCAGATGCCGGCGACCGACATCAGCACGTAGACGAAGAACTCGCCCGGGGTGAGGTCGAGGCCGGTCACGGCCAGCTTCACCTCGATCCGCTTGCCGAGCGCGGTCCTGCGCAGCCGCCGGTCGACGGCGGTGAAGCGGCGTCTGCGGCCGGGTGGTTCGGGCGCGCCGTCGGCGGCGAGGCGTTCGATGAGGGCGGCGCGCTGCGCCCGGCCGGCCGTGTACACGTGGACGCCCGCGATGACGAGGACGCAGGCCAGCAGGGTGGCGCCGAGGGTGAGGAGGACGAGTGGGTTCACGGTCACAGGGCGGTCCGGGTGATGCGGGTGGCGAGCTGGTCGTCCGACGTGGCGACCCCGAACGCCTGCGGGATCGGCTGGTTGTTCATGTAGAGGCGCTCGGCGATGCGGCGCGGCAGCGGGTGGTACTCGAACCAGCCGTTGACGCGGCCGTCGGCGCCCATCGGCTGGGCCGCGAAGCGGCAGACGGTGGTGATGCGGAAGGGTTCGCGGCCGTGGGAGTCGAGGATGGCGATCTCGGTGACGCGGCGGGAGCCGTCGCCGAACCGGGTCAGCTGGACGACCACGTTCACCGCGCTGTTGATCTGGTCCTGGAGGGCCTCGAAGGGGACCTCCACCTCTGACATCGAGGCGAGGGTCTGCAGGCGCATGAGGGCGTCCTCGGCGCTGTTGGCGTGGACGGTGGCGAGGGAGCCGTCGTGGCCGGTGGACATGGCCTGGAGCATGTCGAGGGTCTCGCCGCCGCGGACCTCGCCGACGATGATGCGGTCGGGGCGCATGCGGAGGGAGTTGCGTACGAGGTCGCGGATGGTGATCTGGCCCTTGCCCTCCACGTTCGCCGGGCGGGATTCGAGGCGGATGACGTGCGCCTGCTGGAGCTGGAGCTCCGCCGAGTCCTCGATGGTGATGACCCGCTCACCCTCCGGGATGAGGCCGGAGAGGGCGTTGAGGAGGGTGGTCTTGCCGGTGCCGGTGGCCCCGGACACGATCACGTTCATCTTGGATTGGACCAGGCCGGACAGGAGCAGGAGCATCTGCTCGTCGAGCGAGCCGAGCGCGATCATCTCGTGGAGGGTGAAGGCGCGCGGGAAGCGGCGGATCGTGAGGGTGGCGCCGGTCAGGGAGAGCGGCGGGATGATGACGTTGACGCGCTCACCGCTGGGCAGGCGGGCGTCCACCATCGGATTGGCCTCGTCGACGCGGCGGTTGACGGTGGAGACGATCCGCTCGATGGTCTGCATGAGCTGCTCGTGCGAGGCGAAGCGGAGGGGGAGCTGCTCGACCCGGCCGGCGCGCTCCACGAAGATCTGGTCCGGGCCGTTGACCATGATCTCGGAAATGGAGGGGTCTTCGAGGAGGGGTTCGAGCACGCCGAGGCCGAGGGCCTCGTCGACGACGCGGCGGATGAGCTGGGCCCGCTCGGCGGTGGAGAGGACGGGGCCCTCGCGGCTGATGATGTGCCCGAGTACGCGCTCCAGCCGGGTCCGCCGCTCGGCGGGGCTGAGCGCGGACATCTCGGCGAGGTCGATCTCCTCCAGCAGCTTGGCGCGGTAGGAGGAGACGAGGAGGCCGTCCTCGCGGGGGCCGTGCCGGTCGTCCGGCGTCGCGACCCGGGAGCGCAGGCTCATGGTCGGGGTCCCTTCAGGTCGCGGTCGGGGTCGTCGTTGGGCATGACGGCCGTTGCCCTGGCCGGTTCGAGGTCCAGGCCCGGCACGATGGACCTCACCGTGATGGAAACGGTGGCCGTGACGGCGTCGCCGCCGCTCGGGCCCACGTCGATGCTCGCGTCGAGGCCGGAGCGGATCGCGGCGTGACCGGCCGCCTCGCCGGCCCCGGGCTTGCGGGCCTCGACGCGGGCCGCGGTCCGCGCCGCGGTGTCGGCCTGCTCGTGCACGTACGCGACCCAGCCGAGCTGGATCCCGCAGAGCGCGACGAACAGCAGGACCGGGATGAACCCGATGTACTCCAGCGCCACCTGCCCGCGATCGCCGCGCGGCCTGCGCAGGCGGCCCGCAGCCTGCCGGCGGGCGCCGTGCCGCCGGGGGCCGTTGCCGCGGCCTCCGCCCGGGCAGCCGGGCGCGGGGGCGTGGCCTTCGGCCCGGTGCGCGGGGGCCGGGCCCGCGCCGACGGCCGGGGCGGGCCGGCGCTCACGGCCGGGCCCGAAGTGGGGGTGGCCCGTCATGTCAGTCCTCCTCCCTCTCCATGGCGGCACCGGCCTCGCCGGTGATGCGGCCGAAGCTCAGCGACGGGTGGAGCACCGGGATTTCGAGCGTGACGGTGGCCTTGTACAGCGGGCCCGCCTCAGAACAGGTCGAGGTCATGTTCCAGGCGCCGCCGATGTGCTCGGCGGCGGCCGCCGCACACGCCCCGCCGCCCTTGACCGCGCCCGCGCGGGCCGCTTCGTCCGCGGCGTTGCCCGCCAGGGAGAAGGCGTAGCCGATCAGGACGCACTCCCAGACCGCGGCGACGAGGAGCAGGATCAGCGGGACCATGCCGACGAACTCGACCGCCACCTGCCCGCGGTCGGCGCCGGAGCGGCGGCCGCGGGGGGCGCTGAGGGCGCTGGGGCCGCGGGGGGCCCGGGGGCCGCTGGGGGCCGCCCCGGCCGGCGGGAGCGGGGCGGTGCGGCTCGGCGGGGGCCCGGTGGCGGGTCTGGGGGTGGGCATGTCAGTGCTCCCGGCTGCGGCGGAGCCAGGGGGTGATGGAGCCGCGGTCGCCCGCGCCGCGGCGCAGGCGGGCGACGGGGCCGGGGGTGCGGACCACGAGGGCCGCGCCGGGGGCGGCCGCCCCGGTGCCTGCGGCGGCCGGCGCTCCGGCGGCGGCCGGGGGCCCCGGGGTGGCGGGGGCGGTGAGGAGGCCGAGTTCGGCGGCGACCGTCCACAGGGCCTGTTTGACCGTGGAGCGGTTGTCGAGGTCCTGGACGCGGCCCGCGTCGACCACCGCCTGGAGCTCCTTGAAGGCCGCCGGCACCGGCGTCCGCACCACCCGCGTCTTGGTGATCTTCTCGATCAGGGCCGGCTGGATCTCGGTGTGCTTGCTCCAGCGGTTGACGACCATCGCCGTGTCCTCGGCCTTGCGGACCTGGAGCCGCTCCCACATCCGGACCATCCGCTTGGCGGCCCGTACGGAGACCACGTCCGGGGTGGTGACCAGGACCGCCGTGTCGGCGCCTTCCACCGCGGCGGCGTTGGCTCCGGTCACGTTGGTGCCGCAGTCGATGACGACGAGCTCGTACCGGCTGCGCAGGGCGGCGACGACCTGCCGGGCGGCCCGGTCGTCGACCTCCTCGCCGCGTTCGCCGTCGGCCGGGGCGAGGAGGAGGGCGAGGCCGGTGCGGTCGTCGTAGACGGCGTCCTGCAGCACCCGCGGGGAGATGTCCTGGATGCCGGCGAGGTCGGCGATGGAGCGCCGGAACTGCACGTCGAGGTAGGAGCCGACGTCCCCGGCCTGGAGGTCCATGTCGACGAGCGCGGTGCGCCGCCCGGCCGCGGCGGCGGCGAGCGCGAACTGCACCGCGGTGAAGGTGGTGCCGACCCCGCCCTTGGCCCCGGCGACGGTGACGACCCGCCCGCCGGGCCCGGTCGGCGCGTCGGCGGGCCGGCCGAGGTGGCGGCGTACGCCGGCGGCCCACTGGGCGGCGGCCTGGACGCGGGCGGCGAGTTCCTCGTACGAGGGCGGCAGCCCGATCAGGCCGCGGGCGCCGGAGTCCATGGCGGCGGAGAAGAGCGCCGGGCCGGTGTCCGAGGAGAGGAGGACGACCCCCACCGCGGGGAAGCGGAGGGCGACCTCGCGGATGAGGTCGAGTGCGGGGACGGGGCCGATCCGCTCGTGGACGAGGACGACCTCGGGCAGTTCGTCGACGGATTCGGCGGCCAGCCGGGCCAGGGTGTCGAGGAGGGCGGCGGAGTCGGGGACGGGGGCGGCCGGTTCGGCGGCCGGGAGCCGGCCGAGGAGGGTGGAGATGGCGCGGGCGGCGTCCGGGTCGCCGGCCGCGGGGAGGATTCGGGTGGTCATCCGGGCCTCACTTGTCCCCGTCGAGGGTGTACGAGCGGTCGGCCGCGCTGGGCGCGGAGTCGGTGCCGGGGGCCACCAGGGCCAGGCGTACGTGCTCCGCGAAGGACTCGGCGTACGCGACGCGCTGGGTGTCCTTGGTGTTCAGGGCGAAGGTGATCGGGACGGCTTCGGCGGGGCCCTTGCGGTCGCTGTCCTTGTCGAGGGCGGTGAGCTTGCCAACGTTGATGACGCGCGCGTTGGCGACGATGATCACCGAGCGGGAGGGGTCGGACTCCTTGGCTCCCTTGAAGGTGGCGATGATGTTGACCTTCGCCCCCGAGTGGATCTTCCCGGCGACGCCCGTCGCCGCGTCGATCATGATGGCGATCTCCTGCTCGCCGGGCTGGAGCTGCGGCTTGTCGACGTACATGTCCGCCTGGAGCAGCGAGCCCTTCTTCAGGGTGGTCAGGGCGATCTTGTCCTTGAGTCCGCCGAGGTCGGTGACGGCGGTCTCGGACAGCCACCGCCGGGGGATGCTGATCTCCTCGAACTGCCCGGCCGACAGCGGGCTGTAGGGGGCGATATCGGCCTTGGCCCGGTACGCGACGACCTCGGCCCCGACCTTGGAGTTGACGTCGCCGATCACCACGAGGACCCCGCCGAACGCCGCGAGGGCGCACAGGACCGACAGGAGCAGCAGGATGACGCCGCGGCGCTGGCGTGAGTTCATGTGCCGTACTACCTCGCCGTTCTTCGTTCGTTCGGGGTGGTCGGGTCAGCGTCCGGACCGGGGGCGGGAGCCACCCGCGGCCTCGGTCGGCGGCGGCGGTGCGGCGGGCTGCGGGGGGTTCAGCGGGGCGGAGCAGAAGCCGCACCGGTCGCCGATGAGTTCGAGGCCGCACCAGCGGCACTCGTCGCGGCGGACGGAGGCGACCAGTTGGTAGAGGACGGACAGGTCGGGGATGCCGGCGGCGAACTCGACGAGCTTCGGCGTGGCCCACCAGGCGGCGGAGTCGGCGGGCAGGGGGTTCTCCATCACGCCCTGGACCTGCCAGGCGGGGGCGAGTTCGGCCGTGACCCAGTCGGAGGCGAGCTGGCCGCGGGCGAAGGTGAGCTGGGTGGCGTACGCGGGCCCCGGGGGCAGGACGCCCCCGCCCTGAGCCCCGCCGGTCCCCGATACGCCGCCCCGCGCCCCGCGCGCCCGCCGCCCGCGCCCCGCACGCCCCGCACGCCCCTCCGCGCCGGCCGCCCCGGACCCCGAACCACCGGCCCCCGAAACCGCCCCCGAACCCGACCCCGATCCCCCCGACGCCCCCAGCCGGGCCAGGTGCGGTGTCGGGTGGGCCAGGACGGCGAACTGGGCCCCGGGCGACCAGGACCGGGCGTGCGCCTTGAGCCCGACCGGGATCCGGTCGAGGCGGGCGACGGAGCCGAGCAAGGCCCCGGCGTGGATGTAGTGGGACAGCAGGCGGGCGGCCGCGGCGATGACGCCGGGGCTGAAGTCGCAGACGCTGAGCTGCCGCAGCTGACGTACCAGCAGGGCGGTGCCGAGCGGCGGCAGATCGACGTCGAGGAGGGCGATCCGGTCGGTCTCCAGGATGGCCCGTACGGTGTGCAGCCGCCGGACGGTGGCGGGCGGCAGCCAGGTCGGCACGACGGCCAGGACGTGGCTGTGGTGCTCCAGCAGGGTGCCCATCTCGGCGAGGGCGCCTTCGAGGTCGAGCTGTCCCGGCGGGCGCAGGACGGCGGCCGTCGGGGTGTGCCGGTCAGGGGCCGGCAGCACCAGATCGGCGCTGGTGACGGCAATGGCGATCGGCACGCGAACCCCCCTGTTCACCCCGTACACGGCAGCAGTTCGCTCGGCCCCGCGTACGCGCACACCCTGCGCGACCGCAAATAGCCGACGCGCTTCCCCCTCGCCGCAGAACCATATCCGCGTCACCGCTGGCAGGGCAGGGCCTTGGAAATTCCCGTGCCGTGAGTGCATGGCACAGGTGGCGGGAAACCCGGACAACCGGGATCGGACGGCCGATCAGTTCAAGCCACTTTGCAAAGACCCTTGACACCTGGATTGGTCTGGACCAACTTGAGTGCCGGGTCCCCCACTTGGCTCCACGGCCCGCTCCCCCATCCCCTCCCCCGCCGTCCGCGCCACCCCTTCCCCCTCCCCGTTCACCTCCCTTCCTCCCCCCACGGAGACCACGTGAACCGCATACGCTCCCTCGCCCTCCCGGTCGCCGCGGCCCTCACCGCAGGCGGCCTGACGGCCCTCACGGCCGGCCCGGCGCAGGCCGCCGACGTCAACGTCGTCCGCAACGGAGGCTTCGAGTCCGGTCTCGCGCACTGGAGCTGCAGCTCCGGCAGCGGGGCCGTCACCTCCTCGCCGGTCCATTCCGGAACGGCCGCCCTGCGGGCCACCCCGTCGGGCCAGGACCACGCGAAGTGCAGCCAGACCGTCACGGTCAAGCCGAACTCGACGTACACGATCGGTGCGCAGGTCCAGGGCTCGTACGTGTACCTCGGCGCGACCGGGACCGGCACCCAGGACGTGTCCACCTGGACGCCCGGCTCGGGCGGCGGCTGGCAGAAGCTGTCGACGACCTTCACCACCGGCCCGGCCACCACCCGGGTCACCGTCTGGACGCACGGCTGGTACGGCCAGCCGGCCTACACCGTGGACGAGTTCGGCGTCTTCGGCCCGGACGGCGGCGGCCCCACCGATCCCGGCCCGTCGCTGCCCGGCGCCCCGGCGGGGGCCGCCGTTTCCGGCCAGGGCCAGGACGCGCTGACCCTTGCGTGGGACGCGGTCGGCGGGGCCGGCGGCTACCACGTCTACCGGGACGGCGTCCGCGTCCGGACGGTCACGGCTCCCCCGGCCCGGATCACCGGGCTCGCGCCGTCCACCTCGTACTCCTTCCAGGTGAGCGCGTACAACGCGGCGGGCGAGGGCCCGAGGTCGGCGCCGGTGACCGGCACCACGACCGGGGGCGGCGGCCCGAACCCCGACCCGGCCGTGCCCAGGCACGCCCTGACCGGCTACTGGCAGAACTTCGACAACGGCGCGACGGTGCAGCGGATCTCCGACGTCTCCGCCGAGTACGACATCATCGCCGTCTCCTTCGCCGACGCCACCGCCACGCCCGGCGCGATCACGTTCAACCTCGACTCGGCCGGGCTCGGCGGCTACACCACGGACCGGTTCAAGGCGGACATCGCGGCGAAGAAGGCGGCCGGGAAGTCCGTCATCCTCTCCATCGGCGGCGAGAAGGGCACCATCACCGTGGGCGACGCCGCCTCCGCGACCAACCTGGCGAACTCGGCGTACGCGCTCATGCAGGAGTACGGCTTCAACGGGATCGACATCGACCTGGAGAACGGCATCGACCCGACCTACATGACGCAGGCGCTGCGCGCCCTGTCCGCCAAGGCCGGCCCCTCGCTCGTCCTGACGATGGCCCCGCAGACCATCGACATGCAGTCCACATCGGGCGCCTACTTCCGGACCGCGCTGAACGTCAAGGACATCCTCACCGTCGTCAACATGCAGTACTACAACAGCGGCTCGATGAACGGCTGCGACGGCAAGGTGTACTCCCAGGGCTCGGTGGACTTCCTCACCGCGCTGGCCTGCATCCAGCTGGAGGGCGGCCTCGACCCCTCGCAGGTGGGCATCGGCGTGCCGGCCTCGCCGAGCGGGGCGGGCAGCGGGTACGTCCCGCCGAGCGTGGTCAACAACGCGCTCGACTGCCTGGCGCGGGGCGTGAACTGCGGGTCCTTCAAGCCGTCGAAGACCTACCCGGGGCTGCGCGGCGCGATGGCCTGGTCGACCAACTGGGACGCCAAGGCGGGTGGTGCTTGGTCCGCTGCGGTGGGTCCGAAGGTCCACGGCCTGCCGTAGGCGGTACCTGTGGGGGTGGCGTGCACGGGATCCGGCGCGGGATCTGGCCGAATCCAGGCCCTTGACCGGGACATGCCACAAGAGCACGCTGTGCGCGTCCGCACGGCTACCCCCACCTCCCCACCCAGGAGAACGCATGCGGCTCCACACCCGACGCAGGGCCGCCGTCACGGCGGCCCTGCTCGCTCTCGCGCTCGGCGCACCCGCCTACGGCATGAGCGCCACGGCGGCCCCGCCACCCGCGCCGTCCACCGCCACCCAGGACGAGGCCATCGCCCAGTACGAGATCCAGGGCCCGGCCACCCCGCAGGAGCGCACCGCACTGCTCCGCACGGGCGTCTCCATCGACGAGGTCGACGCCCGCTCCGTCGTCGTCAGCGCCGACCCCCTGCAGGCCAGGGCCCTGCGCGCGCTCGGCTACACCCTCACCCCGCTGCCCGGCCCGCCGGACCGGACCGAGCGGGGCGCGAAGGCGAGCCCGATGGACTTCCCGTCCGCGGACTCCCGCTACCACAACCACGCCGAGATGAGCGCCGAGATCGACCAGCGCATCGCCCAGTACCCCTCGATCATGAGCAAGCGGGTGATCGGGAAGTCGTACCAGGGCCGCGACATCGTCGCCATCAAGATCAGCGACAACGTGGCGACGGACGAGAACGAGCCCGAGGTCCTCTTCACCCACCACCAGCACGCCCGCGAGCACCTCACCGTCGAGATGGCGCTGTACCTGCTCAAGGAGTTCGGCGCCGGCTACGGCACCGACGCCCGCGTCACCGGCATGGTCAACTCCCGGGAGATCTGGATCGTCCCCGACCTCAACCCGGACGGCGGCGAGTACGACATCGCCACCGGCTCCTACCGCTCCTGGCGCAAGAACCGGCAGCCGAACGCCGGCTCCTCCTACGTCGGCACGGACGAGAACCGCAACTGGAACTACAAGTGGGGCTGCTGCGGCGGCTCCAGCGGCAGCAAGGGCTCCGAGACCTACCGCGGCGCGGCCGCCGAGTCCTCGCCCGAGGTCAAGGCCGTCTCGAACTTCGTGCGCAGCCGCATCGTCGGCGGCAAGCAGCAGATCAAGGCCGCCATCGACTTCCACACCTACAGCGAACTGGTGCTGTGGCCGTACGGGTGGACGTACAACGACACCGCCCCCGGCCTGACCGCGGACGACCTCGCCGTGTTCAAGACCATCGGCACGCGCATGGCCGGCAGCAACGGCTACACCCCGGAGCAGTCCAGCGACCTGTACATCACGGACGGCACCATCGACGACTGGCTGTGGGGCGACCAGAAGATCTTCGGGTACACCTTCGAGATGTACCCGGAGTCGGGCGGCGGCGGCTTCTACCCGCCCGACGAGGTGATCGACCGCGAGACGGCGCGCAACAAGGACGCGGTGCTCCAGCTGCTGGAGAACGCGGACTGCATGTACCGCTCGATCGGCAAGGAGGCGCAGTACTGCGCCGCGTAGTACTGCACCGCGCAGTACTGCCGTAGTGCCGGCCCCGTACCGCCGGTGATTCCGGGGCGCCCCCGCAGGGCCGGGGGCGCCCCGTTCTGCCGCGGGGCGGCCTCCCCGCCGACACGGCCGATGTGGACCCGTCGCCACCCGGGATGTTAGACAGCAGTCGGTACTACCCGTAACAAACGTTGCAGAGCGTGCAACGCGAGGAGGATCCGCATGGGCAGCAGCGACGCAGTCCGGGGGCTCGCCGACGAGCTCGTCGACCACCGCTTCAAGGGCCTGCCCCCGGACGCCGAACGGGCCGCCCTGACCGTCGGCGGGCTCGCGGCGCAGCAGCGGAACCTGTTCACCGGCGGGTTCACCACCCCGGTCCTGACCCTCGACGCCGACGCGCTGGAGCACAACCTCACCGCGCTCGGCGAGTACGCCTCCCGCCACCACCTGGCCTTCGCCCCGCACGGCAAGACCTGCATGGCCCCGCAGCTGTTCGAGCGGCAGCTGGAGCACGGCGCCTGGGGCATCACCGCGGCCGTCCCCCACCAGGCCCGCGTCTACCGGGCCTTCGGCATCCGCCGGATCTTCCTCGCGAACGAGCTCGTCGACCCGGCCGCCCTGCACTGGGTCGCCGAGGAGCTCGCCTCCGACCCCGACTTCCGCTTCGTCTGCTACGTGGACTCCGTGCGCGGCGTCCACCTCATGGACCGGGCCCTGCGCGGCCGGGCGGCCGTGGTCGACGTCGTCGTCGAACTCGGCGCCGGCGAGGGCGCCCGTACCGGCGCGCGGACCGAGGAGGACTGCCGGGCGGTCGCCGACGCGGTCGCCGACGCCGCCTCCCTGCGCCTGGTCGGCGTCGCCGGGTACGAGGCCGAGGTGCCGGACGCGACCCCGGAGTCGGTGCACGCCTGGCTGCGCCGGCTCACCGCGCTGGCCGTCGACTTCGACAAGGCCGGGCGGTTCGCCCCCGACCTGGAGGAGATCGTCGTCAGCGCGGGCGGCTCCGCCTGGTTCGACGCCGTCTCCGACGTCTTCGCCGAACTGCCCGAGCTGTCCCGGCCCGTGCTGCGGCTGCTGCGCTCCGGGGCGTACGTCTCCCACGACCACGGCTGGTACACCCGCCTGACCCCGTTCAACCGGGTCCCGCAGGAGGGCGGGCTGCGGCCCGCGTTCCGGCTGTGGACGCAGGTCGTCTCCCGGCCGTCCCCCACGCAGGCGTTCGTCAACGCGGGCAAGCGGGACGTCGCCTACGACCTGGGCCTGCCGGAGGCCGAGCTGGTCCGCGACGCCCTGACCGGCGAGGAGCGGCCCGCCGCCGGGGTGCGGGTGGTGAAGCTGTCCGACCAGCACGCCTGGCTGGAGACCGACTCCGCGGACGCCGTCGAGGTGGGCGACTGGGTGGCGCTGGGCATGTCCCACCCGTGCACCATCTTCGAGAAGTGGCCGCTGATCCCGGTCGTCCGGGCGGACGGCACGGTCACGGAGTTCGTGCGCACCTTCTTCTGATCCGGCAGGCCGAACGGGTCGGCTGATCCGGCCGGCCGATCCGGTCGGCCGACCCGGTCGGCCGATCCGGCCGGGGCCCCTGGAGGCGGCCGATGGACCTGGTGATCCGGGGGGCCCGCGTCGTCGACGGCACGGGCGGGCCCTCCCACCGCGCCGACGTCGCCGTCCACGACGGCCGCATCGCCTCCATCGGCCGGATCCGGTCCGGCGGGCGGGCGGTCCTCGACGCGCACGGACTGGCCCTGGCCCCCGGGTTCACCGACATGCACGCCCACAGCGACCTGGCCCTGCTGCGCGACCCGGACCACAGCGCCAAGGCCGCCCAGGGGATCACCCTGGAGGTCCTCGGCCAGGACGGGCTGTCGTACGCGCCCGTCGACGACCGGACCCTGGCCGCGGTGCGGGCCGCCGTCACCGGCTGGAACGGCCCCGGCGAGGACGGCGACTTCACCTGGCGCACGGTCGGCGGCTACCTCGACCGGATCGACCGCACCGGCACCGCCGTCAACGCCGCCTTCCTCGTCCCGCAGGGCACCGTCCGCGCGTACGCCGTCGGCTGGGCCGACCGGCCCGCGACCCCGGCCGAGCTCGACCGGATGCGGGCCCTCGTCGCCGAGGGGCTCGCGCAGGGCGCGGTCGGCATGTCCTCCGGGCTGACCTACACCCCGGGCATGTACGCGTCCCGTGCCGAACTGGCCGCACTGTGCCGGGTCGTCGCCGCGTACGGCGGCTACCACTGCCCGCACCACCGCTCGTACGGCCGCGGCGCGCTCGCCGCGTACGCCGAGATGGTCGCCCTGGCCCGGGAGACCGGCTGCGCGCTGCACCTGGCGCACGCCACCCTGAACTTCCCCGAGAACGCGGGCCGCGCCCCCGAACTCCTCGCCCTGCTGGACGCGGCGCTGGCGGCGGGCGCCGACATCACCCTGGACAGCTACCCGTACACGCCCGGCTGCACCACCCTCGCCGCGCTGCTGCCCGGCTGGGCCGGCGAGGGCGGCCCCGAGGCGCTGCTCGCCCGGCTGCGGGACGACGCGACCGCCGAGCGGATCCGGTACGCGCTGGAGGTGACCGGGTCGGACGGCTGCCACGGGGTGCCCGTGGACTGGACAGCGGTCGAGGTGTCGGGGACCGCGGACCCGGCGCACGGCGGCTGGGTGGGCCGGCGGCTGCGCGGCTGGGCGGAGGCCCGGCGGCTGCTGCTCGCCGACCGGCTGGGCCCGACCGTCCTGCAGCACGTCGGCCACGAGGACAACGTCCGGGCGGTCATGCGGCATCCCGTGCACACCGGCGGCTCCGACGGCATCCTGCAGGGCGCGAAGCCGCACCCGCGGGCGTACGGCACCTTCCCGCACTACCTCGGCCGGTACGTGCGCGAGCTGGGCGTACTGACGCTGGAGGAGTGCGTGGCGCACCTGGCGGGCCGGCCGGCGGCCCGGCTGCGGCTGCCCGACCGGGGGCTCGTACGGGTCGGACACCGCGCCGACCTGGTCCTGTTCGACCCGGAGACGGTCGCGGCCGGGGCGACGTACGACAGCCCGCGGGCCCTGCCGACCGGGATCCCGTACGTCCTGGTCGACGGCCGCTTCGTGATGCGGGACGGCCGCCGCACGAACGCCCTGGCGGGCCGCTCGGTCCGCCGCACCCCGCACCGGGGACGCTAAGGGGCGCGGGGAACTGCGCGACCAGCCCCCACCGGCCCGCGCTTTCATGACCGGACTCCCAGCGGAGCGCATACGCTGAACCGCATGATCGCTTTCGCGCCGGCCGCCGTCCTGCTGCTGCTGTTCCTGGCGAGCATGTGGAAGGACCGCCGGCGCTTCCGCAATGCCGTCCTGCTGGGGCTGACCCTCATATGGGCCTCGATAGGGGTGCTGTTCCTGATCCCCTCGCTGCCGCCGGTGCTCGCGATCGCCGCGGTGGTGCTGGTCCTGCTGGTGCCGGCACTGGGCACGCTCGTGCTCGGCGTGTTCCTCGTGCGCAACGGCATCACCATGCTCCGCAAGGAGGGCCGCCGCCCCGCCAACCTGCTGTCGCTGGCTGCCGGGCTGGGCATCTTCGGGCTGATCGCGCTGATCGCCTACACCGGCGACCGGGGCTCGCCGGCGATGGACGCGGCCGTGGGCGGGCTGGTGCTGCTCGTCGGCTACGTCTCCTTCCTCTTCGCGTGCTTCCTCGCGTACGCCTTCCTGTACGGGCGGACCCATGTGCGCAGCGAGGTGGACTACGTGGTGGTGCTGGGCTCCGGTCTGGTCGGCGGCGAGCGGGTGCCCCCGCTCCTGGCCTCCCGACTGGAGAAGGGCCGCCGGATCCAGGCCGCGCAGGCGGCGCGGAACGGCGGGAAGGTGCCGCTGCTGCTGGTCTCGGGCGGGCAGGGCCCGGACGAGAAGCTGGCGGAGGCGCGCGCGATGGCCGACTGGCTGATCGCGCAGGGCGTGGCGCCGGAGCTGATCCGGCTGGAGGACCGGTCCCGGACGACGGACGAGAACCTCGCCTTCAGCCGGGCGCTGATGGAGGAGGAGACCGGGCCGGACTACCGGTGCGTGGTCGTCACCAACAACTTCCACGCCTTCCGTGCCGCGATGACCGCCCGCAAGGCCGGGGTGAACGGGCAGGTCGTGGGCTCGCCGACGGCCCGCTACTTCTGGCCGAGCGCCACCATCCGCGAGTTCGTCGCCGTGTTCTGGGAACACCGGCTGGTCAACCTGGTGGTCTGCGGGGCGATCGTCGTCGCGACGGGGGTGGCGGCGCTCGTCGCCGCGTAGCGCCGCCACCGGATGGTTCACGCGGTCACAGGCGCTGCCAGAGCGCGGGGACGTTCGGGGGCTCCCAGCCCGCCTGGGCCTGGTGGCCCTGGAGGCAGCGGTAGCCCGCACCGCCGTGCGTGACGGTCGCGCCGGCCGCGTACACCGTGCCTGCCTTCCAGGTGCCGCCGGGCTCCGGCTCGCCCGGGCCCGGGCCGGGGCCGGGGCCGGGGTCGCTGCCGGTGGTCTTCAGGGTGAGCCCGTACGCGGACAGGATCGGGTTCAGCGGCTGGAAGAACGTGGTGCCGCCGCCGGAGCAGTTGCCGGAGCCGCCGGAGGTGACGCCCTGGGCCTGGCTGCCGGAGATGTAGGAGCCGCCGGAGTCGCCGGGCTCGGCGCAGACCGTCGTACGGGTCACGCCCGAGATGGTGCCCTCCGGGTAGGTGACGCTGGTGTTGTGCTGCTGGACGGTGCCGCAGTGCCAGCCGGTGGTCGATCCGGACCGGCAGACGGAGGCGCCGACGGGCTGCAGGACGGAGCCGGTGACCTGCACGTTGGCGCCGCCGCTGCCCTTGACGTACGGGGTTGCCGTCCAGCTGGTGTTCGTCGCGACCCAGGCCATGTCGTTGCCGGGGAAGACCGACGCCTGGAAGGAGCCCTGGGCGGCCTGGTTGTGGCCGGTGATCGTGGTGCCGGCCCGGCCGCAGTGGCCGGCGGTGGCGAAGCCCTGGGTGGTGCCGCGGGTGACCGGGAAGCCGACGGAGCAGCGGCCGCTGCCGTTCATGTAGTACGCGTCGCCGCCCCGCAGGTCGTACAGCGGGCGCGGGGCCTCGGCCGTGGCGACCACGGTGACCAGGGAGGCGTCGGTCCCGGTGGCGGCGAGCAGGCGGGCGGCGGCGCCCGGCTCGGCCTCCTCCACGACGTTCGGCGGTGCGCAGGGCCTGCGCCGCGGCGGGGGCGGGGGCGGCGCCGGCGCCGCTGCTGCCGGCGAGCAGCAGTCCGGCGGCCGCCAGGGCGGTACACGCCGCGCGGGCGTGTCGCTTGAACATGGGGGTCTCCTCGGATTCCGCGGGGGGATGCGGACACCGTAGGAACCCCAACGGGAGCCCGGGTACTGCCAGTTGACCCCTCCCACGGCGTTATGCCCGGCCCGGGGCGGCGGGCGGCGGCCCGCCGAAGTGCGTTCATGACCCGGCGGCCGGAGGATGGGGGCAACCAAGCAGGGCACTGCAATGGAGGCACCGATGGGAAGTGAATCGGACCAGCAGCCCCAGGCCGCATCCCGGCCGGTCAGGCTCAACACCGGCGGGGAAGGCGCGTACGACCCCGAGGACCTCGTCATGGCGACGGGCGCCGACCCGACTCCGGAGCGGGTCGAAAAGGCCCGGAAGCTGATGGAGAAGGAGGGCATGGCGGTCATCGAGCGCTTCCTCCCCTGACGGAGCCCGTACCAAGGCTGCGGTCGGCCCCGGGCGCCCCTCCGCCCCGGGGCCCCCCTTTGCCGTCCACCCCCCGACACCGGCGACCGACGACCGGATCCGGGGTTGCGGGGTGCCGGTCGAGACCGGCGGCCGAATGCAGGATGCCGGTCGAGACCGGCGGCCGGATGCGGAGTGCCTGTGGCCGGGTACTGACCGCCGGATGCCGGGCGCGGGCCGACGACGGCTGGTCGCGCAGTTCCCCGCGCCCCTGAACCCCGGCTCCCGGAGGCCAAGGGGCGCGGGGAACTGCGCGATCAGCCACAGCCAACCGGCACCCGACCACCAGCCGTCCGCCCCCAGGACCCGGCACAGCCCCAGCCGGGCAGCGGCATCCGGTCCCGGAAGCCAGGGGCGCGGGGAACTGCGCGATCGGCCACAACGGGCCCGCAGGACCCGGCGGCGGCAGCCCCCGGCCCGGCCCTGCACCCCGCGAGGGGACCGGTCAGAGCGGGAGCCGGCCCGGTTCGGATTCGAGGGCCTCGCGGTCGCATTTCAGCATGACCAGGAAGAACACGCCGCCCGCAACCAGCAGGCCGACCACGATCACGACGGAGACCAGCGCCTCCCGCGGTGCCACCAGCACGAACAGCGCGATGACGGTCCACACCAGCGCGCACACGGCGACCGGCACCTCGAACCGCCCGAGGTCGAACGCGCCTTCCTTGCGCCCCAGCCGTCCCCGCACCGCCAGGTACAGGACGATGGTGGCGGCGTAGGTGAGCGCCGGGAGGATGGTCGACGCCGTGATCAGCTCCAGCAGTGCCGAGCCCGGCAGGACGACCATCAGGACCACCCCGAGGGCGAAGATCAGGACGGTGGCCGGGATGGGGGTGTGCGTGCGCGGGCCGACCCGCCGCATCAGCCGGTTCGCGGGGAAGCGCCCGTCGCGCGCCATGGCGAAGACGAGCCGGGCGCAGGCGACCATCGCCACGACCCCGGCGCCGAAGAACGCGATCGTGATCGCGACCAGCAGCACTTTCTCGACCTCCGGCCCCAGCTGGTCGCGGAGGATCGCCGCGACCGGCGACCCGCTCTTTGTGATCTTGGGGATGTCGTCGATCGCGATGGTGAGGGTGATCAGGAACAGCATGCCGAGGATTCCGGCCGCGACGACCGATCCCACGATCGCCCGGGGGACGGTGCGGTAGGGGTCTTTGGCCTCTTCGGCCAGGTTGGCCGCGGAGTCGAAGCCGACGAGGGTGGCGAGACCCATGATCATGGCGATCATCAGCCCGCCGCCGATCGCGAAGTAGCCCGGCGCGTCCTCGGTGACGCCGCGCGAGACGAGGTTGCCGGTGGCGCCGTCGCCGCTGATCACGACGGCGAGGACGAGCGCGATGGCGACCACCACGACGAGGGTGACTTCCAGTGCGACCGCCGCCGTGTTGATGAGGCTGACGAGGCGCGTGGAGGCCACGGCGATCACGGTCTGGAGGAACAGGACCACCAGGGTGATCACTCGCGCGGTGTCCTCGTCCGGCTGCATGCCGAAGAGCGGCATGAAGGCCTGGCTGGCGAGCGCGTTGGCGATCGCCACGACGGCGACCGCCAGGTAGCAGAAGGACAGCCAGCCGAACCCCCAGCCGATCTTCGGGTTGGCCAGCCGCGAGGCCCACTGGTACGAGGAGCCGCTGAGCGGGATGCGGGCCGCGAATTGGGCGACGACGAGCGCCACCAGTGCCTGTCCGATGGCCGCGATGATCCAGAGCCAGATGCCGACGGGTCCCGCGTTGAGCAGGACGTCGTCGTACGTGGCGAAGATCCCGACCGCGACCGAGATGAACGCGAACGAGATCGCGAACACCTGGAAGGAGCCGAGGGTCCGTTTCAGCTCCTGCTGGTAGCCGCCCATCTCGACGGCGTTCCCGCCGTCCTGCGCGCCGCCTCCCGGACTCTCCGCCATCTCCGCCACCACACCTTCCGTCGACGCCGTCGACCGCCCCGGCGGACCATCCTCATCAGCTGCGCCCGGCATGTCCCGATACGACACGGCTTGACGGGTCGGCTAACCCCGGTCGGCTGCGGCAGCCGGGCCCGGAACCGGAACCGGAACCGCAGCCGGAGCGGGGCCGGCCGCCGCGCGGGACAGGGCCTCCGCGTGGGCGGACCGGGAGTGGTCCAGGACGGCGGGGGCCCGGGCCGCCGCCCGCCCCGCGGGGTGCCAGCCGAGCAGGTGCCGCCAGACGAGCGGGGTCCCGGCGAGGGGACGGGTGACGAGTCCGGGCGTGGCGGGGAAGGTGGCCCGGCGCAGCCCGACGGCCCGCCCGACCTGCACCAGGTGGACGCAGGAGGCGGTGTCGGCCTCGTACACGCATGCCGGCGCGAACCCGGCCCGTACGCAGGCGGCGGCGAAGCAGTCCCCGGAGCAGCCGTCGCCGGGTACGTCGGTCCAGGCCTCGGCGGCCAGCTCGGCGAGCTCGATCTCGGTCCGGCTGCCGAGCGGGTGGTCCTCGGCCAGCATCACGCGCACGGGATCGCGCGCCACCTCGGTCCAGGCCAGCACGGGCCGCCCGGCCCCCGGCGCGAACGCCGCCCCGGACCCCGATCCCGATCCCGATCCCGGCCCCGTCCCCGGCCCCGGCTCGGGCGGCGCGCTCTCCCCGCACGCCCCGACCAGCGCGAAGTCCAGCCGTCCGGCGGCGACGGCGCCGGCGATCTCCCGCTCCGACCAGGAGGTGTACGTCGTCACGGGCACTCCGGGCTCCCGGCGCGCGAGCCGGTCGACGAGCCCGCCGAGCAGCGGCCCGTGCGTGCCGCCGAGCCGGTATCCCCGCCGACCCGGCCGCCCCCGCCGCCCCCGGCGCCTTCGCGGGCGAGGCGGACGGCCTCCTCCCGAAGCTCGCAGACCGCGGGCAGGAGCACCCGGGCCCGGTCGAGCACCAGCTCCCCGAGGGGGGTGCTGCGGACGCCGTCCCGGCCGCGTACGAACAGCTCCCCGCCGAGCCCCCGCTCGATCCGCTTGAGCTGGGCGCTGAGCGCGGGCTGGGCGAGCCCGAGCGCGGTGGCGGCGCGGGTCAGGCTTCCGGCCTCGGCGACGGCCCTGACGATCCTGAGGTGCCTCAACTCCAGATCCATGCCACGAGCTTGGTCCAGACCACCTGCGTTGCGCCATGGGTGTGACGGACCGTATCCGGGCGCGCTGAAGGATCGTTAAGCCGACCGGGGGTCGTTACTCGGAGGCAGCATGCAGACGATCACCGTCGACTGGGACCACCCCGCCGACCCCGCGCCGGAACTCGCCCGGGCCCACGTACGCGACTACGTGCGCACGGGCGGCATCGACGGCCATCTCTGGCACGGGGTCCCCACCCTCCTGCTCACCACCCTGGACCGCGCCACCGGCCGCACCCACCGCACCCCGCTGATCTACGCCGAGGACGAGGGCCGCCTGGTCGTCGCGGCGGCCGGCTGGGGCGCCCGGCGGCACCCGGCCTGGTACCGGAACCTGACCGCGCACCCGGAGGTCCGCATCCAGGTGGGCCCCGTGGTCCGCCCGGCCGTGGCCCGCCGGGCGACGGCCGAGGAGCGCGAGGTGTACTGGCCGGCCCTGGCGGCCCTGTGGCCCGCGTTCGACGACTACCAGGAACACACGGACCGCGCGATCCCCCTGGTCATCCTGGACCCGACCCCCCGCGCCCACCACTAGCAGCGCCGACCGCCCCGGCCGCCCGGGCCCGGTCGCGGGTCCACGCCACCGCGCCCACGAGCAGGGCCACCGCCACCGCGTACACGGGCAGCCACAGGGTGGTGGTGGCCGCGAGGCAGTCGGCGACGGCCTTGCGGCCCTGGTCCTGCCGGGCGAAGGCCAGGGCCGCGGGGTCGCTGCCGGCCAGGCCGCCCAGCACGGCCTCCGCCTGCAGGGCCGCGTACCGGCCCGCCAGCGCGCAGCTGCCGCGCGTGCCCGGCATCGGGAACAGCCAGGCCCGGCGCTGCAGCACGGGGGCGATCGCGATCGCCACGCACAGGCCGACGACCAGCGCGTACGCGATCAGGCTGCGCGTGTACCCGGAGCGGAGGTCCGGTGTCCACGGCGGCCGCTGCTGGAAGGCGAGCATGATCGCGAGGAGCGTCACCCCGATGAAGGTGGCGAACCACTGCCACGAGCCCTGGGCGAGGGCGAACGTGAGCACCGCCGCGAGCCCGATCCCGATGACCCCGGGGGCGGGGACGGGGATGTCGTCGCCCGCTCCGGCGGACGCGGCCCCGGACGCCGACCCCGGGGCCGCGCGGGTGTGAGCCGGGCTTCCTCGGCGGCTGGGATCGCTCACGGGCCTCTCCGGGGCGGCGGGGGCGGGGAGGCCCCAGCATCCGCCGCGGGCCGCCCGGCCCCCCGGCGCCATGCCGTACGGACCCGGCGCCCCGCCCGGATGGACCCCGCCCACCGGCTACTGGCGGCGGGCCAGGACCTCCGCGATCCGGGAGAACCCGTCCGCGCCGTGGCCGAGCGCCACGGCGCGGCGGGCCAGGCCCTCGGCGGCGCGCCACCCGTCGGGGCGGCGCGCTCCGGCCGGAAAGGCTCGCCGGCTCGCGGCGTCCGGTGCCTGGGGTCTCCCCAGGCCGCCCGCAGGGCCTGGGGGACGCATCGCATGGCGGAGGGCCGCAGCTCGTATCTCGCCGCACTCGCGCGGTCCGACAAGCAGCGGGGTGCCGTGCCTGGGTGGGCACCTCCCAGCGGTGGCTGGGGGAGCGTCGTGAGGCGGTGAGCCTCTCCGGTCAGAGCGCTAGCCGGCGGCGGGACGCGGGGTGCGCCACATCGCCCAGACCCGGGGGCCGCCGCCCGGGAGCTCCACCTCGGCGACCACGGCGAAGCCGAAGTGCTCGTAGAACGGGATGTTCTCCGGCTTGGAGGACTCCAGGGCGACCGGCATGCCCTCCGCGTCGGCCTTGGCGAGGCCGGAGCGGAGCAGCGCGGCCCCGTGGCCCTGGCCCTGGGCGGCCGGGTCGGCGCCGACGACGGCCAGGTACCAGTGGGGGTCCTTGGGCGGGGCCGCGGCGGCCGCCTCGACGGCGTCACGGAACAGGCCGGCCCGGTCACCGAGGATGCCCTGGAGCTCTGCGACGGTCTCCGCGTCGGGGGCGGCCTTGTCGAGGGCGTGCGGCGGCACCCAGAACGCGGCGGCCGCGTCGGTGAGCTCGCAGACGCCGTGGCGGCCGTACTGCCGGGTGAAGAGGGTGGCGAAGTAGTGGCGCATCCCGTCCTCGCGGGAGGCGCCGTCGGGGAAGAACCAGCGCATCATCGGGTCGTCGCCGAAGGCACGGGCGAGGGTGGTGCTGACGGTTGACGCATCGTCGGGCGTAGCCGCCCGCGGGGTGTTCGCATTCGACATACCGGTCATTCTGCACGCGATGATCTTGGTCCCACGCACGGGGGTCCCCCACCCCACCGGATCCAACAACTCCGTTTCCGAGAGGGCAGTTGTCCGCCGACCCGATGCGGCAGCCGCGACCCCGCGACCCCACAGGCAAGCCGGGACAGCTTCCCGTTCGCACCCGTTTCGGCCAATCGTTCGGCCACCGCGTCCAGTCGGCGCGTCCCATGCCTACCGTGACCACAGCGACAGTCGCTTTGTGGGTCAACTGCCGGCACCGGCGCCACAAGTGCCAGGAGGGCCTTCAGATGCATCACACGTGGGTTGCCGTTCATCGACCGCGCCTTGGCGGTGCCGCTCCCGTGACAGAGCAGCCACCGCGTCGCCCCGCGGAACGCGCCCGCCTCGGCAAGGCGACAACCGTCGCCGTAGCCCTCCTCGCCCTCTCGGCATGCAGTGGTGCACCGGACTCGGTGAACGGCGCCGTCAACAGCCACGAGCAGGCAATCGGCGCTTCCGCCCCGCCTTCCCCCTCCCCCTCTGCATCCGCGGCCGGCGACCCCGTCAAGGCGGCGCAGGAGCAAGCCCGGCAGGAACGGGCCGCTGCGGCGCCGAGCGGTGACACGATCACGCCCGGACCGCAGGGCACGGACGGCGGCGAGGACCGCGGCGTGCCGATCCTGACCGACGGGGACCTCACCGTCTACAGGCCGCGCAAGGAGCCCGGCGGAATCATCACGCCGGTGAAGATCACGAACCACGGCGAGGACCGAGCGTTCTACACCGTGGACCTTCGCATCACCGGCCCCGCCGGCTTCGACTCCGTCTTTCACCTCGACACCGACACCGTCGGCGTCTACCCCAACACGGACTGGCCCACCGAACTCACCGCCGCCGACCCCGGCAAGCCGATCCCGGAGGACCCCAAAGTGACGGTCCTCCGCAGCGACCGCCAACCGTTCCCGCGCTGATCAAGCCTCCCGAAGAATCGGACGCACCGTTGGAACGCCGACCGACTCCCTGTTCTCCTGCGCAGGATCACAGGTATACGCGCGATCCGTGTAACCGCACGCGAAGGTGAGCAAACGTTGAATGGTTTCGATGGGGCCGACGCGTGCAGTTCGTTCGCCCGGAAGGTTCGGGCGATTTCCGGCATTACCGCTCGATGGGCTGATCACTGTGTTCAGACAGTGGTGTGCCAGATGGATGCACCTTGGCACGAGGGAGACCTGACACTCGGTTTCGCAGCGGAGGACGCGCCGGATACGCCGGTGTGGCTGCATCTTGCGCGGATCCGCTACCTCCGCATGGAGGATTTCCGGGAGGCAGGACCGTGCTTTGTCGATGGCATCCACGTCTCGGTGCTGCCCGCCGCACGATCCGACTGGCCGGCCGAGGCGCGCATCCACGAGCTTCGGGGCTGGGAAGGCAAGGGGGGCGAGGTCGACCTGGAGTGCGAGATGGCGTGGGTCACGATTTCCGGTCCTTGGAGCCTGGAAGCGATCGCGCAGATCATCAATGTGTCCGTCACTCCGCCGGAGCTGCCCAGCATCTCGGCTTGACCTCGATTCGCCGGCCGCATCCGTCCGGGAGCCGGGCTGCCAAGCCGGCTACCCGAACTGTCCGTCTGCTGAGGCGGTGCCGTCTTCCTCGATGGATTCGACGTCCGGCATCGATGCGAGGGATTCCAGCTGGTCCGGGTCGAGGCGGGCGGCGAAGCCGTTCAGGGTGTCGCGGTAGACGTGGAGCGGGTGGACGCCCTCGACCCGGCCCGCGACGTCGAGCGGGTCGAGCGCCCGGTCGACGGTCACGATGTACGTGGGCCAGTCTGCCGGGACGTCAGGAACCTCGCGGATCTCGCGGACCTCGCGGGCTGCGGGGCCCGCCGGGGCGGTGGCGGCGGTGGCGGGCAGGGCGGTGGCGGCTGCGGCGGCCAGGGCGGCGGCGAACGCCGCCGGGAGGGCACGCCCGAGGCTGGTGCGCATGGTCCGAGGCGATCACGCCGGCCCGGCCCGGGTCAACGACGTCCGGCGGCGCGGCGGCGGTCTCCGGGAGCACACCCCGGAGTGCGCCCCCGGGCGGCGGCACCGGCCGTACGGGTGGATTCGCCGGACCCGCCAAGCCCCCGGGAGGCGACGGGGAAGCCCGCCCCAGCCCAGGGGAATCGTTTTGCCGACCGGCGCGCGCCCGCTCCCCCGCCCCCGTGCGCCGCCCTCGGCCGAACGGAGCGGGCCGTTCAAGTCGGGGCCGCGCGGCCACCGATGCAGGGAAGGGCCCCGCCCGACGCCGTATCCGGCGGGGTGACGGCCCCTCGTGACGGCCTGCCCACCGGACCCACCCCCAGGAGCCCCCGCCCATGCGCCTGCTCGCGCCCCTGACGACCACCGCTGCCGCCCTGCTCGCCCTCGCGCCGGCCGCGCTCGGCCCGGCGGCCGCCGCGGACACCCCCGAGCCCGTCCCGGTCCCGCTGCACACCTCCGCGAACGCGATCCCCGGCCAGTACATCGTCACCCTCGACAAGACCGCCGACCCGGCCGCGGTCGCCGCGGTGTCGGGCGTGAAGCCGTCGTTCACGTACTCCAAGGCGATGCACGGCTTCGCCGCACCCCTCACCGCCGCCCAGCTCAAGGCGATCCGGGTGCTGCCGGGCGTGACCTCCGTGGAGGAGGACGCGGCCCTGACCGCCCCGCCCGTCCCGGCCGCCGCCGTGCCCGCGCCGCGGGTCGCGGCCACGTCCTGGGGCCTGGACCGCATCGACCAGGAGCAGCTGCCGCTGGACAACGCGTTCACCGTCCAGGGCAACGGCGCGGGCGTGACCGCGTACATCCTCGACACGGGCATCGACTTCGCGCACAGCGAGTTCGGCGGCCGCGCCAAGGCCGGTTTCGACGCCGTCGGCGACGGCCGGGGCGGCCTGGACTGCCACGGCCACGGCACGCACGTCGCGGGCACGGTCGGCGGCCGTACGTACGGTGTGGCCACGAAGGTGAACCTGGTCAGCGTCCGCGTCCTCGGCTGCGACGGCAGGGGCACGTACTCCGGGATCATCGCCGCCCTCGACTGGGTCGCGAAGAACGCCAAGCAGCCCGCCGTCCTCAACGGCTCCCTGGGCGGCGCCCGCTCCAGCGCCGTCAACACCGCCGCCGACGCCCTCTTCGACGCGGGCGTCCTCCCCGTCTTCGCGGCCGGCAACGAGGCGCAGGACGCCTGCAACGTCTCCCCCGCCTCGGCGTCCCGCGCGGTGACGGTGGCGGCCACCGACCGCTACGACCGGGAGACGGACTTCTCCAACTTCGGCCAGTGCGTCGCCCTCTTCGCTCCCGGCCAGGAGATCGTCTCCGCCCGCCTGTCCGGCGGCAGCGTGTCCCTGGACGGCACCTCGATGGCCGCCCCGCACGTCACCGGCGTGGCCGCCCTCTACAAGGCGGCGCACCCCGCCGAGTCCCCGGACCAGGTGGCCGGCTTCCTGGAGCAGCGGTCGACGAAGGACATCCTGGCCCGCCTCAGCTACAACACCCCCAACCGGCTCCTCAGCACCGCCGGCTACTGACGCCCCTCGGGGCTGACGCACAGCTCGAACCACACCACCTTGCCGACGCCGCCGGCCCGCGGGTACGCACCCCACTCCGCGGCCAGCGCGGCGACGATCGCGAGCCCGCGCCCGGCCTCGTCCTCGGGCGCGGCCGCCCGCGGCGCGGGCAGGGACCGGTTCGCGTCGAGGAACTCCACCCGCAGCCGGTCGCCGCACCAGCCGCCCCGCATCCACACCTCGCGCCCGGCGGGCACCCGGGCGTGCCGGCAGGCGTTCGTCATCAGCTCGCTGACGAGCAGCACGGCGGTCTCCAGGGTGTCTTCGGGGAGCTTCCACTCCCGGACCTCGTGGGTGAACAGGGCCCGCGCCAGGCGGACGCTGCGGGGGCTTCGGACGAAGCGGTACTCAAAGGTGTGGTCCATGATCCGCACCCTCCCGCCCGGCCCCGCACCCCGACGAGACACGGCCCCGGAGGCGGGCCCCCTGTACCCCCGCAGTACCCGGCGGGGGTACGGCGCCGAATGGCCCGTCAGCCGAGGTGCGTGCACGCTGGAAGGGTGCGTACCGAGACACCCGACACGGCCACCGGCGCGCTCTCCAGATTCCTGGAGAACCCCGTCGTCGGGATGTCGCCGTGGATCGTCTTCTCCCTGCTGGTCGGACCGGGACGGTTCGAGCTCGCGGTCGGGCTGTCCCTGGCGGCGGCCGTCGTCCTCGTCGTCCTGGGCCGCGTGGTCAACCGGGGCAGCTCCTGGAAGCTGCTGGAGCTGGCCGACGTGGTGTTCTTCGGCGCGATGACCGTCATCGGGGCCCTGGCGAGCGACGGCACCCTCACCTGGCTGGAGACGTACGCGGGCGAGGTCGCGAACTTCACCCTCACCGCGATCGCCTTCGGCTCGATGGCCGTGGGCGTCCCGTTCACGCTCCAGTACGCCCGCGAGCAGACCGACCCGGCCATCTGGCACACGCCCGCCTTCCTCCGCACCAACTACATGATCACGGGGGCGTGGGGGCTCGCCTTCCTGGTGGCCGGCCTCGCCGGACTCTACGGCGACCTCATCCTGCGCAGCCCGGACAACATGTGGACCAACTGGATCATCCAGATCCTGGCGATCGTCGCCGCCCTCCGGTTCACCGTCTGGTACCCGGACGTCGTACGGGCCCGCGCCGCCCGCGAGTCGAAGGGACTGGGCCGTGAACCGCCGAACCGCGCCTCGCTGCTGCTCCCGGTGGCCGGCCTGCTGGTGCCGGTCGGCATCGCGGTCCTGGTCTTCGACGCCAACGTGTGGTGGCTGGGCGTGGCCCTGATCGTCGGCGGCAGCCTCCTGACGAAGGTCCTGCACGCACGCAGTTGAGGCCGCCCGCGGCACTTCGGCCAAAGTGCGCTCGATCGTGTGATCGATGGTCCGGGGCATCCCCGGCCGGGTATGGGCCGGGCGAGCAACGGCAGGCCGAGGGGCGGGGCACGATGAGCGAGGCATGGCGGTACGGCGGCAACCAGATCAAGCTCTGGCGCACGGAAGCGGGCAAGTCCCGCGCGGAACTGGCCGAGGAGGCCGGTTACGCCGCCGAGTACGTGAAGTCGATGGAACAGGGCCGCCGCCGCCCGAGCCTCCACCTGTTCCAGATCGCGGACTCCATGTTTGCGGCCAGGGGCAAACTGGCGGCCGGCGCGGACTACATGAGGCCGGAGACAGAGACGCATCCGCCCGAGGAGTACATGGCCACCGAGGCCGACTGCCTCGCCCTCTTCTCGTACGAGCCACTGTTCATTCCCGGCCTTCTGCAGACCGAGGAGTACATGCGGGCCCTCATGAACCAGGCCTGCCCACCGGCGGATGACGAGACGATCGAGGAACGGGTCCGCTTTCGCCTTCACCGGCAAGCGACGATGGCCCGCCGCGTGACCACTCACTACGGGTTCACCATCTACGAGGCTGCCCTGCGCACCGGGGTCGGCGGCACGGAAGCCATGCGACGACAGCTGTTCCACCTGCTCGAAGCGGCCGAAGCGCGAAATGTCAGTGTCCAGGTGCTGCCACAGGGGCACGCTTTCGCTCCCGCCCTTCGAGGACCACTGGTCCTGTTGGAGACCCAGGACCACCAGACATGGGCGTGGTGCGAAGGACAGAACACGAGTGTGATGCACGCGTCTCCGGCGGAAGTCAGCAAGCTGAGGCAGACACATGGGAGGATCCGCGCGGACGCCCTCAGCGCCACGGACTCAGCTGAGTTCATCAAACGACTCGCGGAGGAGCTATGAGCACTCGACTCGCGCGGCTCAAGTCAAGCTACAGCGACGTCCAAGGCAGTGCCTGCATAGAAGTCGCCCTCGACTGGCACAAGTCGAGCTACAGCAACAACGAGGGCCAGCTCTGCGTCGAGGTGGCGGCCTGTGCCCACGCCGTCCACGTCCGTGACTCCAAGCTCGGCGAGGACGGCCCGACCTTCGCCGTCCCCGCCGAGGCCTGGCAAGCCTTCCTGAGCCGGATCAGCTGAAGACGACGGACCGCAGCTTCAGCCGCTCAGAGCCGTAGCCGGTGAAGGGCCGCAGGGTGAACCGGTCGCCCTCGCAGTCGGGTTCGGTGAACACGGTCGCCGTGGAGTTCGTCCGGTTGCGCGGTGAGTGGGCGGGGCTGCTGGAGCCCGGGTCGGCGACTTCCGGCAGGGTGAAGCACTCGCGGCTCACCGGGTTCTCCAGAATGCCGACCTGCGGGCGACCGTCGAGGCCGGAGTAGACGTATGTGAATTCGCCCGTGGCGGCGACGGCGGACGTGGGGATCGTCAGGACAAGGGTCAGCGCACCGAACGCGGCGGCGGCAGCATTGCGAAGACGCATGGTTGGGGGTTCCTCTCACAAGGAGCAAGCAACTACGTGCGGGAACCACCTTTCCGGCGGGGCGTACCGGAGGTCACTGCCGGTCGGCGCCGAATCGTTCCGCTCTCCCCCGAACGGCCCAGCAGGCGTCAACTCCGGTCGTACACCGTCACCGCGACGCCCCGCTCGGACAGCGCCTTCGCAACCAGCGGTTCGACGCGCGACCACTTGCCGCCGGCCAGCCCGCACCCGATCCGCGGCATGTGGACGGAGGCGCCCAGCTCCAGGGCGTGATCCCCGAGAGCGACCAGGCAACGCTCCAGAGCGTCATAACGGATCGGGACGCCCGCGCTGCCGGTGCGGATGCCGCGCTGGCCGACCATGTTGGCGACCCAGGTGTCGTCCTTGACCCGGACCAGCCGGACCGCGCCCAGCCCGAAGTCGTTCTGCGCCCGGCCGCGGTGCCAGGCCCGGAAGTCGGCCTCGGGCTCCGGCCAGCGCTTCGACAGGGCCAGGACGAAGCCCTTGCCCCAGCCGCCGATGTCGTTGCAGACATGGGCAATGATCTTCGGCCCCTTTGCCTGCGGGCTCGTCGCATCCCCGTCAATGATCCTCAGCGGTGTCATGGCCATCATCTCCCCACCGTAATCGGGACCACTGACAGCACCGCCCCTACCTGAACCGGTCTCCCGCGAACCTCTTCAGGGCCGCGTCGACCCGGGCCCGTGGCAGCGGCAGGAACTGATCCTTCGCGTCCAGCAGGAGCACCCTCAGCTCCCCGCCGGACGCCGCCACGCGGAAGCGCCACGTGTGCGAGTACCGCGAGGCCGCACCCTCCCGCAGCCACACGACCAGCTGGTGTCGGCTGGGGTCCCGCAGGTCAGTGCTCCTGCGGGTCACCAGGTGAATGTCCTCCCACGGAATGTCCAGGCTGCGGCCACGTATCTGCAGCGTGAAGTTCTGCCGGTCCAGGACCAGGGCGCACCTGTCCCGGGCGAGGAACGGCATCGTGAAGACGACGAGCAAGTCCGAGTAAAAAAGGAGCAGGAAACTACCCTGCCCGGCCGGCAGCAGACTGACGGAGAGGACAAACAGCAGGGTAGAGGACACCACCCCGACGGCCAGGGTGCGCCAGCCCGGCACACTGCCCTCGAACCGAGCCCCGTCCTCGTCGTCACGGACGATCCCGTGCTCGGGACGCGGATGGGGATCCCAAACATGCGGGGCGAAGCGCTCCAGCGCCGACTCGACCTCGGCCCGCCGGGCGCCGAGGAAGAACAGGTCGCACACGACCACCCCACCCAGCCGGGGGACCCACCACGGCAGGCCCCACCGTGCGGCCTGCCTGTCCGCACCACCCGGGTCGAGCGGCCGCACGAACAGCGCCCCGTTGGACGCTTTGCCCCGCCGCCACGACACGACGCCCACCTGTGCGACGGCGCTCCACGGCCAGTGGGCCGTACGACCCCGATGCACGTAGGTCACGCCCTCCGCGTCCAGGGTGAGAGCACCCGGGAAGCAGAGGCAGAACACCGGGGGAAGCACAGGGACGAACAAGAACAGGGTCCACAGCAGCAGGCGCACCCCATCGAGGACATCGAGGTGCCGGGTCGAGTCGGTCAGGACCAGCACCGCCGGTGCCGCCGCGACAGCGGCGAGCAGAAACGCAAGCACGGCGAGCCGCGCCCGCCGCGTGGTGCGGTGGAACCCCTGGCCGGGAGCGGAAGTCCGACGCAATCGCCGCCGAGCCGCGTACGGCGGCGGGCGCTCCGCCTCCGGGGCGGGCTTCCACACCGGTCCGCCGAACCGCTCCAGCACCTTGCCGATCTGCTCCGGCGTGCAGTCGAGCCGCGAGACGTCGGCGGCGATCACCCCGCCGAGGCGGCGGGACCGCCGAGCACGACCGAGGAACAGGTAGCTGCGCCTCGGGGTGTCGGGCAGCAGGTTCAGCACCAGGTAGTACGTCCCGCGGGTGCGGGAGAACAGGTGCGGGCACCAGGCCAGCCGGGCTTCGGAGATCCGATGCCACGCGTACCGGTAGCGGCGGCGGGGCTGGCCGGGCTTCCCCCGAACGAGCACGACCTCGTCGGCGGAGACCTCCAACCCGTAGGGCTCCAGGAAGCGCCGAACACCCAGCCAGCCGACCAGCACGACAAGGAGCAGGGAGGAACTGACAATGGCGTTTCCAATCCGCGCCTGAATCCCTTCGGTCGACTGCCCGTTCCGCTCTGCCCGCGACAGCTCCGCCGTGAGGGTCGTGACGTCTCCGTAGGCGGCGAGGCTCCAGGTGGCGACGAGGGCTGCGAACAGGCCTGCCACAAGCAACAGCATGCGCCCGCCGTTCTTGCGGCGGACGTATCGCACGGCCGGCTCCTCGGCATCCGGGTCGGGATCCGGGCCCGGCTCGGGCCGGGCCGCCCGCTCCGGCTTCGCCAGGTTGGGCCGGTAGGCCGGATTGCGGGCCACTCCAAGACTGCCCGCGGTGTTGAGGTCGCTCTTCTGGGGCTCCGGGAGGCCTCGGGCGACGAGCCGGGCGCGGGCCTGCTCGTACAGGGTGTTGAGGTCGATCAGGGCCGGGCCGTCGGCCACGCCGTGCTCCAGGACACGGAGCAGCTCCCCGGTGAACGCGGTGTTCCGTGCACCCTCCTCGGCCCTGGCGATGGCGTGGGCGGCCGCGAGGAGGCAGACGCCCTCGACCTTCGCGTGGGAGGCGAGGTCCGTGCCGCCGCTCATGGCGTTGACGGCGAACCCGCTGTAGCAGCAGTCGAGGACCACCACCCGGCGCAGGGACGGGGCCTTCATGACGGCGGGGCGCAGGTGGCGGTACTCGATCCCGGTGTACGGGTCCCCGGTCCGGGTGCTGGGGAGCCCGAGGAACAGCTCGTCGGTGTCGGGGTCCAAGAGGCCGTGGCCGGCGAAGTAGACGAGGAGGGTGTCGGTGGCCTGGGCTGCGGCCGCGCGGATGGCGTCGAGGACCTCTGCCGGGGTGGACGGCTCGGGAAGCACGGTGCAGTGGGCCGCCGGCAGGTTCCAGGAGGCGCGGCTGGTCAGCAGCGTCCGCAGGTCGGCGAGGTTGGAGGCGACATGCGGCAGCTTCGGCAGGTCGAGGTAGTCGCCGACACCGATGAGCACGGCACGGGAGGCGGCCGGGTCTGGCAGCGGCATGGGCCGCCCTACGCCCCCGGCTCGCCGGTACCACCGAGCCCGCCTGCCGCGTCAGCCGCTGCAGTGTCGGCCCCGTCGGCCCCGTCGGCCCGGACGGTCACAGCAGCCTCGGCCGAGTCGGCCGCCCCAGCAGGGCGGGCCGTGATGTCCGCCCCCGCGGGCCTGCCCGTCGAATCGGCCCCTTCGACTGGGGCAGGGGCGGCAGGCTGGTCCAGCAGGGCCACGGCCTGCCGGAGTTGGGCTTCGTCGGCACCGGCAAGGACGATCTCCAGATCGCCGCGCCGAACCGTGACCACCGGCGGGTTCGGGCGCGTCCCCCGCCAGGCCGCGACGGCCACCCCGAGCGAAGCGGCGGACCAGCCGCTCCCGACGACCAGGGTCACCAGGTCCAGGATGTCGCCCATGTCCCCCGGCCGGGGCTCCTGCCCGGCCAGCTCGATGCGGGCGGTCCGGCGCAGCTCGGGATCGCGGGAGAGCCACTTGTACAGCGAGCGCACCTCGGCCCGATCACCCCGGACTTGCAGATCGATGCGCATGAATCCCCCTCATTCACCGCCCGGCAGTCGTGCACCGGAAGCCACCGGATGCCACCGGACTCCCATCCTGGCACCGCAGGCCGGGCCGGACCCGGGAAACGGCCACATCGGCCGGTGGTCGTCTGCGGGCTCGTTGTGGCCGGTCGCGCAGTTCCCCGCGCCCCTTCCGTCGGGGTGCTGCAAAGCCCTGGCAAGGCGCAGCCGGGGCCTGCTGCTCCGACGGGGCCGTTCCGGGTCTCGTCCCCCCTGGCCGTTCCTCTGGGGCTTCCCGGCTGTCTGTTGGCATTCCGGGGCGGGTCGGTCTGTCAAGGGTGGCCGAAGGCCATCGCTTCAGCGACGCGACGACGAAGGAGGAGCGCCCTTTACAGGGCGGCCCGCACCGGAAGGACAATGGGCAGCCGGGAAACCCCCGGACACCTCTCCGCCCCCGCCCGACGGGCACCCCGCCCGGCCCCGCCCCCGCCCCGGCCGGTCAGAGGTACTCGCGGGCGAACTCCACCGCCCATTCCACGGCGGCGATCGGGACGCTGCCGGACGCCGGGTCGAGGGCGAGGCGGGCGTCCTCCCAGCCGCGGCCGTGCTCGCGGTAGATCGCGAAGCGCCCGTCCACGAAGGTCCCCGGCCCGCGGCTCGGCCGGTGCGGCCGTACCAGGAACTCGATCGCCCGGTCGTCGCCGTCCGTGCCCACCGTCGTGATCGTCATGTCGCCTACTGCGAAATCCACCGCTCCACCTCTCCGTGCCGTCCCCGCCCCGTCCCGGAGGTCCAGCCTCCGCCGGGACACAGCCGGCCCGCATGAGCCCGCGTACTCAGGTGGCGTACTCAGGTAATCCACACGGCCTGCCCGCCCACAGACCCCACCCACCAGTAAGTGACGAGCGCAACACGCGCCGCGCTCACCCGCCGCGACCCGCGGATTCCGCAGGCGGAGCCGGACCCCGGCCCGCGTTTCCAAGGGCGGACCGCACCCCCACCCACCTGTTACGGAAAGCAGACATTTCCACCGCCATCCTGCAGCGCGAATTCCTCCGCCGCCCACCCCCCGGACCCTTAAGCTCCTGTTATGCAGGTGATCCAGTCAACGAAGCTCGCCAATGTCTGCTACGAGATCCGCGGCCCCGTCCTCGAAGAGGCGATGCGGCTCGAAGCAGCAGGTCATCGCATCCTCAAGCTCAACACCGGCAACCCCGCAGCCTTCGGCTTCGACTGCCCGCCGGAGATCCTTGAGGACATGCTCCGCAACCTGGGCAGCGCCCACGGCTACGGGGACGCGAAGGGGCTGCTCTCCGCGCGCCGCGCGGTCATGCAGCACTACCAGACCAAGGGCATCGAGCTGGACGTCGAGGACATCTACCTCGGCAACGGCGCCTCCGAGCTGATCCAGATGGCGATGCAGGCGCTGCTCGACGACGGCGACGAGGTCCTCGTCCCCGCACCGGACTACCCGCTGTGGACGGCCGCCGTGTCGCTGGCCGGCGGTACCGCCGTCCACTACCGCTGCGACGAGCAGTCCGACTGGATGCCGGACCTGGCCGACATCGAGCGCAAGGTCACCGACCGCACCCGCGCGATGGTCATCATCAACCCGAACAACCCGACCGGCGCCGTCTACGACGACGAGATGCTGCGGGGCCTCACCGACATCGCGCGCCGCCACAACCTGATCGTCTGCTCCGACGAGATCTACGACCGGATCCTGTACGACGGCGCCACCCACACGAACACCGCCGCGATCGCCCCGGACCTGCTGACCCTCACCTTCAACGGGCTCTCCAAGAACTACCGCGTCGCCGGCTACCGCTCCGGCTGGATGGCGGTCTGCGGCCCGAAGAAGCACGCCGCGTCCTACATCGAGGGCCTGACGATCCTGGCCAACATGCGCCTGTGCGCGAACATGCCCTCGCAGCACGCGGTGGCGACGGCGCTGGGCGGCCGGCAGTCCATCGAGGACCTGGTGCTGCCCGGCGGGCGGCTGCTGGAGCAGCGGGACACGGCGTACGACCTGCTCACCCAGATCCCGGGCATCACCTGCGTGAAGCCGAAGGGCGCGCTGTACCTGTTCCCGAGGCTCGACCCGGCCGTCTACAAGATCAAGGACGACCGGCAGATGGTCCTGGACCTGCTGCGGGCCGAGAAGATCATGGTGGTGCACGGTACGGGCTTCAACTGGAGCGAGCCGGACCACTTCCGCATCGTGACCCTGCCGAACGCGACGGACCTCGCGGACGCGGTGACGCGGATCGGCAACTTCCTGGACGGCTACGGCCAGCCGTAACCGACGGCTACGGACGGCTACGCCCAGCCGTAACGGACGGCAACGGCCAGCCGAAACCGACGGCGACGGCAACGGCCCGCCGAAACGGAGACCCCGCCCTCCCCACACCATGGCACCCGGCCCGGAGCCTGCGCGGCCCCGGGCCGGGGCCGGTCAGGGGCGCCCGGCCAGGTCCCGGGGAGCCGGGTCCGGGGCGAGGGCGGCGGCGTGCGCGTCCATCCGCTCGGCGGCGAGGATCGCGACGGTGGTGTCGGCACGGGACGCGGCCACGACGAGCGCCCGGCCTGCGAGGTCGTGGGCGCGCCGGTGGAGGGCGGCAGGGTCCGCCTCCTGCGCCCGGGGCGCACGGACGGGCTCGCTGCCGCGCAGGCGCGTGACCTGGGCGGCGATCCGGGCCCCCTCGCCGTCGAGACCCAGCTGGTCGGTGACGGTGAGCAGGGCGGAGAGGTGGCCGGCGAGCTGGTGGTCCAGCGCTTCGGCCCGGGTGCTGTGCGGATAGCTGCCGCGGCCGTCGTGGCGGCCGTCGTGGCTGCCGGCATGATGGCCGCCCACACGGTGGACGGCCGGCTTGGTCCGGATCGGCTCGTACATGAGGTGGCCTCCTGCGGGTCAGGAGACCATCCTACATTGGATTCATTCTAAAATTGAGCTCGATCCTGAATGACCTCCGCGGGCGTGTACTCCGCAGGCGTGGGCTCCGCCCGCGTGAACTCCGCCGCCGCCACCCCGCACCACGGCACCGCCGCCGCCTGCCACACCGGGCCGACCGCCTCCCCGCGCTCCACCGCGCCGGGGGCCACCCCGGGCACCTTCACCAGCGCCTGCGCCGCGCGCCCGCCCGGCACCGGCTCGGCCTGCTCCCGGAACTCGACCGTGACGACGTACGCGCCGACGCCCTCGGGCCGGCCCACCGCCTCCACGGCCGCCACCACCCGCCGGCTCGCCGCGTCGACCCGGCACCCGGTGACCCGTACGTCCGCCACCGCAGCCCGGGGCGGCGGCGCGCCGCCCGAGCCGTCGCCGGCCCACACGTACAGGCCCAGCGGGGCGAACACCAGCAGGGCGGCCACGGCCAACAGGCCGACGACCCAGCCCTGCCACTTCACCGCGCTCATGCTCATGCTCACGCTCACGCTCCCGCTCACGCCACGGCCATGCCCCGATCCTGACGGCCCGCCGCCCCCGCTGCCAGCACCCACGGATTCATACGGCATTTCGAAGTGGGACCACCCGGTAACCCGGCGTTCACCCAACTCCTCGCGGAATGTGGGTTTCCGTGAGCAGGCTGCCTCCCGTGAGACGCATCCTGGCAATCGTGCTGGGTGTCCTCCTGCTCGGCGGCGTAGCAGCCGTCATCCTCCTGGAAGGCACCGAGCCCACGGCAACGAAGACCGTGGAAGGCGTCATCGGATCCGAGAAGGCGGAGTTCTTCCGCGACCCCGATGTCGTCAAGGCCCTGAAGAACAAGGGCTACACCGTGAAGACCGAGACGTCCGGCTCCTGGGCCATGGACCGGCTCCCGCTGAAGAAGTACGACTTCGCGTTCCCCTCCAGCAGCGAGCCCGCCCCGGAGATCGAGACCGCGGCCGGCATCAAGGGGGCCCAGACCACGCGGCCGTTCTTCTCCCCGCTCGTCGTCATCGCCCGCGCCAACGCGGCGAAGGTCCTGGCCGACAACGGCCTGGCCAGGATGACCGGCAGGAACTCCGGCACGCTCCTGATGGGCCCCTACCTCAAAGCCGCCGGGGAGGACCGGACCTGGCAGCAGCTGCCCGGCTCCACCGCCCACCCCGAACTCACCGGCACCGTGTTCATCAAGACCACCGACCCGGCCACCTCCAACTCCGGCGCACTGTTCCTCGCCGCCACCTCCAACGTCGCCAACGACAACAAGGTCGTCGCCGACGACACGGCGATCGGGCGGACGGCCCCGCTGATGCGGAAGCTGATCTCCGTCCAGGGCGCCCTGGAACCGAGCACCGACGACCCGTTCCGCTCCTTCATCAGCGGCAGCGGCGAGCCGCTCATCCTCGCCTACGAGGCCCAGGTCGCCGCCCTGGTCCAGCAGAAGCAGGCCCCCGCCGACATGGTCGTCCTCTACCCGGACACCACCGTCAACTCCCCGCACACCTTCGTCCCGATCAGCGAGGCCGCCCGCGAGCTCGGCACCCTCCTGGCCACCGACCCCGCGCTGCGCAAACTGGCCGTCCGGCACGGCTTCCGGCCGCAGGACGGCGTGCCCGAGTTCACCGCCGCAACCGCCGCGCACGGCGCGTACCTCAACCCGGAGCTGACCGGCATCCGCCAGGTCGGCGCACCCACCGTCAAGATCCTCACGGCGCTGGCCGAGCGCGCCAAGGGCTAGGGGGACCCACACATGACACTCTCACCTCCCGAGGACGACCCGCTCGTCCTCACCGCACCCGAACCCGTGCCCGCCGTCCGGCGGGAGCAGGCCTCCGGCCTCGTCCCGCTCGACGACGCCGTCCGCGCCGAAGTGGCCCGCCGGGCCGCGGAGTACGCCGGCTCGCTCACCGGGATCGACCCGCGCTCCCCCGAGTTCGCCGCCCGGATCGGCGAGGTCACCGGGCTCGGCGCGGCCGACATGCGCACCGCCGACCGGCAGTCCAACCGGATGCTGGAGCGGGCCGTGCGCGCCCTCGGCTCCGAGGGCGGCGACCCCCAGGCGCGGGTCGCGGGCTCGCTGGTCGAGCTGCGCCGCACCGTCGAGGACCTCGACCCGCGGGACACCCCGGGCCGGGGCGCGCGCCGCCTGCTGTCCAGGCTGCCCGGCGGGAACCGGTTCCGCGACCACGTCGCGAAGTACGCCTCCGCACAGGCCACCCTCAACCGGATCGTCGGCGCACTGCGCAGCGGTCAGGACGAGCTGCGCCGCGACAACGCGGCCCTGCACACGGAACGGGCCCGGCTGTGGGAGACCATGGGCCGGCTCCAGGAGTACGCGCTGCTGACCGAGGCCCTGGACACCGCCGTCGAGCAGCGGATCGCCGAGGCCGCGTACGCCGACCCGGAGACGGCAGGCCCGCAGGCGGCCGACGCGCTCCGCGCCGACGTGCTGTTCCCCGTCCGACAGAAGCACCAGGACCTGCTGACCCAGCTCGCCGTGTGCGCGCAGGGCTACCTGGCGATGGACGTGGTCCGGCGCAGCAACGAAGAGCTGATCAAGGGGGTGGACCGGGCGGCGACGACCACCGTGTCGGCACTGCGCATCGCGGTGATGCTCGCGTCGGCCCTCGACAACCAGCGCAAGGTGACCGAGCAGGTGAGCGCCCTGCGCTCGACGACCGAGGACCTGATCCGCGGGAACGCCGAGATGCTGGCCACGCAGAGCGGGGAGATCCAGCGGATCGCCGCCGACCCGGCCGTGGGGGCCGAGACCCTCCGGGCGGCGTTCGGGCAGATCTACGAGACGCTGGAGGCGATCGACACGTTCAAGGTGGAGGCCGCCGAGACCATGGCCGCCACCGTCGACGCCCTGAGCGGGGAGCTGCAGACGGCCTCCGCGTATCTGGCGCGGGCGCGGGCGCGGGCGGGGGCGGCCGATGCCGTCGAGGGGGGTGCGCTGTGAGCGGGGCCGGGGTGTGCCGCTGCGCGGGGCCCTTCCCCACCCCGCCCCTTCCCGAAACTGTGGGCTCCGCCCCCAGACCCCCGCGCCTCAAGCGCCGGCGGGGCTGGATGGGGCAGGAGCAGGGACTGGGGCAGGGGCGGGGACTGGGGCGGGGGCGGGGGCGGGGTCGGCTGAAGCTGCTCGTCGGGCTCGTCTGTGTGTCGCTGGTGGGGGCGGCGGGGTGTACCTCCGACGAGTCGGCCGGGTCGGGGAAGACCGCGAGCGCGTACAAGGACGGCACGTTGCGCGTGCTGGCCTCCAGCGAGCTCTCCGACATGGAGCCGGTGCTGAAGGCCGCGAAGAAGGCCACCGGCATCAGCGTCGAGCTGACCTGGTCGGGCACCCTGGACGCGGCCGAGGAGGTCGCCTCCGGCAAGGCCGACGGCAAGTACGACGCGATCTGGCTGTCCTCCAACGACTACCTGCGGCTGCGGCCCGAGGCGGCCGTGAAGATCGGCAGCGAGACCCCGGTGATGTCCTCGCCGGTCGCGCTCGGCGTGCGCCCGGACGCGCTGGCCCGGCTCGGCTGGAAGCCCGAGGAGGTCACCTGGTCCGCGGTGCACGAGGCGGTGGCCGCGGGCAGGCTGACGTACGGGATGACCGACCCGGTGCGCTCCAACTCGGGTTTCTCGGCGCTGGTTTCGGTGGCGTCCGGGCTGTCGGGGGCGCAGGCGGCGCTGTCCGACGCCGACGTGAAGACGGCCCAGCCCAAGCTGAAGCAGTTCTTCGCCGGGCAGAAGCTGACCTCCGGCTCCTCCGGCTGGCTGGCGACCGCGTACGCCAAGCGCGGGGACGTGGACGCGCTCGTCAACTACGAGTCCGTGCTGCTGGCGATGAACCGGGACGCGAAGACGGACCTGACGGTGGTCCGGCCGCGCGACGGGGTCGTCACCGCCCCCTACCCGCTGACCCTGCTGACCTCTGCGCCGGCCGGGGCCCGCGAGTCCGGGCGGTCCCTGACCGACTGGCTGCGCGGCACCGAGGCGCAGAAGCTGATCACGGAGAGGACCTTCCGGCGGCCGGTGGCGGCCGGGGTGGCCCCGGCGGGCGGGCTGAACCCGGAGAAGCGGCGCGAGCTGCCGTTCCCGGGCAGCCGGCAGGTCGCGGACGGGCTGCTGGCCTCGTACGAGAACGAGCTGCGCCGGCCCTCGCGGACGGTGTACGTGCTGGACACCTCCGGTTCGATGGCGGAGGGAAACCGCATCGGCCGGCTGCGGGACGCGCTCACCGAGCTGACGGGAACCGGGAACTCGGGTCCCGGGCAGCGGTTCCGGGACCGCGAGGAGGTGACGCTGCTGCCCTTCGGCGACAAGGTGAAGCAGGTCCTCACCCACGTCGTGGAGCCGGGGAACCCCGGTCCGGCGCTGGACGGGATCCGCAAGGACGCGGGCGCGCTGCGGCCCGAGGGCGGCACGGCGGTGTACGCGAGCCTGCGGGCGGCGTACGAGCACCTGGGGAAGGGCAACGCGGACGCGTTCACCTCGATCGTGCTGATGACCGACGGGCAGAGCGGGGACAAGGCGAAGGACTTCGAGTCCTTCCACGCGGCCCTGCCGGAGGCGCAGCGGCACACCCCGGTCTTCGCGGTGCTGTTCGGGGATTCCGACCGCAAGGAGCTCACCCGGATCACCGAGGTGACCGGCGGGCGCCTCTTCGACGCCACCGGCGGCAACAACTCGCTCCGCGGGGCCTTCGAGGAGATCCGTGGCTACCAATAGGACAACCAGCAGAGCCGGGACAACCAGCAGGGCGCTCCGCTGCCTGGAGTCGAAGAAGAACCTGGCCGGCTCCGCCTGCGGGGTGGCCGGGGTGGCCCTCGCCCTCACGGGCGCGGCCGGGGCCTACTGGCCGCTGGTGGTGGCCGGTCTGTACGGGGCGGGGGCGCTGGTCGCCCCGCCCGAGCGGCCGGCACCGCCCCCGCCGGCGGGGCTCACCGAGCAGCTGAACGGGGTGCGCGAGCAGTTCGGGCGGCTGCGGGAGTACCTGGCCGCGGTGGAGCTGCCGGAGCCGGCCGGGAGGCGGCTCGCCGAACTCGTCGAGCTGTACGCGGCCCTGCTGGATCCGGGCTGGGTGGCGGACGTGCTGGCCGGGGAGCCGGAGCTGGTGCACGCGCTGTCGCGGGCGATCGAGGTGGACGTGCCGGAGTGCGTGGACACCTTCAACCGGACCCGGTGGTGGACCCGGCTCACCCCGGGCGGGGAGTCGCCGGAGCGGCACCTGGAGCGGCAGCTGGAGCTGCTGCACGAGGAGGCGGAGCGGGTGGCGGCGGACCTCCGCGAGACGGAGGCCCGCCGCCAGCAAACGCACACGGCCTACCTGGAGGAGCGCGGACGCTCCTGACAGGCAGGCCGTGGCTGCGGTGGGAACCGCTTGGTCGGGGGCTCCCACTACGGTGGGAAACCGCTTGGTCGGGGGCTCCCACATCTTCGGGCCCTGTCAGGCAGGGCGGTTATGGCCGGCCCTGCCGGGGCAGGGCGGTCATTCGGTTCAGCCCAGGCGCTCGACCAGGGCGTGGTACTGGTCCCACAGCTCCTTCGGCGTGTGCGTGCCGTAGGTGTTGAGGTGCTCGGGGACCAGGGCGGCCTCCTCGCGCCAGACCTTCTTGTCGACGGTCAGGAGGAAGTCGAGGTCCTCGTCGGCGATGTCGAGGCCGTCGAGGTCGAGGGAGGCCTTGGTCGGCAGGATGCCGATCGCGGTCTCGACGCCCTCGGCGGTGCCGTCGAGGCGGCCGACGATCCACTTCAGGACGCGGCTGTTCTCGCCGAAGCCCGGCCACACGAACTTGCCCGCGTCGTTCTTGCGGAACCAGTTCACGTAGTAGATCTTCGGGAGCTTCGCGGCGTCCGCGGCGGCGCCGACCTTGATCCAGTGGGCCATGTAGTCGCCCATGTTGTAGCCGCAGAACGGCAGCATGGCGAACGGGTCGCGGCGCAGCTCGCCGACCTTGCCCTCGGCGGCGGCGGTCTTCTCGGAGGCGATGTTCGAGCCGATGAAGACGCCGTGGTTCCAGTCGAAGGACTCGGTGACCAGCGGGACGGCGGAGGCGCGGCGGCCGCCGAAGAGGATCGCGGAGATCGGGACGCCCTTGGGGTCCTCCCACTCGGGGGCGATCGTCGGGCACTGGGCGGCCGGGACGGCGAAGCGGGCGTTCGGGTGGGCGGCCGGGGTCTCGGACGCCGGGGTCCAGGGGTTGCCCTTCCAGTCGATCAGCTCGGCCGGGGGCTCCTCGGTCATGCCCTCCCACCAGACGTCGCCGCCGTCGGGGGTGAGCGCGACGTTGGTGAAGACGGTGTTGGCGTACATCGTCTTCATGGCGTTGGCGTTGGTGTGCGCGCCGGTGCCGGGGGCGACGCCGAAGAAGCCGGCCTCGGGGTTGATCGCGTAGAGGCGGCCGTCCTCGCCGAAGCGCATCCAGGCGATGTCGTCGCCGATCGTCTCGACCTTCCAGCCGGGGACGGTCGGCTCCAGCATGGCCAGGTTCGTCTTGCCGCAGGCGGACGGGAAGGCGGCGGCGACGTAGCGGGCCTCGCCCTGCGGCGGGGTGAGCTTGAGGATCAGCATGTGCTCGGCCAGCCAGCCCTCGTCGCGGGCCATGACGGACGCGATGCGCAGGGCGTAGCACTTCTTGCCGAGGAGGGCGTTGCCGCCGTAGCCCGAGCCGAAGGACCAGATCTCGCGGGTCTCGGGGAAGTGCGAGATGTACTTGGTGGTGTTGCACGGCCACGGCACGTCGGCCTCGCCCTCGGCGAGCGGAGCGCCGAGGGTGTGGACGGCCTTGACGAAGAACCCGTCGGTGCCGAGCTCGTCGAGGACGGCCTTGCCCATGCGGGTCATGGTGCGCATGGCGACCGCGACGTAGGCGGAGTCGGTGATCTCGACGCCGATCGCGGACAGCTCGGAGCCCAGGGGGCCCATGCAGAACGGGACGACGTACATCGTCCGGCCCTTCATGGAGCCGCGGAAGATGCCCTTCTCGCCCGCGAAGATGTCCTTCATCTCCGCCGGGGCCATCCAGTGGTTGGTCGGGCCGGCGTCCTCTTCATTCTCGGAGCAGATGAAGGTCCGGTCCTCGACGCGCGCGACGTCGGACGGGTCGGAGGCGGCGTAGTACGAGTTCGGGCGCTTCGACTCGTCGAGCTTCTTGAAGGTGCCCTTGGCCACGAGCTCCCCGCACAGGCGCTCGTACTCGGCCTCGGAACCGTCACACCAGACGACACTGTCGGGCTCGGTGATCGCCGCGATCTCGTCGACCCAGGCGATCAGGTCCTTGTGGTTCGTCGGGACGGAAGTGGGAGCCGCGTTGTCGCGCGCCACGATTGCTCCTTGTTGAGGGATTTGTTTGGTGTATGCCCCGTGGGGGCTGCGACCCGGACGCTTCGCGCTCTGCTCATCCGGTGCCGACCGCACTCATCTGATCATCCGGTGCATGTGCGCATATGTCCAGAGGGCCTCTCACGTGAGCATCGCCACTCCCGTCAATCTTCCGTAAAGCAGATCGCCGAAAACCTACGGGCCCGTAGGTAGCTACGGACCCGTAGGTAGCATGACGACCATGACTTCTGATGCCGCAGTCACGCCGGAGGCCGCCGCAGTCACGCCGGAGGCCGCCGCCGCCGGGCCGGCCGCCACAGCAGCAGCACCGGAGGCCAAGCCGCTCATGCGCGGCTGGCTGCACACCGGAATGTTCCCCGCCGTGGTCGTCGCGGGTCTGGCGCTCATGGCCTTCACGGACTCGGCGGAGGCGCGGATCGCCTGCGGCGTCTACATCCTCACGGCCTGCCTGCTGTTCGGCATCAGCGCCGTGTACCACCGCGGCACGTGGGGCCCGCGGGGCGAGGCCATCCTGCGCCGCCTCGACCACGCCAATATTTTTCTGATCATCGCAGGGACGTATACCCCGCTCACGGTGATCCTCCTCCCGCCCTCCACCGGACGGACGCTGCTGTGGGCGGTCTGGCTCGCGGCCGCCGCCGGGATCGCCTTCCGGGTCTTCTGGGTCGGCGCCCCGCGCTGGCTCTACACCCCCTGCTACATCGCGATGGGCTGGGCCGCGGTCTTCTTCCTGCCCGACTTCCTGCGCACCGGCGGCATCGCCGTCCTGGTGCTGGTCATCGTCGGCGGGCTGCTGTACAGCGCGGGAGGGGTCATCTACGGGATCAAGCGCCCCAACCCCTCCCCGCGCTTCTTCGGCTTCCACGAGGTCTTCCACTCGCTGACGCTCGCGGCGTTCGTCGCGCACTACGTCGGCATCTCGCTCGCCGCGTACCGGCACTGAGCGAACGGGCGGGCCGCCCGGCGGGCGGGCGGCCCGCCGGGACAGGGCTCAGCAGGCGCGGCCGTCGCCGTCCGGGTCCAGGCGCAGCGGGTCGCTGCCGTGGACCTTCATCCGCTTCGGGTAGCGGTGGGAGGCCAGCCAGTCGCAGCGGGCCTGCGTGGTCTCCTGCACCCCGTCCGGGAAGCGGGTCGGGACGCACTGGTTGACGGTGCCGTAGTGCCGGTCGCAGCCGGCCGTGCTCGGCGGCACCGGGACCGAGTCCCGCTTGCCCGGGTTCTGCTTCGGGGCGGCCTGCGGCGCGTCGGCGAAGTCGTGGACGTGCGGCGACGGGGCGGCTTGGTCGGCGGTGGCGGCCGCGAGGGCCGACGGGCCGCCCAGGTGCACCCAGGTCGCCACCGACGGGACGCCGTTCGCGTCGACCCCGAACAGCATGTACCAGCCGGGCGGGGCCAGGTTCGGGTTGCTGGTGACGTTGAGGTCGACGGTGGTGTCGCCGACCACGCTCAGCGGCAGGTCCACGAACCGCTGGTTGGGGTCGGAGGAGTGGGTGACCGCGGCCGGGCGGATCAGCTCCGCCTTGGCGATCGGCCGGTCGACGGTGATCCGCTGCGTGTCCCCGTACGTCCACTGCCGGTCGATGACCGAGGTGAGCCGCGGGCGCGGGCCCTTGAACAGGTACGGCGGGCTGTAGACCGACACGTTGTGGTTGTACGTGCCGTTGCCCGGGTTGTCGCCGACCGCCATCACCCGGCCGTCGGGCATCAGGAAGGCCGCCGAGTGGTACGTCCGCGGCACCGGGTCGGCCGGCAGCCCCGCCTGGTAGGTGTTGGTCACCGGGTCGAAGAACGAGGCCTCGTACACCGGGTCGGCCCGGTCGTGCAGCCCGCCGCCGGTCTCCAGCACCTTGCCGTCCGGCAGCAGCACGGCCGAGACGTACATCTTGCCCTCGGCGCCGGTCTGCGGGCGCTTGCCCTGGCCGGTGTCGACCAGGCCCTGCGGCAGGTCCGGGCCCGGCGTGTACGCGGGGTTCGGCGTCTTGAGGTCGATCAGGTCGGTCAGCCGGTTCGCCGCCGGGTTCCGCTCGTTGTTGCCGCCGCCGACGGTCAGCACCCGCTGGTCCTGGGCGGGCGGCAGCAGCACGCTCGCCGACTCGTCGCGCTCGTCCTTGTTGCGCAGGCCGGGCACGTCCGTGATCGTGTTGGCGTCGTAGTCGTAGATCGAGGCGCCGGTGCCCGGGGTGCCGTTGCCGAAGGTGTGGCTGCCCGAGTAGAACAGCCGCCCGTCCTGCATGAGGATCATCGACGGGTACAGGCCCCAGTACGACCAGGTCTGGTTGACCTCGTTCATCGGCAGCCACTTGTTCTGCGCCGCGGAGAACTTCTCGGCGGTCACGTTGCCCGTCGAGTCCTCCTTCAGGCCGCCGAAGGAGATCACGTCGCCGTTGCCGAGGATCGTCGCCGACGGGTACCAGTGCCCGCCGTTCATGTCGTTGGTCCGGGTGTACGACTCGGTCGCCGGGTCGAAGACGTAACTGTCCTTCAGCCCCTGGTAGCCGATCTTGCCGTCGGCGGACGGGTAGCCCTTGTTGCCGCTCATGACGAGGACGCGGCCGTCCGACAGCTGCACGTGGCCCGCGCAGAACATGTCGACCGGCGTCGGGATCGTCCTGAAGCTGCCGTTCGCCGGGTCGTACACGGCCGAGGTGAAGGTGCCCGCGTTGAACTGGGAGATGTCGTTGCCGGAGCCCGCGATCAGCAGCACCTTCCCGTTGTGCAGTACGACGGCGTGCATCGAGCGGACCGGGTTCTTCGCCGGGATCACCTCCCACTTGCCCTTCGCGCACTCCTCCGCGGTGCCGGAGCAGGACGGCTGCGGGGGCGGGGCGCCGACCTCCTCCATCGCGTGGTCGTCGGAGGTGACGGAGCCCGTCCCGTAGACCGACAGCCCCCAGCTGATCTTGTCGGTGTTCGGCGGGACGGCCGGGGTGCGCACCTCCGTACGCGACCAGCCGGCGCTCACCGGCGGGTTCTGCAGGTCGGTCCAGTACTGCCAGCCGGCGGTGGTGTCGTGCCGGAAGACGGTCACCGACACATCCGGGGTGTCCGACTTGTACCAGGCCGACAGGTCGTACTGGCGGCCCGGTACGACGGTCGGGGCGCAGGCGGCGTTCTCCGTGACCAGGGCCTTGCGGTCGCCGGTCACCCGGCGCGTCAGCGAGACCCGCATCGCCTTGGTGCCGCTGTGGGCGTCGGCGACGGTGGCGAAGGTGAAGTCGTTGTCGCCCCAGCCGGACTTCTCCCAGCAGGACGGCATGTCGGCGCCGGGCGCGCCGGCGGTCTCGAAACCGGGGTTGGTGAGCAGATTGGGCGGTCCGGCCGCGGCCTGCTGCGGTGCGGTGAGCAGCAGGCCCGCGGTCATCGCCCCGACGGCGGCCAGGGCGGCCCGCCGCCCGGCCCGCCGCCGGATGTTCGCTGGCATGGACGAGTTCCCTTCTGTTCTGTGCAGCTCTGCGCGGCTCGGTCAGCTCCTGGTGTGCGGCTCGGTCAGCTCTTGGTGGTGCGCGCGGTGCGCGGCGTACGGGGCCTGCGCGGCCCGCGTCGCGGTCTGCGTCGCGGCAGGTAGACGAGGGCCTCGGTGGCCGCGAACCGCAGGACGAAGGTGGTGACGAGGGCGAGGGCGGTGGCCGGCAGCACCGGCAGCCCGAACCGGGCGACGAACAGGCCGATCAGCGGCAGGCGCAGGAGCAGGTCGGCATTGGCGAGCAGGGCGAACCGGCCGAGGCGGTCCGCCCAGTGGCGGTGCCGGCGGCGGTCGCGGAAGAGCAGCCCCTCGATGAGGGCGAAGTTCCACAGCACCCCCGCCTGGTTGGCGGCGATCTCGGCCGGCAGGTAGTGCATCCCGGCCCGGGTGAGCAGCCACAGCGCGAGCAGGTTCGGGACGAAGCCGGAGAGACCGACCAGCCCGAAGCCGATCATCCGGGCCAGCGGGGTCGCGGACCGCAGGGCGGCGAGGTGGGCGAGGAAGCGCATCCCCTCGCGGGCGGTGGACTTGGACTCGCCGGCGTGCCGCTCCTGGAAGACGAACGGCACCTCCGCGGTCCTCGCGGGGCGGCTGGGGGCACCTCCCAGCGGTAGCTGGGGGCGCACCGCCAGCTCCAGCAGGATCTTGTAGCCCAGGGGCCGGAGGGCCTCGGCGGTCACGGCCGAGCGGCGGATGGCGAAGAAGCCGCTCATCGGGTCGCTGATGCCGCGCAGGGCGCGCGGGAAGAGCCCTTTGGCGAGCCAGGTCGCCCCGCGCGAGACCGCGACCCGGTAGCCCCCGGCGAGTCCGGCCCGGCTGCCGCCGGGGAGGTAGCGGGAGGCGACGACGAGGTCGGCGCCGGTCCGCTCGCCCTCGCCGATCAGCTCGGGCACCAGGTGGGGCGGGTGCTGGAGGTCGGCGTCCATGACGACGACCCAGTCCCCGGCCGCCCGCTTGATCCCCTCCACCACGGCCCCGCCGAGGCCGCCGTCCGCGGTCTCCCGGTGCAGGACGGCCACGGGGAACGGGCAGCCCGGGGCGGCCTTCTCGATGACCTCCGGGGTGTCGTCCGTGGAGTCGTCCACGAACAGCACGCTGTAGGGCGGGCCGGCGGGGAGGGACGTGGTGAGGGAGGCGGCGAGCCGGTCCAGCAGCTCGGTGATGTTCCCCGCCTCGTTGAACGTCGGGATGATCAGGGTGACGCCGCCGCGGGCGGGTGCCTCGGCCGCCTCCAGCAGGACCGGGGCGTGCGGGGCAGCGTGCCGGGGGTGTGCGGCATGCGGCGTGCGCGGTTCTTCGCTCATGCCGGCCTCAGCTCCCGTCCTGGCGGCCGGCGGACTCCGTCCGGCGGATCTCGATGCGGTCCTCGCCGGAGCCGAAGACGGCCACCACCGTCGAATGCTCCAGCGCCGCCCTGACACGGGGCAGGTCCCGGGCGTCCCGGCGGACCGTGGGCGAGGAGACCACGTAGTCGATGTCCCGCCAGCCGCGCGGCAGGGTCTCGGCGACGGCCGGGTCGAGGTCGGCCTTGTAGAACCAGATGGCGCCGAGCCCCGGCTCGAAGCCGTGGTGGACGGCGTCCAGCCAGAGCGCGTCGTCGAGCAGGACCCGGGTGTGCGCCGGGTCGGCGACCTCGCGGCCCAGCCAGGCGGCCGCCTGCCGGTAGGGGGCGTTGGCGTCGGCCGTGAGCGCGGTGCGGTTGCCCTCGTACCAGCGCGGCAGGACGTACACGGCGGCCGCGACGGCGAGCACGCCGACCAGCGCCCGGCGCCCGTACGTGAACACCCGGCGCTCCCCGGCCGTGCGGCGGCGCCGCAGCACCGCGTGGGTGACGCCGGCCGCGCCCCCGGCGAGGACGAGCGCGAGGAACGGCAGCGCCTGGATGACGTACATCGCCGGCAGGTAGCCGTCGGGCCGCAGTGCGACGGCCGCGAGGATGGCGGCGGCCAGGGCCGGGCCCGCGAGCGCGCGGGCGGTGACGGACGTGGGGGTCCCCCCTGCTCGAGCGAAGCCGAGAGCTCGGGGGAGGGTGGTGGCGAGCAGGAGGAGCGCGCCGGCCAGCCCGCCGAGCGGGAGGACGGTGTCGTAGTAGAGCCAGGAGCGCAGGACGCCGTTCGAGCCGGAGCCGGGGGTGAGGAGGAAGCCGGAGCCCGGGCGGCTCATCTGGTAGGTGATGCCGTCGATGAGGGAGACGTGCCCGGGGCCGGGCAGCAGCTCGTTGTTGAGGAGCGCGTACAGCGGGTACGACAGGCCGATCAGGGCGCAGGCGGTGACGGCGCCGGTGACGGCGAACTTGCGGGTGTCGGGGTGGCTGTGCCGCCACATCGTCACCAGCAGCGCCGGCAGCACCACCAGCATCGTCTCCTTGGTCAGGACGGCGGTCGCGGCCGCCAGGCCGGACGCGAAGTGGTGCCACAGGTGCCGCCGCGGGGACGCGGCCAGGCAGAAGGCCAGCAGCATCCACATCACGGCGAGGTTGTCGAGGAAGATCTCCCGCTGGAGCACGACCGACAGCGGCGACAGCCCGAACAGGGCCATCGCCAGGCCGGCGGCCCAGCGCGGCAGCCACAGGCGGCGCGCGAGGACGTAGAGGAGCACGGAGCTCGCGGCGGAGACGACGACCATCGACAGGCGCATCGGCGCCACGGTCATCCACTCGGGCACGAGGAGGGACGGCAGCCAGGTCAGGGCGGCGATCTGGATCCAGCCGAGCGGCGGATGGTCGTACCAGTACGTGTAGTGGGCGAGGCCCTCGCCCTGCTGGACGGCCCACGCCTGGGCGAGGTACGTGCCCTCGTCGTCGCTCAGGGCGGGGTAGTCGGTGATGTTCCAGCCCTGGACGAGCACGATCAGCAGGAGCAGGGCCCCGCAGAGCAGCAGGTCGGGGCGGGAGGACCGGAACCGCACCGGCGGCCTGGCGGTCGGGGCGGCCGGCCGGGCCCCCGGACCGGCGTCGGGGCCGGCGTCCGGACCGGCGTCGGGGCGCGGTCCGGCGGGTGCCGGGGTGGTGACGGCGGCCGCGGCCGCGGCGGCCTCGGCGGCGGTGGCCTCGGCGGCGGTGGCCTCGGGCTGGGGCTCCGTGGCCGTGGGCAGGGTGGCGGTCACCTGTGGCTGTCCTCTCGGATCGCGGCGGACGGGACGGAGGCGGCGGGGCCGGTGGAGCCTGCGGAGCCGGTGGAGCCTGCGGAGCCTGCGGTGCCGGTGGAGCCTGCGGAGCCGGTGGAGCCTGTGGAGCCGGTCGAACCCGTGGGGTCCGTGGAGCCGGTGAGGTGGGCGCCGGTGTGGCGGGTCAGCTCCCACTCGGTGCGGCCGCGCTGTTCGCGCCAGACCGCGCGGATCGCCGCGCCCGCCAGCATGACCTGGTAGAAGGGGCCGCCCGCGATCAGCTTGAGGTAGTGCACGAAGCGCACGCGCAGCCCGTACTGGCGGCCGAAGTCGTGCAGGCCGACGATCTCGAAGACGAAGGTCACCAGCGCCGTGATCAGCGGCAGGAAGGTGATGATCGCGACGCCGACGGGGACGTCCAGGAAGAGGGCGACGGCGGTGTTCACCGGGATGATCACCCCGGAGGCCGCCTGCATGAACGGGGTCATCAGCGTGTAGCGGGCCAGCCAGCGCTGGCCCCGGCCGGGCAGCCGCCGCCAGTCCCGCTTCCGGTAGACCTGGAGGAAGCCCTGGTTCCAGCGGGTGCGCTGCTTGAGGAGGCTGACCAGCGAGCCCGGGGTCTCCTCGCGGGTGACCATGTCGGAGTCGTAGGCGACGACCACCTTCTTGCCGGCCGACGACAGCCGTACGCCCAGGTCGCAGTCCTCGGCGAGGCAGTCCTGGTCCCAGCCGCCGGCCTCGCGCAGGACGCCGGTGCGGACGAAGACGGTGTTCCCGCCGAGCGGGATGAAGCCCTTCTCGGCGTGCAGGTGCAGGCGGGAGCGGAACCAGAAGAAGTACTCCAGGCAGTTGCGCAGGCTGTACCAGCTGGAGTGGAAGTTGATCAGCTGGACGCCGCCCTGGACCACGTCGGCGCCGGTGGCGCGGAAGGCGTGGTCGACGTGGGCGAGGAGCTCGGGGTGGACCTGGTCCTCGGCGTCGAAGACGCCGACGATGTCGCCCCGGCAGTGCGGGAGGGCGGTGTTGAGGGCCTTGGGCTTGTTCTTGGCCTCGTGGTGGTCGACGACGACGCGGACCCGGTCGGGCGCCAGGGCGGCGGCCTCCTCGGCGACCGCGGTGGTCTCGGGATCGTCGTGGCCGACGATGACGATGATCTCGTAGTCGGTGTGGCTCGATTCGAGCAGCCGCTCGACGGTGTGCCGTAGGACGGCCTGTTCGTGGCGGGCCGGCAGCAGGAGCGAGAAGGCCAGCCGGCCCTCGCCGTCGGGCCGGTCGAACCGGGTGGAGGCGAGCGTCTCGGGCGTCCGCCAGGCGTGCATCTGCCACCACAGCGTGAACGCGGCCATCCAGAACAGGGCAATGGAAATTGCCGATATGAACACAGAGGCGTACAAACCGTCCCCCCACAGACATGCCGCATCCCCCACGGCATCGAAAACCCCCCGAGGGGGTCGGGACAGGCCCCCCGGCCCGCCCGACCCCCACCACCCCCGGTTCGGCTGCTGCTACCCCGGGTTACATCCGAAGCCATGAGAGTAGGCAGTGAACATGACATTCAGCCGCCTGCCGGGGAAAAACCGGGGCGCCGAACCGGCACTCAGGGAACCGGAGTTGACGGCACTCCATCAGATTCGCGGGCGAACCGTGCCCAACTGCTCCCCCAGCTCGACCGGATCCGTCGTAGGCCGCGCGCAGACGAAATGCCGGCAGACGTAGGCCGTGGGGCGGTCGTGCAGGAGAGTGCGCTCCGCCAAAAGAGGGAATTCGTCTCCGCTGCCGTCCGCGCCGTGCGGCAGCCCGACCGCCACCACCGCCCCGGGAGCCGTCCCCAGCAACGCGGCCCGGTGCAGCTCGGCGCGCGCCGGATCGTCGGGGTGGCCCGCCACCGCCACCTCACGCGGACCGTCCAGCAACGCCTCGGCGACCGCCAGCCCGTGGCCGATGAAGCGCGGCACACGCGGACCCAGCGCGTGCACCACGCCGAGCGCCCGCTCGGCCGCCGTGCGGTGCGCCTCCGAACCGGTGTGCGCGGCGTACGACAGCAGCGCGCCCGCGGCGGCCATCCAGCCGGACGGGGCCGCCGTGTCGGTCGGGTCCTGGGGGCGCCGGATCAGCTGCTCGGCATCGTGCGCCGTGTCGTAGAGGCTGCCGTCCTCGGCGGTGAACCGGTCCAGCACCAGGTCGAGGAGGATCCCGGCGAACTCCAGCCACACCCCCTCCCCGGTCACGGCCGCCAGCGCGAGGAAGCCCTCGGCGACGTCGCCGTAGTCCTCCAGCACCCCGGCGTTGCCGCCGGCCCGCCCGTCCCGGCTGGTGCGCAGGAGCCGCGGGGCCCGGCCGGCCGCCGCCTCGAAGTGGACCCGTACCAGCAGGTCGGCGGCCTCGGTGGCCCGCTCGACCAGGTCCGGCCGGTCGAAGAACGCGCCGCACTCGGCGAGGGCCGCAACGGCCAGGCCGTTCCACGCCGCGACGACCTTGTCGTCCCGGCCGGGCGCGGGCCGCCCGGCGCGCGCCGCGAGCAGCCGCTCCCGGACGGCGGCGATCCGCCCGGCGTCCACGACCGGCCCGTCCTGCGGCAGTTGCAGCACCGACGCACCGTGCTCGAAGGTCCCCTCCTCCGTCACCCCGAAGTACGCCGCCGCCAGCGCCCCGTCCTCCGCACCGAGCACCGCCGCCAACCGGTCGGGCGTCCAGGCGTAGTACGCGCCCTCCGCCGGCTTGCCGGTGTCCGGGTCCTCGCTGTCGGCGTCGAGCGCCGAGGCGAACCCGCCCTCGGGGGTGCGCAGTTCCCGGACCATGAAGTCGGCGGTCTCCAACGCGACCCGCCGCGCCAGATCCGACCCGGTGGCCCGCCACAGATGCGCGTACACCCGGCACAGCAGCGCGTTGTCGTAGAGCATCTTCTCGAAGTGGGGTACCAAAGGTCCACCAGCCCTAGGCGTGAGTACGTACCGGTGGAACCCGCCTCCCACCTGGTCGTACAGGCTCGAACGAGCCATCGCGCCGCACAGCCCTTCTGCCATCTCCAGCGCCGCCACGGAACCGGCCCGCGCGTGGTGGCGCAACAGGAACTCGATCACCATCGACGGCGGGAACTTGGTATCTCCCTTGAACCAGCCGCTCGCGGGGTCAATGTCCCGAGTCAACTGAAGGAGCGCAAGGGCCTGGGTCTCCTCGGTGGGCATTCCGGCGTCCCCGGTGCTCAGCTCCCGCCCGGCAAGGTCCCGAGTGATCTTCCCCGCGACTTCTCCCACCTCGTCCCGCCGGCTCGTCCAGGCGTTGTGCACGCCTTCGAGCACCTGACGGAAAGATGGCATGCCATGGCGAGCCTCGGGCGGGAAGTAGGTGCCGAAGTAGAAGGGCTCGGCGTCGGGGGTGAGGAACACGGTCATCGGCCAGCCGCCCTGCCCGGTGGCGGCCTGCACGGCCTCCATGTAGACGGCGTCGACGTCGGGCCGCTCCTCGCGGTCCACCTTGATGCTGACGAAGTGCTCGTTCAGGTAGGCGGCGGCCGACTCGTCCTCGAAGGACTCGTGCGCCATCACGTGGCACCAGTGGCACGCGGAGTATCCGACCGACAGCAGAACGGGTACATCGCGCCGTTTCGCTTCCTCGAACGCCTCGGGTCCCCACGGCCACCAGTCGACCGGATTGTCGGCATGCTGAAGTAGATAAGGCGAGGTCATACCAGCCAACCGGTTCATACGGCCCAGCCTCTCACAGCGTCTACCGCGACCAGTGAAACACCGACGAGCCCGCCTCACTTGGCCGAATTGCACTTATGCGCCATGACGTGGTGGGCGGCTCCTTCCCTTCCGAGTCGGGCAGCCCGGCACCTCGAAACAGTAGGCTTGGCGCAGCAGCGCCGGACCTGCCGAGGCCTCTCGAAGGAGGTACACCATGACCGCCGAGATGGTGGCGCCCGCGTGGATGCACTCGCAGATCAGCGCGGAGCAGTACGAATCCTGGTCCGAGGAACAGTGCGCCGGCATCGAGATCGTGGACGGGATGGTCGTCGTGGGCCCGAGCGCCTCCAAGCGGCACAACCGGCTGGCTCGGCTCCTGGCTAATGCCCTGGACGCCGCCGCGGGCCCGGACTGGAACGCCGACACGGACTTCGACGTCCGTCTTCAGGACGTTCCACTCACCAACCGCCGCCCTGACGTCATCGTCTACCGGGCGGACACCATCGACCTCACGCCCACCCGCCCCGAGCACGTACTCCTGGTCGTCGAGGTGGTGTCGCCCGGTTCGGAGACAACCGACCGGGTCGTGAAGGTGGACCAGTACGCCAAGGCCGGCATCCCCTTCTGCTGGCGGGTCGAGCAGGCCGCCACCGGTGTCCCGATCGTCTACACCTACGTCCTCGACCCCGCCACCAAGGCTTACAGGGACGGCGAGATGTTCACCGGCACGGTGACGGCCACCGCACCTTTCTCCATCACGGTCGATCTTGGGGACATGTAGGGAACGGAGAGGTCGCCGCGCACAGCACACCTGCTGGGCGAAAGCGGGTTCGCCCCCGGCAGAGGGGAGACAGGCCGCCACCACTTGCGAGCATTGGCGGCAGGTCCACGCCCTACACAAGCGCAGAGTCGGCCTGCTGGAGTACGAGCGCCGTCTCAACCTTGCTCTCAACAACATCAAACGCTACGACCGTGTCGCCGAGCCCGACCGCCTTATCCGAGCCTGACGGATGCTGGCGTACTTCTCGGGCCCCCACTCGGGCGAAGCGGCCAGTTCGGCCTCCACCCAAGCGTCTATGCTCCTGCCCAGTTCCTCATCGTACGTACTCATGCGGCTACCCGCTGGCAGCACCCCAGGTCAGGACTACCTGGTTGTGTAAGTTCATCGGCACCAGTGGCAGCTGCTGTACCCGACGCTGAGCAGCACCGGCAGATCGCGCTCGCGCGCCTCGGCGAAGGCCTCCGGCGACCAGGGCCACCAGTCGACGGGATTGTCGGCGTGCTGGAGGAGATACGGCGAGGTCTCGTTCGCGAGGCGGTTCGGCACGGTGCCATCCTTGCGCACCGGGCGCGGCCGCGCCCCGCGGACGGCGGACGGGGCGGCGCAGGCGTCGGGGTAGGACGCCGGACGCCGGACGTCAGGCGCGGTTGCACACGTGGATGGACATGGTGCCGGACATGTCGAAGTGGCGGATCCGCAGCTCGGTGCCGTTGTACGCGACCTCCAGGCGGCCGAACATGTCCTGGGCGCCCAGCGGGAACCAGGGGAGCATGATCCCCAGGTTGTCCTTCACGGTCTCGGGCACCTTGTCCACGGAGGAATGGGAGACGTCCGGTTCCGTGAGCTCCTTCGGGCCGGTGAGGACCTGGAGGTCCAGTCGGCCGCGGCGCATGGACCAGGTGCCGGTCCAGGTGCCGGCGATGCCGGACCAGACGATCGTCCAGGTGCCGTCCTCGCGGATCGCGGCCCGGCCGGTGTCCTTGCGGCCGCCGATGCCGCCGCCGGGCAGGGTCGAGCGGATCGTCCAGGCGCCCTTGATGAACTCGGCGAAGGCCCGGCCCACCACCCCCGTGGCGGCGGGCGTGGGCGAAGCCGAGGCGGATGGCGAGGGCGAGGCTGACGCCGACGCCGTGGGCGAGGCCGAGGCTGAGGTCGAGGGGGATTCCGGGGCGGAGGGCGAGGCGGGGGTGGCGGGCTTGTCCTTGCCGGTGCAGGCCGACAGCAGGGCCGCGCCGGCGCCGAGCGCCAGGTAGCGCAGGGTGGTGCGGCGGCCGACGAGCCGGGTCGCCGTGCGTATCTCTCGTACCGTCACCGAGTCCCCCGAGGTGTGCAGTTGGATCTTGCCGGAGTGTACGGGGGCGGGGGTCGGGGCGCCCGCAGTGCCCCCGCGGGGGCCGGGCCGGTGCACGATCGGCCGCGCGGAAGTCGTGGGGCGGCGGATCGTGGGTCAGCATGGGTTACGGCCTGGCACCCGACCGAGGAGGGCCGAGATGGCCTTGATGACGACGGTGTTCGCCGCGTCGCTGGCCCTGACGGCAGGCGCGGCCACCCCGAGCCCCGGACAGGGCGCGGTGAGCGTGGCCGGTGCCTTCCGGCCGGCCGACGACACCGGGTACGGGGCGGTCACCTATGCCCCCGGGTCCGTGCCGGTCGGCAGCCGGATCCGCGTCACGGAGCAGACCGGTGACGACGGCACCCGGATCGAGCTCCGGCTGGAGGGCGTCGAGGCCGGCCGGACCTTCGGCGCCCACGTGCACCGGAAGCCCTGCGGGAAGGATCCGGCGGCGGCCGGGGCGCACTACCAGGACGCCGTCGACCCGGTGCAGCCCTCCGTCGATCCGGTGTACGCCAACCCGCGCAACGAGGCATGGCTGGATCTGGCCACGGACGCGCGCGGCGACGGCCGTTCGCAGACGACCGTCGGCTGGCGGATCCGGGCCGGCGAGGCCGGTTCGGTCGTGGTGCACGAGCACGCGACCCACACCGTGTCCGGCCACGCGGGGAGCGCGGGCCCGCGCCTCGCGTGCATCACCGTGCCGTTCGTCTGACGGGCCGCGCGGTCCGTCACTGTGGGTGGCGGTGCACCGGCCGGGCGGGGCGGGAACGCACATATATGCACGCGGTTTCCCGGATGTGGGGCAACTCCCTCTGATCTAGCTCAAGTTCTATGTCGCGCACAGGCCTGCGGTCCCACACTTGGGGCACGTTGCCGGAGCTCTCTTGAGGGGATGCCGATGCGGGACAGCCATCGCGGTGAGGCCGAGCGACTGCTGGAACGGGCCGTGGACGAAGAGGACCGGCGCGCCGCCGCGACGGGGGCACCGGTCGACAGGGAGGCGCTGCTGGCGCGCGGACGCCAGACGCTGGACGCCCTCGCGGCGAGCGCCGCCGAGGAGTACGAGGCGTACGTGCGGGCCCTGGACGAGGCGGCCGACGGGGAGGAGTCCCTCGGCGAGGCCTTCCGGCGGCAGAACACCTCGACGGCGCTGCTCGTCACCGCCGTCGCGGCGGTCGCGGCCGCCGGTGTGGACCTCTCGCTGGGCGTGGCGACGGGGACGGCCTTAACCGCCGGGGCCGTCACCGGGATCGCCGGCGCTGCCGCCGCGGTCGCCAAGGTGACGGCCCTGCACCTGCCCGCCGCGAACCGCCGGGCCGGCGAACGGGGGCGGCCCGGCGGACCGGAGCAGCTGAAACTGCAGTGGCTGTCGGCGTTGGAGGTACGCGGGATACGCCCGTTCCTGGAGCAGCAGCGCGCGGTGGCGGCCGCGGCCCGCCAGGCCGCCCGGCAGGCCCCGCGCCCGGCCGGCGCGCAGCTGCGCGGCGGGGACCGCAGCGCCGAGGCCCGGCGGCGTACGGTGCTGGAGCAGTCGTGGGCGCAACTGCCGCAGTCCGCGGCCTCGTTCACGGGGCGGCGGGCGGAGCTCACCCGGATCGCGCAGTGGGTGCAGGCGGCGCGGGCCAGTACGGAGACCCGCCCGGTGGTCGTGGTCCTGCACGGCGAGCCCGGAGCCGGCCGCACGGCCCTGGCGCTGCGGGCCGCGGACGCGCTGCGCGACCAGTTCCGCGGCGCGTGCGTGGTGGACCTGCGGGGCGGCGGCCCTGCCGGCGGGGAGGCGCCGCTGCCGACCCGGGAGGCACTGCTGCACCTGCTGAACCGGCTGGGCGCGCCCCGCGAGCAGCTGCTGTTCCGCGAGGGGGCCTCGGGCGAGCAGCAGGTGCGGCGGCTCGGCGAGCTCTACCACCAGCACCTGCAGGGGCTGCCGGTGACGGTGGTGCTCGACGACGCGGTCGACGCCGAGCAGGTCCGGATGCTGGTGCCGGAGCGGTCGGAGAGCCTGGTGCTGGTGACGGCGCAGCAGCCGCTGGAGCTGCCCTCCGACGTACGGGCGTGGGTGCACCAGCTGCCGGTGGAGCCCCTCGCGGACCCGGACGCGGCCGAGCTGCTCCGGGCGGCGGCCGACACGGCGGAGCCCCCCTCCGCCGCCGAGGACAGCGGATCCCTGCCCGGGCTGCCGCAGCTGCTGGCCCTGGGCGGCGGGCTGCCGCTGGCCCTGCGCGTCCTGGCCCCGGTGGCCGCGACGGCCCCGGAGGCCCTGACCGCCGCCGCGGAGGCCCTGCCCGCCCGAGTGGGGGCCCCGACCGCCGCCGCGGAGGCCCTGCCCGCCCGCGCGGAGGCCGCCCTGCCTGCCGCCGCGGAGGCGGACCCCGAACGCGCGGAGGCCCCCGGCCCCGGCCGCGGCCCCGAGGAGGACCCCGGCCCCGGCGCGCGGCTGGAGCGGGCCCTCGGCCTCGCCTACGCCTGCCTGCCCGAGGAGCGGCGCCGGCTGCTGCGCCGCCTCACCCTGGCCGGGCGGGCCTCGCTCGGCCCGTCGGCCGCGGCGGCGCTGATCGACACGGACCGGGCGGCGGCCGGGCGGCTGCTGCACGAGCTGGCCCGGGCCGGCCTGCTGGACCCCGTACGCGGCGAGCGGTTCCGGATGCACGACGCGGTGCGCGCGTACGCGGAGGCGCGGCTCGCCGCGGACGAGGACCGCGCCACGGCCTCCGCGGCCCACGGCCGGCTGATCCGCGGCTACGCGCAGCTCGCGGACACGGTGATCCGCATGGTCGACGGGAAGACCTCGCACCGCGCCGGCCACTTCGGCGGCCACGGCTTCCCCTCCCTCGACGCGGCGCTGCGCTGGCTGGACGAGGAGTCGAGCTTCATCACGGCAGCCCTGCGGCACACCGAGGACGTGGACCAGCAGGCGGTCCTGGACCTGCTGGGCGCGCTCTGCGACTTCTGCCTGCTGCGCGGGGACCTGTACCGGCTCGGCGAGATCAACGAACTGACGCAGACCGTCGAGGCGGCGCACCGGGGCGAGCCGGGGCAGAGCCGGATGGTCCGGTCGGTGCAGTGGCGTACGGGCATCGCGGCACGCCAGCTCGGCGAGCTCGACAAGGCGCGCACCACGCTGGCGTCGGTCGTCGACCAGTACCGGGAGGCACAGCAGGACGCCGGCGCGGGCATGGCCCTGATCTCGCTCGGCATCACCCTGCACCACCAGGGGCAGCTGCCGGAGGCCGCGGCCCGGATCCGGGAGGCGCTGGAGCTGCAGGAGCCGGACAAGCTCGCGGGCGACCGGGCGTGGGGCCTGCACGCCCTGGCCGCGGTCGAACGCGACCGGGCGCGGCTCGCCGAGGCGATGGCGCTGCTGGAGCAGTCGCTGGCCCTGCACCGGGAGAACGAGAGCGTCCACGGCGAGGCGTGGGCCCACTTCCAGCTCGGGCAGGTCCACCTGCGGCTCGGCGCCGTGCCGCGGGCGGAGGAGGAGCTGCGGCTCGCCCTCGACCTGTACGGGCGCACCCGCGACGACCGCGGCCAGGCCTGGGCCCTGACCCAGCTGGGCCGGGCGCGGGTCGTCGACGGGGACCCCGGGCCGGCGGCCGGGCAGCTGCGGGACGCGCTGGCCCGGCACCGCGAGGCCGAGGACGCGCGCGGCGAGGCGTGGACGCTGTACTACCTCGGGCACGCGCTGGAGGAGGCCGGCGACCTCGACCAGGCGGTACGGGAGCTGGAACGGGCCCGGACCATGTTCTCGCGGATGCGGGACGTGTACGGGCTCGCCTACGCCCGGCACCACTCCGGCCGCGTCACCCGCGACCAGCGGGCCGCACAGACCGGAAACCTGAAGAACTCCGGCTTCGCCCGGCAGCTGCTCGTCGACGCCCGGGCCGACTTTGGGCGGATCGGGCTCGCCCACGGCGAGGCGTGGACCTGCGTCGAGCTGGCCGTGGTCGACGCCGGCAACGAGCGGGTGGCGCAGGCGCTCGGCCTGTGCGAGGAGGCCGCCCGGCTGTTCATCTCGTACGGGGACCGGCGCGGGGAGGACTGGGCGCGGTTCCTGCGGTGCACGCTGCTGCCGTACGCGGTGCCGGGCGCCGGCGTTGCGGAGGCGCGGGCCGAGCTGACCCGCCTGGCGGACTCGCCCCACGTGATGCGGGACGCTCGGCTGGCCGACTGCCTGGACACCTACACGGTGGTTCTGGGGCGGGGTGTGGACCCGGCGGAAGGCTGGCAGGCCTGGCGCCTGGCCCTGACGCCGACCCTCCGCTCCCGCGAGCTCATGGGCGTCCCGCTGCCCGACTCCCGCTGACCCCGGCCGGCACCCCGCCGGGCCGCCGCAGCCCGTGTCGCGGCATGCCGGGGCCCCGCCCGGTGGTGGGACACCACCGGACGGGGCCGCCCGGGCCGGGGCGGGCGGGGCGGGGCCGCCGGGCGGGCGGCCGGGCCGAGGGGGTCGGCCAGGCCGAGGGGGTCGGCTAGGCCGAGGGGGTCGGGTTGGGGCCGGTGCCCGGCTCCGGGGCTTCCTCGAAGTCGACCCGGCCCATGTGCCGGTTCATCGACTTCATCAGCCCCCACACCCCCAGGGCGAGGGCGGCGAAGACGAGGAAGCCCAGGATCCCGGGCGTCACCTTGTTCTTGTCGAAGGTGTCGCCCGCCAGCGGAACGAGCTGGATCAGTGCTGCCTGTGTAGCGCTCATGGCTACGCATTCTCCCGGATGCCGGCGAAGAGGTCGGACTCGGGGAGGGAGGTGTCGACGAGCGACTTGGCAAGCTCGTACTCCTCGGTGGGCCAGACCTCCTTCTGGATCTCCATGGGGACGCGGAACCAGCCGCCGTCGGGGTCGATCTGCGTGGCGTGGGCGATGAGCGCCTTGTCGCGGATCTCGAAGAAGTCGGCGCAGGGGACGTGCGTCGTCAGCGTCCGCTCCTTGCGCTCGAACTCCTTCCACCGCTCCAGCCACTCCCCGTAGGGGGACTCCATGCCGCGGGAGAGGAGCGCCTCGTGCAGGGCGATGGTGCGCGGCTTGTTGAAGCCCTGGTTGTAGTAGAGCTTCTGCGGCTGGTAAACGGGCCCGAATTCGGCTTCGGGGTACTTCTCGGCGTCGCTCGCCCCGTCGAAGGCCACCATCGTGATCTTGTGGGTCATGATGTGGTCGGGGTGCGGGTAGCCGCCGTTCTCGTCGTACGTGGTGATGACCTGCGGCCGGAAGGCGCGGATCTTCTTCACCAGGCGGCCGGCCGCCTTGTCGACGTCCTCCAGGGCGAAGCAGCCTTCGGGGAGCGGGGGCAGCGGGTCGCCCTCGGGCAGGCCGGAGTCGACGTAGCCGAGCCATTCCTGGTCGACGCCGAGGATCTGGCGGGCTTCCTCCATCTCCTTGGCGCGGACTTCGTGGATGTTCTCCTCGATGTACTTGTCACCCTGGAGCTTGGGGTTGAGGATCGAGCCTCGCTCACCGCCCGTGCAGGTGACCACCAGCACGGGCACCCCCTCGGACACGTACTTGGCCATGGTGGCCGCGCCCTTGCTCGACTCGTCGTCGGGGTGGGCGTGGACGGCCATCAATCGCAGCTGCTCGGTCAAGACAGGATCCTCTGTGATTCGTCAGGCGGACGGCTCCTATAGTGACCGAATCGGGGGGCGGAAAAATTCCGGGGTCGAGCCCGGAATCAAGCGGAACCCGACACTCTGGGAAGGAACGATCATGAGCACGGTGCGCGAGGGCCTGCCCGAGGGCCGTTACGGCCGGTCGGCCGACGAGCGCGCGGACCGCACGCTGAAGATCGTCGGCTCGGTGCTCGGCGTCGGCCTGCTGGCCGTCGTCGGCTGGATCGGCTGGGGCTACGTGGCCGGCAAGGACGTCAGCGCCGAGGTGATCAAGTTCCAGGTGGTGTCGGACTCCGAGGTGAAGGTGCACCTGGAGGTGCGCAAGGAGGCCTCGGTGACCGGGGTGTGCACGCTCATCTCGCAGGACACCGGGCACGGCGAGGTGGGCCGCGCGGACTTCACCTTCGGGCAGAAGGAGTCGCGCGTCGACGAGGTCGTCACGGTGAAGACCACCGGCCGCGCCACTGCGATCGAACTGGCCGGCTGCCAGGCGGCGGGGTCCGCGGGCTGACCGCACGCCGGGTGGAACGCCGGCGGAACGCCGGTGGAGCACCGGTGGAGCGCCGGTGGCACGCCAGGGCGGAGGCCGGGCGGCACTTTGGTCCCGTTGCTGCTCAGGGGCCCGATGACACACTTCGTGCACACGGTGTCCTCCCCCTTTTCTTCCCGAATTGTTAGGCTCGTGGTTTCGCCCGCCACCGGCGGACAAGTAGTCCCCTGTACCGACGAGGAGCACCCGTGACCCAGACGAGCGAGAGCGTCACCTGGCTGACCCAGGCGGCGTACGACCAGCTGAAGGCCGAGCTGGACTACCTCTCTGGTCCCGCACGCACGGAGATCGCCATCAAGATCGCGGCTGCCCGTGAAGAGGGCGACCTGCGCGAGAACGGCGGTTACCACGCGGCCAAGGAGGAGCAGGGCAAGCAGGAGCTCCGCGTCCGCCAGCTGACGCAGCTGCTGGAGAACGCCAAGGTCGGCACGCCCCCGTCGGCCGAGGGCGAGGTCGCGCCCGGCACCGTCGTCACGATCGCCTTCGACGGCGACGAGGACGACACGATGTCCTTCCTGCTCGCCTCCCGCGAATACGCCTCGAACGACTTCGAGACCTACTCCCCGCAGTCCCCGCTGGGTGCGGGCGTGCTGGGCAAGAAGATCGGCGAGGACGCCGAGTACGAGCTGCCGAACGGCAAGACGGCCTCGGTCCGGATCCTCGACGTCAAGCCGTTCACCGGCTGACCGCCCCGGAAGGCGCACGACAGGCGCACAGCACGGCGGAGCCCCCTTCGGACCGATCGGTACGGTACGGAGGGGGCTCCGCCGTTTCCCCGGCCGGCCGGCGGCGCCGCGCGGCCCGGCCACCGCGCGGCCCGGCTAGCCGATCACCGTGTACCCGGCGGCGTGCAGCGAGCGGGCGACCTCCGTGCAGTGCTCCCGGCCCTTCGTCTCCAGGTGCAGCTCGACCTCCACCTCCGTCAGCCCCAGCCGCGGGTCGGTCCGTACGTGGCTCACGTCCAGCACGTTCGCGTCGACCACCGACAGCACCGCCAGCAGCCCGGCCAGCGCCCCCGGCGCGTCCGCCACCCGCAGCCGCAGCGACAGGTAGCGGCCCGCCGCCGCCATGCCGTGCCGCAGGATCCGCTGGAGCAGCAGCGGGTCGATGTTCCCGCCGGACAGGACCGCCACCACCGGGCCCGCCCCGTACAGTTCGGGCTCGCTCAGCAGCGCGGCGACGGGGGCGCAGCCCGCCGGCTCGACGACCAGCTTGGCCCGCTCCAGGCAGAGCAGCAGGGCGCTGGAGAGCTCGTCCTCCGACACCGTGCGAACGTCGTCGAGCAGTTCGCCGATGATCCGGAACGGGACGTCGCCGGGGCGGCCGACCTTGATGCCGTCGGCCATGGTGCTCGGGTTGTCGATCGAGACGGGGTGGCCCGCCCGGAGCGAGACCGGGTACGCGGCCGCGCCCGCCGCCTGCACGCCGATCACCCGCACGTCCGGCCGCAGCGCCTTCACCGCGACGGCGATGCCCGCGGCGAGTCCGCCGCCGCCGATCCCGACGAGGATCGTGCGCACCTCCGGGCACTGCTCCAGGATCTCCAGGCCCACGGTGCCCTGCCCGGCGACGATGTCGCGGTGGTCGAAGGGGTGGATGAACACCGCCCCGGTGCGGTCCGCGTACTCCTCGGCCGCGGCGAGGGTCTCGTCGACGACCTGGCCCTCCATCCGCACGTCGGCCCCGTAGTCCCGGGTCGCCGCGACCTTCGGCAGCGGCGCCCCGACCGGCATGAACACGGTCGCGTGGACGCCGAGCAGCGCGGACGCGAGGGCCACGCCCTGCGCGTGGTTGCCGGCGCTCGCGGCGACGACGCCCGCCGCCCGCTGCTCGGGCCGCAGTCCCGCGATGCGCACGTACGCCCCGCGCAGCTTGAAGGAGCCGGTGCGCTGGAGGTTCTCGCACTTGAAGTGGACCGGGGAGCCGGTGAGGGAGGAGAGGTGCCGGCTGCCTTCCATCGGGGTGACCCGGGCGACGCCCGAGAGCATCTTCTGGGCCCCGAGGACGTCGTCGAGGATGACGGGCGGGACGGGCTGCAGCACGCGGTAGTTCATGCCGCCAGTCTCGCAGCCCCCACCTGTCACGGGCGTGTTCCGGCTGACGGGTCGGACCGTGCGGAAGGGGCGAAATCCGGCCATGCGGGACGGGGGCGGGGGCTTGGTCCGTACCGTGTCCCGCGCCGGTTCCGTACCGGGCTCGTACCAGTCGTACCAGTTCTCCCACGCGGCGTACGAGCCGCCGTATGGCCGCGTACTCTGTCCCCCATCCTGTCGGCCCCACGCGAAGAGAGCTCACGGCCATGCCTTCCAACCCGGCCAATTCCGACCTGCCCGCGGCGGCCGAAACACGCCCCGAAGCGGGTCTCCTGGACGCGCTCCAGCACCAGGTGGCCGTCTTCGCGCGCCGCGCCGAGCAGACCCGTCTGGGCGGGGTCGGGCAGGCCCGCAACTCGATGGACCGCGCCGCGTACCTGCTGCTGAACCGGCTCGACCTGGAAGGCCCGATGGGCGTCAAGGCCCTCGCCTGCGGCATGGGCATCGACTCCTCCACCGTCACCCGGCAGGTCGCCCCGCTGGTCGACACCGGGCTGGTCAAGCGCACCTCCCACCCCGAGGACGGGCGGGCCGTGGTCCTGGCGCTGTCCCCGCGCGGGCTGGCGCGGCTGGAGGAGGTCCGGCTGTCGCGGCGCGAGCTGATGGCCCGGGTCACCGACGGCTGGAGCGAGGACGAGCGGGAGGCGTTCACCGGGCTGCTGACCCGCTTCAACGGCTCGCTGTCGGAACTGATGGGCACCGTTTCGGAGGCCGGCCCGGCCTCCTGAGGCGGTACCCCGCGGGCGGCCCGGACCGGGTGTGTCCGACCCCTTGACCGGGGCCGTCCCCCTGGCCGCACCATAGGCCGTGTGGACCACCGAGCGGGGCCCTACGCCGAGTTCGAGGCCTTCGTCGCGGGCGCGGCGGGGCGGCTCCTGCATGTCGCGGTCCTGCTGACGGCCGAGGCCCGTGGCGTGTCGGGCGCCGCGTCGGGTGATGCGTCAGGCGCCGCGGCGGGGGCCCCCTCGGGGGCCGTGTCCGGGGCCGACTGCCCGGCCGCCCGCCGGCTGCTGGCCGGCGCGCTGGCCCGTACGTACGCCGGCTGGGAGCGGCTGCGCGGCGACGACCCGTACGACCACACCCGCCAGGAGCTGTGCGCCGCCTTCGCCCGCACCGGGCGCCGCCACCTCGGCGGCCGGGGCGTCCTCGCCCCGCTCCCCCCGCTGGAACGGCTCGTGCTCGTGCTGTGCGTGTACGAGGGCGTGGCGCACGAGGTCGCGGCCGCGCAGCTCGGGCTGCCGGTCGAGCGGGTGCGGGTGCTGTCCGGGCGGGCCGTGGACGTGCTGCGGGCCCGGCGGGAGGAGGCCGCATGAGCAGCATCCCGGACCGCAAGGAAGCCCAGGTCAGGCGGCTGATGCAGGGCCCGCACCCGGTGGTCCCGGCCGGGCTGGCGGCCGCTGCCGCGGCCCGCGGGGACCGGCTGCTGCGCCGCCGGCGCATCCTGCACCGGGCCGGGTGGACGCTGCTGGTCGCGGCGGCGGTGGCCTTCGCGGTGTGGGCGGCCCTGACCCACCCGTGGCAGGTCCCGCCGAGCGACGTCTCCCCGCCCCTGGAGGGCTGGTAGCCGCCGCCCGGCGGTGACGTGGGTGACGTGGGTGACGTGACGGCGGCGAACCGGGGTCCGCCGCCGCCCTGTTGCCCCTCGGCCCCGGGGCCGCCCTGTTGTTCCTAGCCCAGGGCCTGGGTCAGGTCCGCGAGCAGGTCGTCGGCGTTCTCGATGCCGACGGACAGGCGCACCAGGTCACCGGGGACCTCCAGCGCCGAACCGGCCACCGAGGCGTGGGTCATGCGGCCCGGGTGCTCGATGAGGGACTCGACGCCGCCGAGGGACTCGCCCAGGGTGAACAGCTTGGCCCGGTTGCAGACCTCGACCGCCGACTCCTCGCCGCCGAGGACGCAGAAGGAGATCATGCCGCCGAAGTTGCGCATCTGCTTGGCGGCGATCTCGTGGCCCGGGTGCTCGGCCAGGCCCGGGTAGAGGACCTTGTGCACCTTGGGATGGCGGGTCAGCATCTCGGCGATCCTCGCCGCGTTCTCCGCGTGCCGGTCCATGCGCACGGCGAGGGTCTTGATGCCGCGCAGCACGATCCAGGAGTCGAAGGGGCCGGCCACGGCGCCCATCGCGTTCTGGTGGTAGGCCAGTTCCTCGCCCAGGGCCGCGTCGGCGGTGACCAGGGCGCCGCCGACGACGTCGGAGTGGCCGCCCATGTACTTCGTCAGCGAGTGCACGACGACGTCCGCGCCGAGCGCGAGCGGCTGCTGGAGGTACGGGGAGGCGAAGGTGTTGTCCACGACCAGCTTGGCGCCGGCCGAGCGCGCGATCTCGGCGACCACCGCGATGTCGGTGATGCCGAGCAGCGGGTTCGAGGGGGTCTCGACCCAGATGACCTTCGTCTTCGGGGTGAGGGCGGCGCGCACGGACTCCGGGTCGGAGGTGTCGGCCACCGACCACTCCACGCCCCAGCGGGAGACGACCTTCGCGAAGAGGCGGAACGTGCCGCCGTAGGCGTCGTTCGGGATGACCACGTGGTCGCCCGGGACGAGCAGCGTGCGCAGCAGGCAGTCCTCGGCCGCGAGCCCGGACGCGAAGGCCAGGCCGCGCGTGCCGCCCTCCAGCGCCGCGAGGTTCTCCTCCAGCGCGGTGCGGGTCGGGTTGGCGCTGCGGCTGTACTCGTAGCCGCCGCGCAGGCCGCCGACGCCGTCCTGCTTGTACGTGGAGACCTGGTAGATCGGGGGCACGACCGCGCCGGTCAGCGGGTCCGCGGTGTTGCCCGCGTGGATGGCGCGGGTTTCGAAGCTCTGGTGCTCGTGGCTGTCGTCGCTCATGGGCAGAGCCTAAGGCCCGTACGGCCGTGCGCCACCCCGCGGCCGCCGCCGGGGGCGGGTCCTGCAACACGGCGTTCGCATTCGCCTCGGCACGGGTCGGTCTGGTTCGCTTGAGGGCATGGAGATTCTGTGGTTCCTGATCGCCGTCGGCCTGCTCGTGGCCGCCCTCGGTCCGCTCATACGGCGCAGGCGGGCGGGCGGCCTGCGCCTGGTCCCGCCCGGCAGCCCCGACGCCGCCGACCCCGCGGACTACGGGTTCGCCCTGCAGGAGGAGCTCGACGTCCGGGTGCCCGGCCCCGACCGGGACCTGATGGACGCGCTCGCCGTCGTGCAGCGGACCGGGCAGTGGCAGGCGGCCTCCCAGCTGCTGGCCGGCACCCCCAAGGACGGGGAGCTGCGCTGGCAGCGGGTCCAGGCCTTCGCCGGGGCGGCGGCGCTGGAGCTCTCCCCCGGCCACCGCCGGGAGGCGCCCCCGTCGCAGCCCGGGGTGGGCGCGTCCTGGCTGAAGGCGTGGCGGCTGCAGGACGGGAAGGACGCGGGCGGCGCCCAGGTGCACGCCGAGCTGCTGGTGCAGCAGGCGTGGCGGCACTCGGGCGGCGTGGGCTCCGAGGACCACCGGATCATCCTGGAGGAGGCCCGGGAGGCCTGCCGCAAGGCGGTGCTGCTGGCGCCGGGCGACCCGGTCCCGTACATCACGGAGCTGGCGGTCGCGCGGGCGCTCGGCTACTCGGAGGCGGAGTTCGACACCCTGTGGGCGAAGGTCATCGACGTGGCCCCGAACCACATGGGCGCCCACCTGGCCGCCCTGCACTACTGGTGCGAGAAGTGGCACGGCTCGCGGGAGAAGGCCGACGCCTTCGCCCACGCGGCGGCGGCCCGCGCCCCGCAGGGCTCGCTGCTGGCGGCCCTGCCGCTGTTCGCGGTGTACGAGCACAAGCCGGACCTGGTGCTGGGCGCCTTCTGGCAGAGCGCGGTGGTGACCCGGGCGGTGGAGGGCGCGCTGTACGCGGTGCACCAGGCGCGGCCCGACGACCCGATGCTGGCGCACGTACGGCACCTGCTGCTGTCGTTCCTGGTGCCGATGGAGCGGTGGGCGGAGGCCATGGAGCAGGTGCGGCACGTGGACGGCTGCGTCGGCGCCCTGCCGTGGTCGGCGTCGCAGGACCCGGCCGCCGAGTACGCGGTGTACCGCGCCCTGGCGGTGGCCGGCTACGAGGCCAACGGCGGTTCCCCGGCCACCCTGCCCCACTGAGGCACCGCTGAGGCACTGACTCACTGACGCACCGTCGACGCCCCGCTGGCGCGCCGCCTTCGGGCCATAAGGTTGCCGTAAGTGACCATGAGGCCGCATGATCCCCCCGTGGCCGTCGGGCCGGCCGGCGGGTCCGGGCGACTCCGGCTCCGCCACCGGCCCGCCTCCGACCCGGCGCGGCCGCAGGTGCCGCACGCACCGCACCGCACCGTCGCCGCCACGGCAGCAGCGGCCGGGTCTCCCGTACCCGGCCCCGGCCCAGCCCCGGCAGACTGCGCGGACGGTGCGCCCGGCACCACCGCACCGTCTTCACCCCCGGGGGGATCTGTCCCATATGGGCGCTTCACTGCGCGCGTTGCGCGCGCTCGTCCTGCTCGCAGGCTTCTATCTGCTCGGCCTCGTCCTGCTGGCCCTGCTCGCCGGCGCCGACTTCGGCGCGTACACGGCCGGGCTGCGCGGTTTCGCGCTGCTCAAACTGATCGCCGTCACCGGCGTCCTCGCCATCCCGATCGTGCGCGGCATGTTCATGCTCCGCACCCCCAAGGGGGACGCCGAACCCGGAGTGCCCGTCGGCCCCGAGCAGGAGCCGGTGCTGTGGCAGACCGTCCGCGAGGTCGCGGAGCAGGTCGGCACCCGCGCCCCCGACGAGATCGTGCTGATCGCCGACGTCAACGCGGCCGTCAGCGAGGACTCCCGGCTGCTGGGCCTGCTCCCCGGCACCCGCCGCCTCTACCTCGGGCTGCCGCTGATGACCGGCCTGGACGAGATGCAGCTGCGCGCCGTGCTCGCCCACGAGATGGGCCACTACGCCAACTTCGACACCCGGCTCACCCCGCTGATCGCCCGCGGGCGCGCCCAGCTCACCCGTACCGTCGGCCACTTCCACGAGCGCGCCGCGGCCAAGGTCGCCAAGGAGCGCGCCCGGCAGGAGGAGAAGGCGCAGAAACGAATCGCCAAGGGCAAGAAGGCCCACGAGGTCGACACCGGCGGCGAGGGCGCCACCTACCGTGCGATGGCCAGGATCTACATCGCGTACGGCCGCTTCTACCTGCGCGCCACCCGCACCTCCTCCCGCCGCCAGGAGCTCGCCGCCGACCTGGCCTCGGTCAAGGTCGCCGGACGCGACGCCGCCGCCTCCGCCCTGCGCGAACTGAACGCGCTCGGCCCGGCCCACGAGTTCTACATGAACGCGTACGCCACCCTCGGCCTCGGCGCCGACCTGATGCCCCGGCCCGGACAGGTCTTCGGCGGCCTGCGCAGCCTCCTCGACGCACGCTCCGACGAGCTGGACGAGATGCGCCGCGAGCTGCCCACCGAGCCCGCCGACCCGTACGACTCCCACCCGCCGCTCGCCGAGCGCGTCGCCCGCATCGAAGCCCTGCCCGACGACGGCCGCAGCCACACCGACGCCCGCCCCGCGCTCGCCCTGCTCTCCGCCCCCGAGGCGGCCCAGGCCGCGCTGGAGCAGGCCGTGCTGACCCCGCAGGCGCTCGCCCTGAAGCGGGTGGACTGGCCGGACCTGGTCCACGAGAGCATGACCGCGTACGCGGACCGCGGCGCCCAGGACGTCCGCGACGCCTTCGCCGCGGAGGGCGCAGCCGCCACCGACGGCTCAACCCCGCACCCGGACCTGGACCTGGCGGCGGTCCTGGACGCCATCGACGCCGACCCGGCCCTGCGCTGGCGCGTCGCCGACCGCTTCCCCAAGTCCGAGGAGGCCGCCGCCGCCACCGGCCGCACCGCCCGCGAATTCGCCCGCCCCGTCGTCCGAAGGCTCCTGGGCCGGCTCGTCACCGTCGAGCTCACGGCCCGCGCCACCGCCCGCTGGGAGCTGTCCTGGTCCGAGCCGGCCGCGCTGCGCTACCCCTCCGAGGAATTCGAGGAGCAGCTGGAATCCGCGCTGGAGGCGGCCGCCGCCGACCAGTGCGACACCGAACCCCTGCGGAAGCTGGTGCTTGCCCCGTGATGATCGGACTCGCCGTCCTCGGCGTCCTGCTGCTCGCGGGCGCCCTGAAACTGCTGCGCGCCATGTACTACGTGCGCAAGGCGCGCAGGCTCAACGCCCGGTCGGACGCCCTGGAGGCCGAGATCGCGGCCACCCAGGCCACCACCGAGGCCCTGGAGGAGCAGACCAAGGCGGAACAGGCCGCAGCCGTCGTCGCGCTCGGCTTCCTCCCGGAAGCCGACCTCGACACCGAGCACGCCCGGCCCGTGCCCCCGGAGGAGACGGCCGCGCTGGCGGCGGTCCGGGCCGGCGACTGGCAGGCCGGCGCCGGCTGGATCGACGCCGCCGGAACGGACTGGGAAGAGCGCTGGGACCGGGTACGCACCCTGTCCGAGGCCGCCGCCGAGGACGACGCCTGGCTGCTCGCCTGGCAGGCGGCCCGGCCCGGGGACCCGACGGCGGCGGTCGTCGAGGCGGACACCGCCGTACAGGTCGCGTGGAACGTGCGCGGCAGCCAGTCCGGGGCCCGCACCACACAGGAGCAGTTCCGGCTCTTCCGCGAGCTGCTGCTCACGGCGGAGCGGACCGCGCACGCCGCCCAGAAGCTCGCCGACCCCGCGGACCCGGTCCCGTACATGGTGGAACAGGCCATCGGGATGGGCCTGGGCTACCCGCACGAGCGGTACGAGGAACTGTGGGCGCAGATCACGGCCCGCGCCCCCAGGCTGCTGACCGCGCACACCCACTGCATGCAGTACTGGGCGGCGAAATGGCGCGGCTCGCACGAGCTGGCCCTCGGCTTCGCCCGCAAGGCGGCCGACGCGGCCGAGCCCGGCGAACTGCTGTCGCTGCTGCCGCTGATCGCCTACTTCGAGAACGAGGCGTGGACCAAGGACCTCCAGGCGGAGGACTACTACAAGGAGCCCGAGGTCCGCGCGGCCGTCGACGCCGCCCTCGCCGATCTGGCGGCGGCCGCCCCCGGCGACCGGCGGGCGGTCAGGCTGCGGCACATGCTGGCCTGGATGCTGTTCTGGCAGGACCGGGACGCCGAGGCGGTGGAGCAGTTCCGCCTCATCGACGGGTACATCGGCACCATCCCGTGGTCGTACCACTCCCAGCCGAAGCGGCGCTACCTGTACGCACGCGACTGGGCGGTCCGCGTGACCACGGACGCGCAGTAGCGGCCGGCGACGGACGCGCGGCAGCAGCCGGCCGTCCGGCGCCGGACGCGCGGCAGCAGCCGGCGACGGGCGGGCCCGGATCTCCTTCCACCCTGCGGTGGGGAATCCGGGCCCGCCCCCGTCCGTTGAGGGAGGTACCAAGGAGGGAAGTCCATGTTCTCGTACCGCCGCACGCCCGAGCTCCCCACCGCCGAGCAGGCCCTCAAGGGCCGCCCGGAGCCCCTGTTCGCCCTGCCGCCGCAGCACACCGTCCTCGGCACCCCCCTCGCCGGCCCCTACCCGGAGCACCTGGAGGTCGCGGACTTCGGGCTGGGCTGCTTCTGGGGCGCCGAGCGGAAGTTCTGGCAGACCCCCGGGGTGTGGACCACCCTCGTCGGCTACCAGGGCGGCCACACGCAGAACCCCACGTACGAGGAGGTCTGCTCCGGCCTGACCGGCCACACGGAGGTCGTCCGCGTGGTCTTCGACCCGGCGGCCGTCTCCTACGCCACCCTGCTGAAGCTGTTCTGGGAGTCCCACGACCCCACCCAGGGCTTCCGCCAGGGCAACGACGTCGGCACCCAGTACCGCTCCGCGGTCTACACCCACTCCCCCGCCCGGCAGGCCGAGGCCGAAGCCTCCCGCGACGCCTACCAGCAGGTCCTGAACGCCGCCGGCTACGGCCCGATCACCACGGCGGTCCTCCCGGCCGAGGACCGCCCGTTCTGGCCCGCCGAGGCCCCCCACCAGCAGTACCTGGACAAGAACCCGGCGGGGTACTGCGGCATAGGCGGCACAGGCGTCTCCTGCCCGATCGGCGTCGCCGAGGCGCCCGGGAAGTGACCGGCGCCCTGCTCCCCGACCCGGCGCACGAGCGGCTGACCCGGCTCTGGCAGGCCCACCGGCCTGCCGGGCCGCTGCTGCCGTGGGACCTCAAAACGGTGTACGGAAGCCGCTGGGTCCGCTTCCACAGCCTGCCGGAGTCGAAGCGCTACGCGGACGACGAGGCCGAGTACGCGATCCTCCTCGACCGGTACAACACGGTCCTCGACGAGCTCTTCGCGGGCGGCGAGGTGTACGTGGTGACCATCGACTGGACGGACCCGGCCGAAACGGCCGATCCGCCGGAATGGACGGTGCTGCGCAGGGCCCTCCACCCGGCGGGCACCCTGTGGACCGTCCTGGACGAGGCGTCCGACCCGGGTCCGGACAACCGGTGGTACTTCTACGCCGACCGGCGGCCCTGGGTGCGCGGCTGCCTCGACCCGCTGCTCCGCGAGGCCGCCGACGCGGCCCTGTCGGGGGTCTTCGTGACGGACCCGGACCTCACCCGCATCCACCACGCGTACGACGGCGGCGCCGACGTCATCCTCCCCACCCCCGAGGACCGAGACCGCCTGCGCGACCGCCACGCCGCCTGGCTCTCCGCACACCCTTCGGGGTACTGACCGGTCCCGCCGCGCGGGCCGCGTTCACGCGCGAGCTCGACGAGGCGGCCGACCAGGCCCGGCAGGGATCCGACCTGGCCCCGCTCCAGCGTTTCATCACCAGTGGGCGGCGTACGTCCACATCCAGCGTCAGCCACGGCTCGCCGAGGAACTCCGCAGGCGGCCGCCGCTAAAGGGTGAGCTGGAAGAGGGCCGTGCCGCGTTCGCGGCGGTAGCCGAGGGCCTCGTTGACGGCGCGCATCGGGGCGTTCTCGTCCGCGACGGTCGTGGCGACGGCGCGCAGGGCCGGGTGGCGGTCCGCCGTCTCGGCGAGCATGCGGAGCTTGACGGTGCGGCCGAGGCCGAGGCCGCGGTGTCCGGGGAGGACGACCGTGTCGTACTGGATGGCGCGCGGGCCGTCCGGGTCGGGCAGCACGAGCTCCGTGTACGCGGCCACCTCGCCCTCCGGGGTGACGGCGGCGACCGTGGTCAGCGCGCCCCCGCGGTCGAGGATCAGCTGCTGGGAGGCGTGCAGGCGGTCCGGGGTCCAGGCGAGGGCCTGCACGTCGATGTCGCCCGCCGGGGCGTCGTCCATCGCGCAGTGGGCCCGGGCCGCGGCGGCGGCCCACGCGTCGGGCACCAGGCCGGGCCAGCAGACGAGCTCGTAGCCGGGCGGGGCGGCGGCCTCCCGGACGGGCAGGGCGCGCCGCGCCTCCGGGACGTCCTGGACGTACCAGGCCATCGACAGGACGTTGGTGAAGCCCAGCGACTCCGCGAAGGCCTGGCCCGGGCCGCCGAGGTCGATCTGGGCGGAGACCGAGGTGCGGCCCCGGGTGAGGAGTTCCTCGCGGACCCGCTGCCACAGGGCCGTGCCGAGGCCCTGCCGACGCGCCCGCGGACGGACCGTCAGCACGTCGAGGAACGCGGTGTGCAGGTTCTCCTCGTCGGTGAACAGCAGGAGCCCGGCGACGCCGTCCTCGGCCGCCCACAGGGCGGCGTGCCCGCGCGCGGGCCGTACCCGGAGCCGTCCGGCCACCTCCCCCCGGGAGGGCGCCGGCAGCTGCGGCAGGTCGGCGGCCAGGGCGTCGGCGAGGACCGTCCGCCAGGCCTCCGCCTCGGCGTCGGACGGCGGCGGGGTGAGGGCGCGGATCACGGGGCGGATCACGGAGTCGCTTGTCATGCGCCGGACCCTAGTCCGGGGGCCCGGGCGCCCGCGCGGAGTTTGCGGCCACCGGCCAGCCGCCGGGCGGACACCGAGCCGCCGCCGGAAACGCCGGATGGCGGGGCGCCCGCCGAGGGGTGCCCCGCCATCCGCGGGTACGGTCCGGCCCGCCGTGCGGCGGGACGGGGATGTCAGGCGGCCGAGCCGGCCTTCCAGTCCGCCCAGCTCATGTTCCAGCCGTTGAGGCCGTTGTCCGGCTTGATCGTCTTGTCCGGGGAGTTGATGACCGTGACGACGTCGCCGATGAGCGAGTTGTCGTAGAACCACGCGGCCGGCTGGTTCGGGTCGCCCGCGCCCTTGACGTCGTTCAGGCCGACACAGCCGTGGCTGGTGTTCGCGCTGCCGAAGATCGAGTCCGCGCCCCAGTAGTTGCCGTGGAGGAAGGTACCGGAGTTCGACAGCCGCATCGCGTGCGGGACGTCCTTGATGTCGTACTCGCCCTTGCCGTCGGCGTCGGTGAAGCCGACGGTGGCGCCGTTCATCCGGGTCTCCTTGAACTTCTCGGAGATCACCATCTGGCCGTTGTACGTCGGGTTCGCCGGGGCGCCCGCCGAGATCGGGATGGTCTTGAGGACCTGACCGTCCCGGGTGACCGTCATCTTCTTCGACTTCGCGTCGACCGTGGAGACCTGGCTCCGGCCGATATTGAAGGTGGCGGTGCGGTTCTGCACGCCCTGGATGCCGGGGGCGCCCTGCACGCCGTCCAGCATCATCTTCATCGTGACGGTGGAGTTCGCCTGCCAGTAGTTCTCGGGGCGGAAGTCGAGCCGCTGCTCGCTGAACCAGTGGCCGACGACCTCCTGACCGCTGCTGGAGGTGACGTTGATCGCCGCCTGGACCGCCTTCTTGTCCTTGATCGGCTTGTTGAAGGTGATCGACACGGGCATGCCCACGCCGACGGTCTGCTTGTCCTCCGGCACGAACGAGCCGATGAAGCTGTTCTCCGGCGAGACGGTGGTGAAGGAGGAGTTCTCGTGCGCCTCCTTGCCGCCCGCGTCCTTGGCGGTCGCCGACAGCGCGTACTTCGTGGAGCGCTTCAGCGGGGCGTCCGGCTTCCAGCTCTTGCCGTCGCCGGCTATCTTGCCGGCCACGGCCGCGCCCTCGGAGGTCTTGAGCTCGACCGCGGTGAGCGTGCCGTCGGCGACGCTGACGGCGGTGGTGTCGATGCCGACGTTGGTCGCGCCGTCCTTCGGCGCGATCGTTATCTTGGCCTTCGACGCGTCCTTGGCCGCCGCCGCGTCGACGTCGGACTGCGACTTGGCGGCGTCACCGCCGCCCTTCGCCTTGTCCTCGTCACCGCCGCCGCACGCCGTGAGCATCAGTACGCCGCCGAGCACGGCGGATATGGCCGCCATGGACCTTCTCCGCCGCTTGCTGTCCGTCCTCACACGCCACTCCATCGCTGCTGAACCCCCCGGGGGCATCCCCGGGCAGGGGGACACACCCCCTGCCACTCACCAGTCAACGCGTTGACGGCTCGGATCGGTTCCACATTCCGTTGGGATGTGGGCTACCGCACGGTCAGGCGTTGTCGGTCTCTCTGTCGAAGCCTCCATCTTCCTCGTCCAGCTCGTACTCCAGCGACTCGGGGTCGTATTCGACGGGCTCGCTGCTCCAGGAGGCCTGTACGAGCTCCACCCCGGGGATGTCCACGACCAGGTCAGAGGGGTCGACGAGGTACGCGAGGGCCTCCGATTCGTCCTCCCGGACCGCGGACTCGGCGTGGCCGCGTTCGTCGTCCGGCATGAACTCGTCGTCGGCGATGTGGTCGAGTGCGGCTCCGGTGAGGGCGTCGGCGTCCGGCACCTCCAGCACCAAATCCACGCGAAGCCGTACGTATCGTGATGTGTCAGAAGGGTTCATACGTCGGAGAGTAAGCCCGCGCCCGCCCCGGCTTTCCCACGACCCGCCCCTTTCCGTAGCATCACCGCACACGGTCAATTCGCTGCTTCCGCAAGGGGGATCGCCCCGTGTCCGCACGCCCGCCCCTGCTCACCTCGCTGGGTGCGACCACTCTCCTCGCCGCCCTCTGGTTCGTTCCGTCCGCGAACGCGACCGCACCCGAGTCCGCGGCCCCCGCTTCCGTCGCGCCCGCCTCCGGGAACGCCGGCGGCTCCGGCACCGTCACGGTGACCGCCGCCAGAGCCGACGGCGCGGGCGACACGGACTCCGCAGGCGTCACGGACGCCACAGGTGCCGCAGGCACCGCGGATGCCGACGGGGCCGCGCCGGGCAGCCGGGCCGCCACCCTGGCGCTCGCGGACACCGGCGGGATCGACACCACCCCGTACCTGCTGGCCGGCACCCTCTTCCTGGGCGTCGGCGCGGGCTTCGTCGCGTTCTCGGTACGCCGCACCCGCGCCCAGTAGGGCACCGCGGCACCGCAGCACGACGGCCGGGGGCCGCCCGCCGGGATTCCTCCCGGGAGCGGCCCCCGGCCGTTCCGTTTCCGTGTTTCCGGACTGCTCAGGCGAGCGGGCCCGTGACCCCCTCGACGGCCTCGACCAGCGCACCCGAGCGCACGAACGCGTCGGCGGCGGCCAGGTCGGGCGCCAGGAAGCGGTCCGGCCCGGGGCCCTCGACGCCGGCCGCCCGCGCGGCGGCGATGGCGGCGATGCTGGCCGGGGCGGCGGTGAGCCCGTGGCGCAGCTCGATGGCGCGGGTGGCCGCGTACAGCTCGATGGCGATGATGCGGGTCAGGTTGTCGACGGCGGTGCGGAGCTTGCGGGCGGCCGACCAGCCCATCGAGACGTGGTCCTCCTGCATGGCGGAGGAGGGGATGGAGTCGGCGGAGGCCGGGACGGCCAGCCGCTTCATCTCGCTGACCAGGGCGGCCTGCGTGTACTGGGCGATCATCAGGCCGGAGTCGACGCCGGCGTCGTCGGCCAGGAACGGCGGCAGGCCGTGCGAGCGGTTCTTGTCCAGGAGCCGGTCGGTGCGCCGCTCGGCGATGGAGCCGAGGTCGGCGGCGGCGATGGCGAGGAAGTCCAGGACGTACGCGACCGGCGCGCCGTGGAAGTTGCCGTTGGACTCCACGCGCCCGTCGGGCAGGACCACCGGGTTGTCGACGGCGGAGGCCAGCTCGCGGGAGGCGACCAGGGCGGCGTGCGCCATGGTGTCGCGGCCGGCGCCGGCGACCTGCGGGGCGCAGCGCACCGAGTAGGCGTCCTGCACGCGCGGGGCGGACTCCTCCTGGAAGTGCCCGGTGAGCCCGGAGCCCTTCAGGACGGCGGCCATGTTGGCGGCGGAGTCGCCCTGGCCGGGGTGCGGGCGGATGGCGTGCAGCTCGGGGGCGAGGACCTTCTCGGTGCCGAGCAGGGCCTCCAGCGTCAGGGCGGCGGTGATGTCGGCGGAGGTGTAGAGCCGGCGGAGGTCGGCGAGGGCCATGACCAGCATGCCGAGCATGCCGTCGGTGCCGTTGAGGAGGGCGAGGCCCTCCTTCTCGCGCAGCTCGACGGGCTCGATGCCGGCCTCGGCGAGCAGTTCGCCGGCCGGGCGGACGACCCCGTCGGGGCCCTCGGCGTCGCCTTCGCCCATCAGGGCGAGCGCGCAGTGCGAGAGCGGGGCGAGGTCGCCGGAGCAGCCGAGGGAGCCGTACTCGTGGACGACGGGCGTGATGCCGGCGTTGAGCACGTCGGCCATGGTCTGCGCGACGGACGGCCGGACACCGGTGTGACCGGAGGCGACCGTCTTCAGGCGCAGGAACATCAGGGCGCGCACGACCTCCCGCTCGACGCGCGGGCCCATGCCGGCGGCGTGCGAGCGGACGATGTTGCGCTGGAGCTGGGCGCGCAGCTCCGGGCTGATGTGACGGGAGGCCAGGGCGCCGAAGCCGGTGGAGACCCCGTAGACGGGCTCGGGCTTGGCGGCGAGCGAATCGACGATCTCGCGGGAGCGGGCGAGCGCGTCCAGGGCCTCGGGGGACAGCTGGACCCGCGCGTTGCCGCGGGCGACGGCGATGACGTCCTCGGGGGTGGTGCCGGACGTCCCCACCACGACAGTGTGCATATCCATATTCAGCACCCTACGGACTGAATCGCTTCATGTCACTAGTGACGTTCACGAGGAACTCTTACGCGGCGTCAGCGGCGCCCGTACGGCGTCACGCCCGCCCGTACGGCGTCACGCCCGGCCGCGGAAGCGGCGCCGCTCGCCCGGGGCCTCCTGCTGGGCCGTGTCGGCCAGATGCACCACGGCCGTGTCCCGCCCGGCGACGACGGGGCGTGCGGAGCGGGCGGCCTTGGCCTTGTACTGGGCGGCGTCGGCCAGCCGGAACAGCCGCCGGGAGGACGTCACGGGGCCGATCGGGTCCCCGGTCGAGGCGACCCCGCAGGCCACCCCCTCGCCCAGTTCCAGCCCGTCGGCGCGGCGGCACAGCTCCTCGGTCACCCGCACCACCTCGTCGGCCGAGGGACCCACGCCGACCAGGCAGAACTCGTCGCCGCCGAGCCGGGCGGCGAGCGCGCCGGGCAGCATGGCCCCGCACAGGCTCAGCACGGACCCGAAGCGCTCCAGGAGCCGGTCGCCGGTGGCGTGGCCGAGGGTGTCGTTGACCCGTTTGAGCCCGTTGAGGTCGCACACCACGAGGCTCACGACGACACCGCCGCGCCGGTGCTCCTCCAGGGCCTCGTCGAGCCGCATGTCGACGGCGCGGCGGTTGGCCAGCCCGGTCAGCGGGTCGGTGAAGGCCAGCCGGCGGGCCTCCTCCAGCCGGTCGCTCTGCGCGAGCCCGGCGGCGATCACGGCGGCGAGGACGGTCGCGAACTCGGCGTCGTCCTCGCCGAAGTCGGGCAGCCCGTCGTCCCGGGCCACGTACAGCTCGCCCCACGCGCGGCCGCTCAGCACGACGGGCGCCACGACGCAGGTGCCGCGGCCGCGCCGGCGCAGGGTCTCGCCGCGGCGGCCGGGGCGGGCGCCGGCGGCGCTCTCGACCCAGGCGTGCGGGCCCCCGCCGCCGACCCAGCGCTCGTGCAGGAACTCGGTGATCTCGGGGAAGTCGTGCACGGGGTACGACTCGTCCTCGGGGTACTCGGCCTCGTCCGCCCGGCGCCCGCCCTCGTTGACGAGCACCCGCAGCCGGCCCCGCTCACGCTCCCAGGCGGAGATCGCGGCGAACGACCCGTCCATCGCCAGGCGCGCGCCCCGCGCGGCGGCCCGCATGCTGTCCCGCGGCGCCCCCGCGGCGGCCATGGCCTGCGCCAGGCCCACGACGGCTCCGAGCCGCGCGTCGAGTCCCATCACCCCAGATTAGGGAGTTTCACCCGATATGCCAGGTCGCACCCCCGCCGGACCCGGGCCCGGCGGGGGCTCCCGCAGGGGACCCGGGAACCGTGCGGCTACCGGCCCGGCCAGTTGGGGCGGCGCTTCTCGTTGAACGCCGCCACACCCTCCGCCCGGTCGCCGGAGAACGCCACCGTCCGCCAGGCCGCGTCCTCGATCTCCAGGCCCGCCGCCAGGTCCATCCCGTGGCCCAGCCGCAGCGCCCGCTTCGCCGCCCGCAGGCCGACCGGGGAGTTCGCCGCCATCCGGGCGGCCAGGGCGAGGGCCTCCTCGCGGTCCCGGCCGGCCGGTACCACCGAGTCGACCAGGCCCAGCGACAGCGCCTCCGCGGCCTCCACCCGGCGGGCCGTGAAGATCAGCTCCGCCGCCCGGGCCGCGCCCACGCGCCGCGGCAGCAGCTGGGTGCCGCCGCCGCCCGGGATCACACCCACGGACACCTCGGGCAGGCCGACCACCGCCGTCTCGTCGGCCACGATCACATCGCAGGCCAGCGCCAGCTCGAAGCCGCCGCCCAGCGCGAACCCGTGCACCGCCGCGATCGTCGGCATCGGCAGCTCCAGCACGCCCCCGTACGCGCCCCGCGTGGTGGGCCGCTGGCGCACCAGCTCCGCATCGCTGAACGAGTTGCGTTCCTTCAGGTCCGCGCCGACGCAGAACGCCCGCTCCGCCGTCGAGGTGAGCACGACCACCCGGGCCGACGGGTCCGCCGCCAGCTGCGCGCAGGCCGACCCGATGGCCCGCGCCATCGCGGTGGACACCGCGTTCATCGCCTTCGGCCGGTCGAGGACCAGCTCCACGACCCCGTCGTCACCGTGCCGACGTACCGCTACGAACTCCGACTCCATCGCCGACTCCACCGACACAGGGCCCTCCCGGTTAACGAACGTTACCCGGGGATCTTAGGCTTCCGCCGCGTCAGCGACCAGGGCTCCACGACGCCCAGCCCGCGCACCGGCCGCTGCCACATCGGCTGCAGCGCGAACCGGTAGGAGCCGCCGCCCTCCTCGGCCTCGGCCTCCTTCTCGGAGAGCGGCGCCGCGCCCGTACGGCCCAGCTCCTCGGCCATCGCCCCGTCGACCAGCACCGCGTCCTTCGGGGCTATCGACGTCAGCCGGCTGGCCAGGTTCACCGTGGTCCCGAAGACGTCGCCCATCCGGGTCGTGACCGTCCCGAAGGCGATGCCGACGCGCAGCTCCGGCATCAGCGGGTCGGCATCCATCGTCTCGATCAGCCGCAGTGCGATCTCGGCCGCCGTCCCCGCGTCGTCCGCCGCGTACAGCACCTCGTCGCCGAGCGTCTTGATCAGCCGGCCGCCGTGCGCGGCGACCAGGTCCGCGGCGCTCGTCTCGAAGGACTCGACCAGCTCGCCGAGCTGCTCCTCCTCCAGGCGCCGCGTCAGCCGGGTGAAGCCGACCAGGTCGGCGAAGCCCACCGCGAGGCGCCGGTCGACCATCTCCTCGTCGTCGGCCGCCTGCACGACCCGGCCGGTGGCCGCCGCCAACTGGCGGCGCCACACGTAGACGAGGAACTCCTCCAGCTCCGGGAGGAGCAGCTCGACCAGCGGGTACGTGACCTCCGTACGGGTCATCCCGGGCTCCGGCGGCTCGGTCAGCCCCTCCAGGAAGGAATCGATCTGCCATTCGGCCAGCCGGGCGGTGGTCTGCCCCGTCGAGCGGGCCACCTGCACCGCCATCGGCTCGCTGAGCAGCCCCGCCTCGACCAGGCCGGCGAGCCGGCGCAGCGCGAGGACGTCGGCCTCCGTCAGGGCCCTGGCCTGCCCGATGTCCGCGAAGCCCATGGCCCGCCAGAAACGGGAGGCGAGCTCCATCGACACACCGGCGCTGCGGGCCGCCTGGAAGGGGGTGTAGCGGCGCTCGGCGCCCAGGATCAGCTGCTCCAGCCGGATGGCGAGCGGGTCCGCCGTCGGCTGGGCGGTGTGGTCCACCTCGTGGTGGGGGGTGTGCTGGTCGCGCCCGATCGGCGTGCCCGGGCTCCCCGGGCCGCCCGGGTTGCCGGGTCCGCGGGCGGACGCACCGGACGTAGAGTCGTCGACGGTCAAGGGCCGCCTCCTGTCCATTCCGTGCGCACTGCCCTGCCGAGCCGGGTGATCACCGGCAGGGACCGGGATCGCCTAAACCATACGGCAGGTGTGCCGTAGCTCACTCCCCACTCCCGTTACCTCCGGCGCCCGGCGGGGTCGCGGACCGGTCCGCGACCCCGCCGGGCGTGCGCCCCGGGCCGCCCCGCAGGGCGGCCGGCGGGGGCCGGCGGCCCGGCCCGGAGGGTGCCCGGACCGGGCCCGGACCGGCCGTGACCTGCCGTGACCTGTGGCGACCCGCAGCGATCCGCCCCTACCGAGCCGACCTGAGGTGCACGACGTCGCCGGCGCCGACGGCTTCGTGCGCCCCGTCCTCCGTCCGTACGACGAGCCGCCCCTCCGCGTCGACCGCTTCGGCCGTCCCGGTGAGCGACCGCCCGCCGGGCAGGTCCGCCCGCACGTGCCGGCCGAGGGTCGCGCACTGCGCCGCGTACGCCTCCTGCAGGCCGCTGGCCGCGGGATCGCCGGCGGCCGCGCGCCAGTTCCCGTACCACTCCTCCAGGGACCGCAGTACGGCCTTCAGCAGCGGCTCGCGGTCCGTGACGGCCGCCTTCGCCAGGAGCAGCGACCCGGCCTCCGGGACCGGCAGCTCGTCCTCGGTCAGCGACACGTTGAGGCCGATCCCGATGACGATCCCGTCCGCGACCCGCTCCGCGAGGATGCCGGCGGCCTTGCGCTCGGCCCCCTCCACGGTGACCAGCAGGTCGTTGGGCCATTTGAGTGCGGTGTCGACCCCGGCGGCCCGGGACAGCCCGGCCGCCGTGGCCACCCCGGCCAGCAGGGTCAGCCAGCCCCACCGCTCCTGCGGCACGGCCTCGCCCGGCTTGAGCAGCACGGAGAAGAACAGCCCCGACCGGGCGGGCGCGACCCAGCTGCGGTCGAGCCGCCCGCGCCCGGCGGTCTGCTCCTCGGCGACGAGCACCGCCCCCTCGGGCAGCTGCGCGGCCCGGGCGGCGAGATCGGTGTTGGTGGAGCCGGTGGTGGGGACGACTTCCACCGAGGACCACAGTCCTTGCCCGGCGACGAGGGCGCGCTGCAGGGCGGCGGCATTCAGGGGCGGCCGGTCGAGATTCGACCAACGACCCGCGGAGGGCCCGGAAGGGGTTCCTCCTGAAGCATCTGATGGCGTCATGCAAGCCACATTAGGTGTGTCAAACGCCGCACTGCCGAGCGCCATGCCCGCCGATACGCTACGCACCAGTAGCCAGCAGTAGTCATTCATTGACCAGGCAGTTGACACCACACAGGGAGCCGCGACCCCGATGTCACAACCGTCAGAGCCGATCGACATCCACACCACCGCGGGCAAGATCGCGGACCTGCAGCGCCGTATCGACGAGGCCTCCCACGCCGGGTCCGCCCGCGCCGTGGAGAAGCAGCACGCCAAGGGCAAGCTGACGGCCCGCGAGCGGATCGCCCTGCTGCTGGACGAGGGCTCTTTCGTCGAGCTGGACGAGTTCGCCCGGCACCGCTCCACCGACTTCGGCATGGAGAAGAACCGCCCGTACGGCGACGGCGTCGTCACCGGCTACGGCACCGTCGACGGCCGCCCGGTGGCGGTGTTCTCCCAGGACTTCACCGTGCTCGGCGGCTCCCTGGGCGAGGTCTTCGGCCAGAAGATCATGAAGGTCATGGACTTCGCGCTGAAGACCGGCTGCCCGGTCGTCGGCATCAACGACTCCGGCGGCGCCCGCATCCAGGAGGGCGTCATGGCCCTCGGCATGTACGGCGAGATCTTCCGCCGCAACGTGCACGCCTCCGGTGTGATCCCGCAGATCTCGCTGGTCGTCGGCCCCTGCGCCGGCGGCGCGGTCTACTCCCCCGCCATCACCGACTTCACCGTGATGGTCGACCAGACCTCGCACATGTTCATCACCGGTCCGGACGTCATCAAGACGGTCACCGGCGAGGACGTCGGCTTCGAGGAGCTCGGCGGCGCCCGCACCCACAACGCCACCTCGGGCGTCGCCCACCACATGGCCGGGGACGAGAAGGACGCCATCGAGTACGTCAAGTCCCTGCTGTCCTACCTGCCGTCGAACAACCTCTCGGAGCCGCCCGCCTTCCCCGAGGAGGCCGACACCGAGGTCACCGACACCGACCGCGAGCTCGACGTGCTGATCCCGGACAGCGCGAACCAGCCGTACGACATGCACACGGTGATCGAGCACGTCCTCGACGACGGCGAGTTCCTGGAGACCCAGTCGCTGTTCGCCCCGAACATCCTCACCGGCTTCGGCCGCGTCGAGGGCCACCCGGTCGGCGTCGTCGCCAACCAGCCGATGCAGTTCGCCGGCTGCCTCGACATCAACGCCTCCGAGAAGGCCGCCCGCTTCGTGCGGACCTGCGACGCCTTCAACATCCCGGTGCTGACCTTCGTCGACGTCCCCGGCTTCCTGCCGGGCACCGACCAGGAGTACAACGGAATCATCCGGCGCGGCGCGAAGCTGATCTACGCCTACGCCGAGGCCACCGTCCCCCTGATCACCGTCATCACCCGCAAGGCATTCGGCGGCGCCTACGACGTCATGGGCTCCAAGCACCTCGGCGCCGACCTCAACCTGGCCTGGCCGACCGCGCAGATCGCCGTCATGGGCGCGCAGGGCGCGGTCAACATCCTGCACCGCCGCACCATCGCCGAGGCCGAGGCCGCCGGCGAGGACGTGGAGGCCGTCCGCGCCCGGCTCATCACCGAGTACGAGGACACCCTGCTCAACCCGTACACCGCCGCCGAGCGCGGCTACGTCGACGCGGTGACGATGCCGTCGGAGACCCGCGCGCACGTCGTCAAGGGCCTGCGCCAGCTGCGCACCAAGCGCGAGTCCCTGCCGCCGAAGAAGCACGGCAACATCCCCCTCTAGGTCCGGGAGGTCCAGTCCTGTGGTGATCAAGGTCGTCAAGGGGAATCCGACGCCGGAGGAGCTGGCCGCCGCCCTGGCGGTGGTCCAAGCGCGCGCGGCGGTGCTGGCCTCGGCACCGTCGGGCGCGCCGCAGGTGGCCGACGCGTGGGCGGCACCGGGCCGGCTGGCGTCGCGCACGCTGCCGCAGCCGGGGCCGCGCGCGTGGGCCCGTACGTACTGGCCCGGCCGGGGCTGAGGCCCCCGGCCGCCCGCACCCGGCCGGAAGAATGGTGCGATCCGGTGGTGGCGCCTGAGTACCCGTACTCAGGCGCCGCACGGGCCTTCGGAAACAGAATCGGGGCATGCTCTGGTCCGACCCGAAGAACGAGCCGCCCGAGGAGATGCGCGAGACGCAGGCGATGCTCCGGCGGATGACCGTCGTACTCGTCCTCGCCATGGTGGTCGTCGTGTACGTACTGGGCGTGGGGTTCTAGACCGGGTTTCCCGGCCGGGTTCCCTGACGCCCGGTTCCCTGACGCCCGGTTCCCTGACCGGGGTTCCCTGACGCCCGGTTCCCTGACCGGGGTTCCGGACCGCCGCCTACGATGGCGGGCATGACTGCTGCCCCGGCCCCTGCCCCGGCCCACGCCCTCGTCCTCGCGTCCGCCTCCCCCGCCCGGCTCAACCTGCTGCGCCAGGCCGGGCTCGCCCCGCACGTGCTCGTCAGCAACTTCGACGAGGACTCGCTGAGCGCGGACACCCCGGCCGAGCTGGCCCTGGCCCTGGCCGAGGCCAAGGCGGCCGTCGTGGCCGGCCTGGACGAGGCCGCGGGCGCCCTGGTCATCGGCTGCGACTCGGTGCTGGAGCTCGACGGCGAGGCCCTCGGCAAGCCCGCGGACGCCGCGGAGGCCACGGCCCGCTGGAAGGCCATGCGCGGCCGGTCGGGCGTCCTGCGCACCGGGCACTGCGTGATCGACACGGCCACGGACCGCCGGGTGTCGGCGACGGCGTCGACGACGGTGCACTTCGGCGAGCCGACGGACGCGGAGGTCGCGGCCTACGTGGCGAGCGGCGAGCCGCTGCACGTGGCGGGGGCGTTCACGCTGGACGGGCTGTCGGCGCCGTTCATCGAGGGCATCGACGGCGACCACGGCAACGTCATCGGCCTGTCGATGCCGCTGCTGCGCTCCCTGCTGGGCGAACTGGGCGTGTCCATCACCGACTTGTGGGCCTGAACCCCCCGGCCGGCCCCTGAGGGCCGTCCACGCGGCCGTCCGCCGGATCGCCCGCACGGCCACCCGCACGGCCTTCCCGGGCCGGGTGGAGCGTCAGGGTCAGCACGATCAGGCACAGGATCACCATCGTCGCCGCGAAGGCGTCCCAGCCCACCGCCGAGACGGCGAGGGCGCCGAGCAGCCCGTGCACGGCAGCGGCGGTGATCAGGACGGCGCGGGCGAAGCGGCCGGGTGCGCGGTCCCGTACGGCGGCCACGGCGAGCAGCACCGCGCACAGCAGCAGGAAGCCCCCGAGGGCCGCCCCGAGCACGTACGTGCCCACGGCCATGACGTCGGGGTCCGAGCCGGCGATGGACATCGACTGGTTGTGCGTGGTCCGCCCCAGCACGAAGTGGACGAGGGCGAGCAGCACCCCCTCGGCGGCGAGCGCGGCGGCCGCCAGCCCGGCCACGAGTCTGCGCAGCACGGCATCCACGACGCCCCACCCCTCCAAGGCTCACGGGGCACAAGCCCGTTCGACGCCTGGAGGCTACTAACGGGTAAACGTACGGACAAGGGGTGCGCACGCGTTCGTTACGCGAAAGGGCGCCCGGGCGGTGGCCGGGCGGCGCCCGGGCGGCGGTCGCGCAAAGAATCTGTGGGCCGTTCGTAGGGAATCCACAAAGAATCGCCGGGGGCCGCTGACCGGGTGGACAGAGACCGTGGCTATCTGACGGGGTTACTGTGCAGTCGGGGATCCCCTTGACCTGGGGCTCCACAAGGACTTTCCGCGCTAGAGGCAGCCTCGAATCACACTCCGTGTGGGCAAGGTCACCTCTGGGGAAGGGTCGAAAGGCCGTGTGGGCAGTCCCTAAACTCAGCTTGTTTCAAGGAGGGAGCCATCGTGCGCAAGGTGCTCATCGCCAACCGTGGCGAAATCGCTGTCCGCGTTGCTCGGGCCTGCCGGGATGCCGGGATCGCGAGCGTAGCCGTCTACGCCGACCCGGACCGGGACGCCCTGCACGTCCGCGCGGCCGACGAAGCTTTCGCGTTGGGCGGTGACACCCCGGCCACCAGCTACCTGGACATCTCCAAGGTCCTGCAGGCCGCCGCCGACTCCGGCGCGGACGCCATCCACCCCGGATACGGCTTCCTCTCCGAGAACGCCGAATTCGCGCAGGCCGTCATGGACGCCGGCCTGACCTGGATCGGCCCGCCGCCGCAGGCCATCCGCGACCTCGGCGACAAGGTCGCCGCCCGGCACATCGCGCAGCGCGCCGGCGCCCCGCTCGTCGCCGGCACCCCCGACCCGGTGTCGGGCGCCGACGAGGTCGTCGCGTTCGCCAAGGAGCACGGCCTGCCGATCGCCATCAAGGCCGCCTTCGGCGGTGGCGGCCGGGGCCTGAAGGTCGCCCGCACCCTCGAAGAGGTGCCGGAGCTGTACGAGTCCGCCGTCCGCGAGGCCGTCGCCGCCTTCGGCCGCGGCGAGTGCTTCGTCGAGCGCTACCTCGACAAGCCGCGCCACGTCGAGACCCAGTGCCTGGCCGACAGCCACGGCAACGTGGTCGTCGTCTCCACCCGTGACTGCTCGCTGCAGCGCCGCCACCAGAAGCTGGTCGAGGAGGCCCCGGCGCCGTTCCTCTCCGCGGAGCAGAACGCCGAGCTGTACGCCGCCTCGAAGGCCATCCTGAAGGAAGCCGGCTACGTCGGCGCCGGCACCGTCGAGTTCCTCGTCGGCCTCGACGGGACGATCTCCTTCCTGGAGGTCAACACCCGCCTCCAGGTCGAGCACCCGGTGACGGAAGAGGTCACCGGCATCGACCTGGTCCGCGAGATGTTCCGCATCGCCGACGGCGAGGAGCTCGGCTACGGCGACCCGGTGCTGCGCGGCCACTCCTTCGAGTTCCGCATCAACGGCGAGGACCCGGGCCGCAACTTCCTGCCGGCCCCCGGCACGGTCACCAAGTTCAACGCCCCGTCCGGCCCCGGCGTCCGCCTCGACGCGGGCGTGGAATCCGGCTCGGTCATCGGCCCGGCCTGGGACTCCCTGCTCGCCAAGCTGATCGTGACGGGCGCCACCCGCGAGCAGGCCCTGCAGCGCGCGGCCCGCGCTCTGGCCGAGTTCGAGGTGGAGGGCATGGCCACGGCCATCCCGTTCCACCGCGCCGTCGTCGTCGACCCGGCGTTCGCCCCGGTCGACGGCACCCCGTTCAAGGTCCACACCCGCTGGATCGAGACCGAGTTCGTCAACGAGATCCCGGCCTTCGCCGCCCCCGTCGCGGACGAGGCCGACGAGGAGCCGGGCCGCGAGACCGTCGTCGTCGAGGTCGGCGGCAAGCGCCTGGAGGTCTCCCTCCCGTCCTCCCTGGGCATGACCCTGGCCCGTACGGCCGCGGCCGGCGGCGCCAAGCCGAAGCGCCGCGTCGCGAAGAAGTCCGGCCCCGCCGCCTCCGGCGACACCCTCGCCTCCCCGATGCAGGGCACGATCGTGAAGGTCGCGGTCGAGGAGGGCCAGCAGGTCAACGAAGGCGACCTGGTCGTCGTCCTGGAGGCGATGAAGATGGAGCAGCCGCTGAATGCGCACCGCTCCGGCACCATCGTCGGCCTGACGGCCGAGGTCGGCGCGTCCCTGACCTCGGGCGCCACGATCTGCGAAATCAAGGACTGACCCGGCCCAACGCGGCCTGACGCCCCGAACGCCGGCGAGCTGGACCCCCAGCCGCCGGCGTTCGCCGTCTCCCCCCGCCCCGGGGGCTCCACCCAACCAAGCGGGGCTCCACCCCACACTTCCGCGCCTCAAACGCCGACGAGGCTGGGAGTGCACGACCCGACGCCACACGTGGCCCAGCGGCTTCGCCCAGACACGCGGGGCGCTGCCCCCGCACCCCCGCGCCTCAAACGCCGGCGAGGCTGGGAGCGCACGCCCAGCGCAGCAAGTGACCCGGGGGCTTCGCCCGGACACGCGGGGCGCTGCCCCGCACCCCGCGCCTCAAACGCCGGCGAGGCTGGGTTGCCGCCGCCGACGCTTGAGCCGACCCACCCACGCCGCGCAAATCCGGCCCCGCCCGCGCTTGAGGCAACCCACCCACGCCGCGCAAATCCAGCCCCGCCGACGCTTGAGGCAACCCACCCACCCCGCGCAAATCCAGCCCCGCCGACGCTTGAGGCAACCCACCCACCCGCGCAAATCCAGCCCCGCCAGCGCTTGAGGTGGCCCACCCACGCCGCGCAAATCCAGCCCCGCCGACGCTTGAGGCAACCCACCCACCCCGCGCAAATCCAGCCCCGCCAGCGCTTGAGGTGGCCCACCCACCCCGCGCAAATCCAGCCCCGCCGACGTTTGAGGCGCGGGGGTGCGGGGGCGGAGCCCCTGCGGCGGGTCCGGGCGGAGCTCGGTTTCGGGAAGGGGCGGGGTGGGGGAAAGGCTCCGCGCAGCGGCAGCAGGTCCCGGCCAGGGCAACGACGATGGGCCCGCGGGGCCGCGGCTGGCGGCGGCGTGGGCCCCGGCTGGCGGCGGCGCCGGGCCGGGGGCAGTGGAGCCCGGCCCGGGGCAGCAGCGCCGGGCCAAGGGGCAGCGGCGCCCGGCCAGGGCAGGGGCGCCCGGCCAGGGCAGGGGTGGCGGGCCGCCGGGGGTCAGCGGCGGCGGAGGTCGGCTACGCGGCGGTCGCCCGGCGGGGGGTCCAGCAGGGCGGCCGGCGCACTGCGCAGACCGGGGGCTCCGCGCCGCTGCACCGGCAGCGGCGCGGTGTCCCTCCGCGGCCGTCGCCCGGCTGCCATCCCCGCGTCCAGCGGCCCGGCGGGCGATGCAACCGCTCCGGCCACGGTGATCTGTACCCCTTGGTCGGCGAGCGCCTGGAGTTCCGTCGCGGCCCGGTCGTCGTGCGCCGGCGGCTCGTCTGTGACCAGGCGGGTCATGACGTCGGTGGGGACTGTCTGGAACATGGTGTCGGTGCCGAGCTTGGTGTGGTCTGCGAGGACCACGACTTCTGCGGCGGCTTGCACGAGCGCCCGGTCGACGCTGGCCGACAGCATGTTGGAGGTGGACAGGCCCCGCTCTGCTGTCAGGCCGCTGCCTGACAGGAAGGCGCGGGAGACCCGCAGGCCTTGCAGCGATTGTTCGGCGCCGCTGCCGACGAGCGCGTAGTTGGATCCGCGGAGGGTGCCGCCGGTCATGACGACTTCGACCCGGTTGGCGTGGGCGAGTGCTTGGGCGACGAGCAGGGAGTTGGTGACGACGGTGAGGCCTGGCACCCGGGCGAGCCGGCGGGCCAGCTCCTGGGTGGTGGTTCCGGCGCCGACGACGACGGCTTCGCCTTCTTCGACGAGGCCGGCCGCGACGTCGGCGATGGCGGTCTTCTCGGCCGTCGCGAGATGGGATTTTTGCGGAAACCCGGATTCCCGCGTGAAGCCTCCGGGCAGTACCGCACCGCCGTGTCGGCGGTCGAGGAGTCCTTCTGCCTCCAGTGCCCGCACGTCCCGGCGTACGGTCACTTCGGAGGTCTGGACCACGCGGGCGAGCTCACGGAGCGACACGGCTCCGTTTGCCCGCACCATTTCGAGAATCAACTGGCGACGTTCTGCAGCGAACACGAAACTGACAGTAACCCGGGCGACCGTCTGGTTTCAGCTCCTTGCGCCGGAATACCGAAGTTGTCCGTAAGGCAGGGCACTTAGTGGTATACGCGGTCGGACGAGTGCGTGAACACACTGCCGCGCACCGGTGCCCTGCCTCAAGTCCCCTTGTGGAAAGGGGAGGTTGTGGCCTCGGGAGGCCCGGATCAGGCTTCGGTGCCGGTCTTCCGGGTGTGCAGCTGGCGTGCGACCTCGGCGATCGATCCCGACAGGGAGGGGTACACGGTGAACGCGTTTGCGATCTGCTCGACGGTCAGGTTGTTGTCGACGGCGATCGAGATCGGGTGAATGAGTTCGCTGGCGCGCGGCGAGACGACGACACCGCCGACGACGATCCCGGTGCCGGGGCGGCAGAACAGCTTCACGAAGCCGTCGCGGATGCCCTGCATCTTGGCGCGGGCGTTGCGCAGCAGGGGGAGTTTGACGACGGCGGCGTCGATCCGGCCGGCGTCGACGTCGGCCTGGGTGTAGCCGACGGTGGCGATCTCGGGGTCGGTGAAGACGTTCGAGGAGACCGTCTTGAGGTTGAGCGGGGTGACCGCGTCGCCGAGGAAGTGGTACATGGCGATGCGGCCCTGCATGGCGGCGACGGAGGCGAGGGCGAAGATGCCGGTGACGTCGCCGGCCGCGTACACGCCGGGGGCGGTGGTGCGGGAGACCTTGTCGGTCCAGATGTGGCCGGAGTCCTTGAGCTTGACCCCGGACTCCTCCAGGTTCATGCCCTTGGTGTTGGGGATGGCGCCGACGGCCATGAGGCAGTGGGTGCCGGTGACGACGCGGCCGTCGGAGAGGGTGACCTCGACGCGGTCGCCGACGCGCTTGGCGGATTCGGCGCGGGCGCGCCCGATGACGTTCATGCCGCGGCGGCGGAAGACGTCTTCGAGGACGGCGGCGGCGTCGGGGTCCTCGCCGGGGAGGACGCGGTCGCGGGAGGAGATCAGGGTGACGCGGGAGCCGAGGGCCTGGTAGGCGCCGGCGAACTCGGCGCCGGTGACGCCGGAGCCGACGACGATGAGTTCCTCGGGGAGCTCGTCGAGGTCGTAGACCTGGGTCCAGTTGAGGATGCGCTCGCCGTCGGGCATGGCGTCGGGGATCTCGCGCGGGGTGCCGCCGGTCGCGATCAGCACGCATTCGGCGGTGAGGATGGTCTCGGCGCCGTCGGCGGCGGTGACGATGACGTCGCGGGTGCCGTCGATGCCCTGGGGGCCGCCGAGGCGGCCGCGGCCGCGGATGACGCGGGCGCCGGCCCGGGTCACGGAGGCGGTGATGTCGTGGGACTGGGCGAGCGCGAGGCGCTTGACGCGGCGGTTCACCTTGCCGAGGTCCACGCCGATGATGCGGGCGGACTGCTCGATGGGCGGGGTGTCGTCGGCGACGACGATGCCGAGCTCCTCGTACGAGGAGTCGAAGTTCGTCATGACTTCGGCCGTCGCGATGAGGGTCTTGGAGGGTACGCAGTCGGTGAGGACCGAGGCTCCGCCGAGGCCGTCGCAGTCGACGACGGTCACCTCCGCGCCGAGCTGGGCCCCCACGAGGGCCGCCTCATACCCGCCGGGTCCGCCGCCGATGATCACGATCCGGGTCACGAAAACTCCGCCTCACGTCTACCCGGCCGAGCGCCGCCCCGGCCGGGGCTTCCGGGTCTCCCCGGGGGATGCATTCCGTGCTCCATTGTCCCGCACGCTTCAAGGTGCTTCTCCCCCGGTCCCGCCATCCGTGCACCCCTGGCCCCGCCGTGCGCGCCGCGTGTCCCGCCGCGTATGCGTCCCCGCCCCTGCCGCGCATGCGTCCCCGCCCCACCGCGCATGCGTCCCCGCCCCTGCCGCGCATGCGTCCCCGCCCCACCGCGTATGCGTCCCCGGCCCTGCCGCGCGTGCGTCGCCGCCCCACCGCGCGCTCCCGTCCCGCCCTCCATACGTCCCCGGTCCCGCCGCGCGGGCGTCGCCGACCCTGCCGCGCGCTCCCGTCCTGCCCTCCCCCGGCGCCTCAAACGCCGGCGAGGCTGGATATTCCAGCCCGCGCTGGGGGCACCTCCCAGCGGTAGCTGGGGGAGTTTGAGCGCACCGGGCGCGAAGCGCCCGTAACGGGGTCCGGGGCGGATCCCGAATGCCCAGCCCCGCCGGCATTTGAGGCGGCAGGGGTCCGGGGCCGGAGGCCTCGGTTTCGGGAAGGGGCGGGGTGGGGAAACGGCTACGCGCAGCGGGGACGGTGGCGGCGGTGACGGGCGGCATCCACGCGCCCCCGGCTGCGCCGCGCGGGCGTCCCCGGCTGCGCCGCGCGGGCGTCCCCGGCTGCGCCGTTCGGGCGGCGCAGGTGTCGCCGCGGGTGCGGCGCCGGTCCCGCCGCGCGGGTGCGGATTCGCTGTCGGCCGGGCGTGGATCCGTCGGCATCCGGGCACGCATACTCACCCGCCCCTCCCGTACCCTCGACTGCATGTCGCTCTACGCCGCGTACGCCGGCAACCTCGACCCGCGGCTGATGTCGCGCCGCGCCCCGCATTCGCCGCTGCGCGGAACGGGCTGGATCAACGACTGGCGGCTGACCTTCGGCGGCGAGCAGATGGGCTGGGAGGGCGCCCTCGCCACGATCGTGGAAGCGCCGCGCCAGCAGGTCTTCGTCGCCCTCTACGACATCGCGCCGCTGGACGAGGACTCCATGGACCGGTGGGAGGGTGTCGGACTCGACATCTACCGCCGGATGCGGATCCGCGTGCACACCCTGGACGGCGAGGAAGCCGCCTGGTGCTACGTGCTGAACGGGTACGAGGGCGGCCTGCCGTCCGCGCGCTACCTGGGCGAGATCGCCGACGCCGCCGAGTCCGCGGGCGCGCCGCACGACTACGTGATGGAACTGCGCAAGCGCCCCTGCTGAGGGCTGCCGGCAGGATCCGGGCCCTCCGGGCCCTCCGGACGTTTCGGCGGAAACGACAAGGCAACGATCCGAACACCGTGAGCAGCGCCATCTACGCGCGTAGGCGATTCCGGGCTACGCTCTTCTGCGTGAACGCATCTGTTACCGACCCCCACGCCGCCGCAGACGCCGCCGCCGCGCGCCTGCGCGAGCTCACCGGCGCCGAATCCCACGACGTCGCCCTCGTCATGGGCTCCGGCTGGGCTCCCGCCGCGGAGGCGCTCGGCGCCCCCGAGTCCGAATTCCCCGTCACCGAGCTGCCCGGCTTCCCGCCGGCCGCCGTCGAAGGCCACGGCGGCACCGTCCGCTCGTACAAGATCGGCGACAAGCGCGCGCTGGTCTTCCTCGGCCGCACCCACTACTACGAGGGCCGTGGCGTCGCCGCCGTCGCCCACGGTGTCCGCACTGCCGTCGCCGCGGGCTGCAAGACCATCGTGCTGACCAACGGCTGCGGCGGTCTGCGCGAGGGCATGGCGCCCGGCCAGCCGGTCCTGATCAGCGACCACCTGAACCTGACCGCGGCCTCGCCGATCGTCGGCGCGAACTTCGTGGACCTGACCGACCTGTACTCGCCGCGGCTGCGCGCGATGTGCAAGGAGATCGACCCCACCCTGGAAGAGGGCGTGTACGCCCAGTTCCCCGGCCCGCACTACGAGACCCCGGCCGAGATCAACATGGTCCGCGTCCTGGGCGCCGACCTGGTCGGCATGTCCACGGTGCTGGAGGCCATCGCCGCCCGCGAGGCCGGCGCCGAGGTGCTCGGCATCTCCCTGGTCACCAACCTGGCTGCGGGCCTGTCCGGCGAGCCGCTGAACCACGAAGAGGTCCTGCAGGCGGGCCGTGACTCGGCCGCGCGCATGGGCACGCTGCTGACCCAGGTCCTCGCCCGCATCTGAGACACAGGCACCGGCACCGTACGAGAGGTAAGGCGGAAGTAGTGCAGGAACAGGACGACCTGATCACCCGGGCCCAGGCGTGGCTGGCCGAGGACCCGGACCAGGAGACGGCGGACGAGCTGGCGCGGATCATCGAGGCGGGCGACACCGCCGAGCTGGCCGACCGGTTCTCCGGCACCCTCCAGTTCGGCACCGCCGGGCTGCGCGGCGAGCTCGGCGCCGGCCCGATGCGGATGAACCGCTCCGTGGTCATCCGGGCCGCGGCGGGCCTCGCCGCGTACCTGAAGGCCGAGGGCCACGCCGGCGGCCTGGTCGTGGTCGGCTACGACGCGCGCTACAAGTCCGCGGACTTCGCCCGCGACACCGCCGCCGTGATGACCGGCGCGGGCCTGCGCGCCGCCGTCCTGCCCCGTCCGCTGCCCACGCCCGTCCTCGCGTACGCCATACGGCACCTGGGTGCCGTCGCCGGCGTCGAGGTGACCGCGAGCCACAACCCGCCCCGGGACAACGGCTACAAGGTCTACCTCGGCGACGGCTCCCAGATCGTGTCCCCCGCGGACACGAAGATCGCGGCCGAGATCGACCGCGTGACGACGCTCGCGTCCGTCCCGCGCCCCGACTCCGGCTGGGAGGACCTCGGCGACGAGGTCCTGCAGGCCTACCTGGCCCGTACGGACGCCGTCCTGACCCCCGGCTCCGCCCGGGGCGTGCGGACCGTCTACACGGCCATGCACGGCGTCGGCAAGGACGTCGTCCTGGCGGCCTTCGCCCGGCACGGCTTCCCCGAGCCGGTGCTCGTCGCCGAGCAGGCGGAGCCGGACCCGGCCTTCCCGACGGTGGCGTTCCCGAACCCGGAGGAGCCGGGCGCCATGGACCTGGCCTTCGCCAAGGCCGCCGAGGTCCAGCCGGACATCGTCATCGCGAACGACCCGGACGCCGACCGCTGCGCCGTGGCCGTCCCCACCGCGGACGGCTGGCGGATGCTGCGCGGCGACGAGGTCGGCGCGCTGCTGGCGGCCCACCTGGTGCACAAGGGCGCGACCGGCGTCTTCGCCGAGTCGATCGTCTCCTCCAGCCTCCTGGGCCGGATCGCTGAGGCGGCCGGCGTCGGCTACGAGGAGACCCTGACGGGCTTCAAGTGGATCGCCCGCGTCGACGGCCTGCGCTACGGCTACGAGGAGGCGCTCGGCTACTGCGTGGACCCGGAGGGCGTCCGCGACAAGGACGGCGTCACCGCCGCCCTGCTGGTGGCGGAGCTGGCCTCGGAGCTCAAGGAGCAGGGCCGCACCCTGACCGACCTGCTGGACGACCTGGCGATGGCCCACGGCCTGCACCACACCGACCAGCTGTCGGTCCGCGTGGAGGACCTGTCGGTCATCGCGAACGCGATGGCCGCACTGCGCGCCGAGCCCCCGGCCTCCCTGGCGGGCCTGCGCGTGGTCTCCGCCGAGGACCTGAACCAGGGCACGGCCACCCTCCCGCCCACCGACGGCCTGCGCTACTACCTGGAGGGCGACTACAAGGCCCGGGTGATCTGCCGCCCGTCCGGCACGGAGCCCAAGCTGAAGTGCTACCTGGAGGTCGTCGTCCCGGTGGCCGAGGCCTCCGACCTCGACGCCGCCCGGGTCCGCGGCCAGGAGATCCTGGACGCGGTCAAGAAGGACCTCTCGGCGGCCATGGGCCTCTGAGCCGCAGCACTGCCCGCTGACGCGGACGGGCCCCGGACCACCGGTCCGGGGCCCGTCGGCGTTCGTCAGGCCGCCTGCAGCCAGCCGGTGAGGGCGGACCAGGAGGCGGGGGCGAGGTCGAGGATCGGGCCGCCCTCGACCTTGGAGTCCCGGACGTGGACGACGTGGGGGCAGGCGGCCACCTCGACGCACTGGCCGCCTTCGTCGCTGCTGTGACTGGAGATGCGCCAGGGGGCGGAGACCTCGACACAGGCCCCGCCCTCGCTGCCGCTGTGGCTGGACTTCCGCCAGTCGTAGGCGACTTCGAGGCACTGGCCTCCCTCGCTGCCGCTGTAGCTGGACTTGAACCACACGAGTTCGGTGCTCATGAATCTCCTAGCAGCCGGTCCAACAGGCCCTTGGTCGCTGTCACGTTGAGGGCCTGGGACCGCAGCATCGCATACTTCTGCGTGAGGATGCTGACCTCGTTCGGGTCGCGTACGAGGAGGCTGCCACGCTGGGTCTCGGAGTAGGCGAGGTGCTGGAACTCGGGCGTCTCCAGGAGGGTGAAGGGGCCGTCGAGCCCGGCGTGGGTGGTGATCCCCAGCGGCAGCACCTGAACCGACAGGGACGGCAGGTCCGCACACGCCCGCAGATGCCGAATCTGCTCCCGATACACCTCGTCCCCACCGATCCGGTCCCGAAGAGCTGGCTCCCAGATGACGAACGACAAGGTCGGCGGCACGGGCCGACGCAGTATCTCTTGACGCTTCATCCGCCGCGCCGTCTGGAGCTCGACCTTCACCTCCCCCACGTACGGGACGCGGCAGGCGAGTACCGCGCGGGCGTAGGCCTCGGTCTGAAGCAGGCCAGGCACGATCACCGTGTCGAACCAGGACAGCGCGAGGGCTTCGCGCTCCCGCTCGAAGTACTCCTCGGCCCAGGCCGGGATCATGTCGACCTCCGGCATCCGCAGGGCGGCGACGGCGAGCATTCCGGGGAGTCCGAGGGCCCGGTCCATCCGCTCGGCAACGTCGGGCATCAGGACGCGCCGGCCCTGCTCGATGGAGGCGATGGTCTCCGTGTCCATGTTGACCAGGTCGGCGAGTCCGCTCTGGGTGAGCTTCTTGGCGATCCGGCCGGTGGCGACCTGTTAGCCGATCATCTTCATCGCGGTGGCGTTGGGCCGGGGCGGCCTCTTCCTCGGTGGCATACGCGTGCACTGCCACCCAAGCCCACGCCTCACACCCGCGCCGACCCGTACTCATCGATGAGTACGGGTCGGCGCACTACCCTGCCGGGTTATATCTCGAACGGGCCTGCGACCGGACTGGGCGGCCGCGCAAAGCCGACGGCGGTTCGGCAGCGCCCCGAAGGGGCGGGGGGAACTGCGCGCTCAGCCGGACGGCGCGGGCGTCGGGCTCGGGACCGAGCGGACCAGTTCGCCCAGCGTCGGCACCGACTCCGGGCGGGAGCGGACCGTGTCCGTGCACTCCCAGGCGCGCGGCGGGTCCGCGTCCGGCCCGCCGAGGACCACCGGCCCGGGGCCGGCCGACACGGTCTCGCTGCCCGCGAGGGTGCACACCACCTGGGCCAGGGCCACCGGCAGCAGGTCTTCCGGCTTCTTGCTGAGCCGGACCGTTCCCGCCGGGTCGCCCGGCCGGGTCGGGGCGACGGTCAGCCCGCCCGGGACGACGCTGGTGAAGCCCGCGTCGCGCTCCTCCTGTGAGGGCTCCCGCTCCAGGGCTTCCAGCAGCGCCTCGGCCGCCAGCAGCGCGGGGGCGCCCGTCGGCTTCTTCTCGGCTATGGGGACGACCCGCTCGACGCCGACCAGCTGCGAGCCGCACACCAGCTCCACGGTGGCCCGGAAGCCCTGTGCGCTGCCCTGCTGGGCCGGTATGTCGCAGGACACCCGGGAGGGCGCCGGGCCGACGTCGACCGGCACGGTCGTGGCCCGGATGCCGCAGCCGGCCGTGAGGGACGCGAGGCCCCACAGCACCGCGGCCGCGGCGGCCGCCCTACGCGTTCTCGTCGCCACCGGCGATCACCTTCCCCACGTCCACCGGCAGCCGCAGCGTGAACAGCGCGCCGCCGCCCTCGGCGTTCGCCGCGGTGATCTCGCCGCCGTGGATGTGCGCGTTCTCCACGGCGATGGACAGGCCGAGGCCGCTGCCGTCCGACTTCGGGCGGGAGGCGCTGGCCTTGTAGAAGCGGTCGAAGACGTGCGGCAGCACCTCTTCGGGGATGCCCGGCCCGTTGTCCCGTACGGCGATGACGAGCCATTCGCCGTCGACGCGCACCGAGACCCGCACCGGCGAGCCGCCGTGCTTGAGGGCGTTGCCGATGAGGTTGGCGAGGATGACGTCGAGGCGGCGCGGGTCGAGGCGGGCCACGATGCCGCGCTCGGCGTCGAGTTCGACCGCGTCGAGCCAGGCCCGGGCGTCGATGCAGGCGGTGACCTGGTCGGCGACGTCGACGTCGTCCAGGACGAGTCGGGCCGTCCCCGCGTCGAAGCGGGTGACCTCCATCAGGTTCTCCACCAGGTCGTTCAGCCGCCGCGTCTCGCTGACGACCAGCGTGACGGCGGGCGCGATCATCGGGTCGAGGTCGTCGATCTCCTCCTCCAGCACCTCGGCGACCGCCGTGAGGGCCGTGAGCGGCGTGCGCAGCTCGTGCGACATGTCGGCGACGAAGCGGCGGCTGGCCTCCTCGCGCGCGCTCATGTCGGCGACCTTCTTCTCCAGGGCCTCCGCGGTCCGGTTGAAGGTCCGTGACAGGTCGGCGAGTTCGTCGGTGCCGGAGACGTCGAGCCGGTGGTCGAGCTCGCCCTCGCCGAGGCGGCGGGCGGCCTCGCCGAGCCGCTGGACGGGCCTGAGGACCGTACGGGCCGCGGCCTGGGCGAGGAGCGCGGAGCCGAGCAGGGCGAGCCCGGTCGCGATGGTCAGGGACCAGCCGAGCGCGTTGAGGTCGTCGCGCTCCTGGGCGAGGGACTTGTACATGTAGCCGGTGGGGCCTCCGCCGACGATCCGGGTGCCGCCGACCAGGTACGGGTTGCCGTTCGGCTTCGTGCGCTGCCAGTACATGTGGTACTCGGATCCGCTCGCCGCGGTCGGCTTCTGCCGGTCGTTGACGGCCCGCTGGAGGCTCTCGGGGACGTCCTCCAGCCGGAAGGAGTCGGGGCCTGCGGCGCCGAACACCATGCGGTGGTCGGCGCGTTCGTCCACGAGCAGCACGCTGTACCCGGGGCTGCTGCCCGCCATCAGGTCGGCGGTGCGCTGGAGTTCCTCGGGGGTGGGGTCGGCGGGCAGGGCGGCCGCCCGCAGCTGCATCTCCTGCCGGAAGTCGCCGAGGGCCGCGTCCTGGGTACGGGTGAGCACCGCCTCGCGGTTGAGCCAGTAGGCGATGCCGGACGCGGACACCGCGGCCGCCAGCGCGACGAGGGAGAACACCATGAGGAGCCGCAGCCGCAGGCTGGTCCAGCGTCGGCCCGCGAACAGAGCCTTGATCACTGCGGGGAGTCCAGGCGGTAGCCGACACCCCGTACGGTGCGGATGAGGGTGGGTGAGGAGGGCACTTCCTCGACCTTGGCGCGCAGCCGCTGGACGCAGGCGTCCACGAGCCGCGAGTCGCCGAGGTAGTCGTGCTCCCAGACCAGCCGCAGCAGCTGCTGCCGCGACAGGGCCTGCCCGGGCCGGCGGCTGAGCTCCAGCAGCAGCCGCAGCTCGGTCGGCGTCAGCTGGAGGTCCTCGCCGTTCTTCGTCACCGTCATCGCGGCCCGGTCGATGACCAGGGACCCGAAGACGGCGGAGTCGTTGGCCTCGCGCTCGCCGCGGCGCAGCACGGCCCGGATCCGGGCGTCGAGCACCCGGCCCTGGACCGGCTTGACGACGTAGTCGTCGGCGCCGGACTCCAGGCCGACCACCACGTCGATGTCATCGCTGCGCGCGGTGAGCAGGATGATCGGCAGCTGGTCGGTGCGGCGGATCCGCCGGCACACCTCGAAGCCGTCGATCCCGGGCAGCATCACGTCCAGCACGATCAGGTCCGGCCGCTGCTCGCGGAGCAGCTTCAGGCCGTCCTCGCCCGTCGCCGCGGTGGCCACACGGTGGCCCTGGCGGGTCAGGGAGAGTTCGAGGGCCGTGCGGATGGCGTCGTCGTCCTCGATCAGCAACAGGAAAGGCACGGCCACATTCTGTCCCATGTGCGGTTGGTAGTTCGACCGTCGGGCACGAGGCGTTCTCGCCAGGGTGGCTGTGACAGGCCTGTGACAGTCGACGGACACCCCGGTTAAGTCCGCCGTGCAGTCTTTAACCAACGCACCGAGCAGGACGCGGAAACCAGAAACCGAAAGCAGACTCCACGACGGGGGGCGCGGGATGAACACGCTGCACAGCACCACCACCAGCGCGGTTGTCACGCGGCTGCACGATGTGAGCCGCCGGGCAGGCGCCCGTTCGGTGACGGTCGCCCGTCCCCGGCAGGCGCACACGGTGGCCATCGACGCGAAGACGTACCGGCCGGCCGTCCCGGTTCCGGCTGCGCTGCCCGAGCCGCGGCTGTCCTCCGACTCGGAGGCGGAGTTCACGGCGTACGTCCGGGAGCGGCGCGCCGCGCTGTACGCGACGGCCTTCCACCTGACCGGCGACCGGTACGAGGCCGAGGACCTGCTGCAGAGCGCGCTGTTCTCCACGTACCGGGCCTGGGACCGGATCAGCGACAAGGCGGCCGTCGGCGGCTACCTGCGGCGCACGATGACGAACCTGCACATCAGCGCCTGGCGCCGGCGCAAGCTGAACGAGTACCCGACGGAGGAGCTGCCGGAGACGGCGACCGACACGGACGCCATGCGCGGCACGGAGCTGCGCGCGGTGCTGTGGCAGGCGCTGGCCCGGATCCCGGAGCCGCAGCGCACGATGCTGGTGCTCCGCTACTACGAGGGCCGGACGGACCCGGAGATCGCGGAGATCCTCGGGATCAGCGTCGGCACGGTGAAGTCGAGCATCTGGCGCTCGCTGCGCCGCCTGCGGGACGACGAGGCGCTGAGCTTCGGCCGCGACGAGGCGGAGTCCTTCGAGGAGCTCGTCGCGTAACACGCGGAGCCCATCACAGAGCCAATGGCCGGGGGGCCGTCCTACGGGGGTGGGGCGGTGGCCATGGGGGGAATGCGCGGGATCAGTCGGTCGGGGGTCCGACTGATCCCGCGCACCTTTTTGTTTTCGCCTGCGGGCCCGTCTGCGGGTTTGTTTTCGGCTGCGGGCCCGTCTGCGGCCGGCCGCGCGGGTCCCCGCGCCCCTTCGGGGGCGCTCAGACCGCGGCGGTGGCGCTCGGCGAGCGGTGGCGGCCGGCGGCCGCGGCCGCGAGGCGGCCCAGGGCCTCGTCCCGGTCGCAGGGGTGGGCGCCGAGGGCGACGTGCCGGGCGACGATGCCCCGCTCGGCCCGCATCAGGCGCAGGCCGCGCCGCAGCAGGAACAGCACCGACTTGCGGCCCTCGCGCAGATCGCGCAGCAGGCGGCGGCGGAACGTGGTGGACGGGCGGCCGCGCAGGCAGAGGGCGTCGGCGAGCAGCCCGAGCTCCTGGCAGCGGGCCGCGATGTCGGCCGCGAAGATCCCCTCGGCGATGAACAGCGGGGTCCGGGAGATGTCGAAGGTCTCCGTGCCGGTCCGCGACGAGGTGGCGATGTCGTAGACGGGGACCTCGGTGCGGCCGGTGCGGCACAGCTGCGCGATGGACTCGACGGCGACGTCGGCGTCCCACGACAGCGGGGAGTCCCAGTCGATGTCGGAGCTTCCCTCGACCAGGGGGAGGGTCGGGTCGTCGCCCTCCTTGTAGAAGTCGTCCAGGCGCAGGACCGGCAGCCCGGAACGGGCGGCCAGCGAGGACTTTCCGGAACCTGAAGGTCCGGTCAACAGGACGACACGCGTAGGCAAAGGAGAGGAGGCGCTCACGGAACACCAGTCTGACGCATTCCCCCGCGCGTGGGATGCCATCCGGTGCCCGTTGGTATCGAGGATCACACCTCCACTACGCTGCGTGCACACGCGAACACGACCACAAGGGATCCCCATGGCACGTCACGCAGCCCCCGGTACCTCCTCCGCACTGCGCTCCGCGGGCCTCACGGTCTCCATGGCCGGCGCGGCCCTCGCGATGGCCGCGGGCGGCGCCCAGGCGGGCGAGCTGTCCGTTCCGGCGGCCGTCGCCGGGGTCGTCGACCCGATCGCGAACCTCAAGGTGAACCCGCTCGCCCGGACGGGCGTGGACCCGCTGGACAACGGCATCGCCACGAAGGTGGCGGACTTCCCGTCGGTCGGCACCGGCATGGTCACCGGCGCCCTCACCCAGGGCCCGTCGGTCGCCGAACTCCCCGACGCAGCCGCGGGCTCCCTCCTCGGCCCCCTGACCGGCGGCAAGTAGGCCCGGCCCCGGCTTTCGCCCGGCCCGAAGCCCCCGCCGGCGAGTGCGCCCCCGGAGGCGAACCGAGCCCGAAAAAGGCGGCGACCCCGGCAGCACGGGGGTTGCTGCCGGGGTCGGTTCGTGGGGCTGCCTCAGTAGGCGGAGCCGGACGCGCCGAGCGAGCCCGTGGGGTGCCAGACCGTCTTGGTCTCCAGGAACGCCGTCATGCGGGCCGTGCCCTGGTCGCCGGTCCAGTCGTCCACAGGCTGTGGACGCAGGACGCGCTTCAGGTTGTCGGCGGCGGCGATCTCCAGCTCCTTGGCGAGGGCCGCGTCGGCACCCGCCAGGTCGATCGCGTTGACGTCCTGGTGGGCCGCCAGGTGCGGGCCCATCTCGGACGCCTTGCCGGACAGGATGTTGACGACGCCGCCCGGCAGGTCGGAGGTGGCCAGCACCTCGCCCAGGGACAGCGCCGGCAGCGGGGCCTTCTCGCTGGCGATGACGACGGCGGTGTTGCCCGTCGCGATCACCGGGGCGATCACGGAGACCAGGCCCAGGAAGGACGAGGCCTGCGGGGCGATGACCGTGACGACACCGGTCGGCTCGGGGGTGGAGAGGTTGAAGTACGGGCCCGCGACCGGGTTGGCCCCGCCCACGACCTGCCCGATCTTGTCGGTCCAGCCCGCGTACCAGACCCAGCGGTCGATGGCCGCGTCCACGACCGCGGCGGCCTTGGACTTCGACAGCCCCTCGGCCTCGCCGACCTCGCGGACGAACTGCTCGCGGCGGCCCTCCAGCATCTCGGCGATGCGGTAGAGGATCTGGCCGCGGTTGTAGGCGGTCGCGCCGGACCAGCCGCCGAAGGCCTTGCGGGCCGCGACGACCGCGTCACGGGCGTCCTTGCGGGAGGACAGCGGGGCGTTGGCCAGCCAGTTGCCCTTGGAGTCGCTCACCTCGTACACCCGGCCGCTCTCGGAGCGGGGGAACTTGCCCCCGACGTACAGCTTGTAGGTCTTGAAGACGCTCAGACGGTTCTGCTCAGACATCGAGGTAAGCCTCCAGGCCATGGCGGCCGCCCTCGCGGCCGAAGCCCGACTCCTTGTAGCCGCCGAAGGGCGAGGTCGGGTCGAACTTGTTGAACGTGTTGGCCCAGACGACACCGGCGCGGAGCTTGTTCGCGACCGCGAGGATGCGCGAGCCCTTCTCCGTCCAGATGCCGGCGGACAGACCGTACTGGCTGTTGTTGGCCTTGGCCACGGCCTCGTCCGGCGTGCGGAAGGTCAGCACGGACAGCACCGGGCCGAAGATCTCGTCGCGGGCGATGGTGTGCGCCTGGCTGACGTTCGTGAAGAGCGTCGGGGCGAACCAGTAGCCGGCGGACGGCAGCTCGCACGCCGGGGACCAGCGCTCGGCACCCTCGGCCTCGCCGGTGTCCGCGAGGGCGGTGATCCGGGCGAGCTGCTCGGCGGAGTTGATCGCGCCGATGTCGGTGTTCTTGTCGAGCGGGTCGCCCAGGCGCAGGGTGCTCAGGCGGCGCTTGAGGGAGTCCAGCAGCTCGTCGTGGATCGACTCCTGGACCAGCAGGCGGGAGCCGGCGCAGCAGACCTGGCCCTGGTTGAAGAAGATGCCGGTGACGATGCCCTCGACGGCCTGGTCGATGGGGGCGTCGTCGAAGACGATGTTGGCGCCCTTGCCGCCCAGCTCCAGGGTGAGCTTCTTGTCCGTGCCGGCGACCGTGCGGGCGATCTCCTTGCCCACGGCGGTGGAGCCGGTGAAGGCCACCTTGTTGACGTCCGGGTGGGCGACGAGGGCCGCACCCGCGTCCCCGTAGCCGGGGACGATGTTGACGACACCCTTGGGCAGGCCCGCCTGACGGCAGATGTCCGCGAAGAACAGGGCGGACAGCGGGGTCGTCTCGGCGGGCTTGAGGACCACGGTGTTGCCGGCGGCCAGCGCCGGGGCGATCTTCCACGCCAGCATCAGCAGCGGGAAGTTCCACGGGATGACCTGGCCGGCGACGCCCAGCGGGCGCGGGTTCGCGCCGTAGCCGGCGTGGTCGAGCTTGTCGGCCCAGCCCGCGTAGTAGAAGAAGTGCGCGGCGACCAGCGGGAGGTCCGCGTCGCGGGTCTCCTTGATCGGCTTGCCGTTGTCGAGGGTCTCCAGGACGGCCAGCTCGCGGCTGCGCTCCTGGATGATCCGGGCGATGCGGAAGAGGTACTTGGCGCGCTCGGAGCCGGGCAGCACGGACCACTTCTCGAAGGCCTTGCGGGCGGCCTTGACGGCGCGGTCGACGTCCGCGGCGCCCGCCTCGGCGACCTCGGCGAGGACCTCCTCGGTGGACGGCGAGACGGTCTTGAAGACCTTGCCGTCGGCGGCGTCGGTGAACTCACCGTCGATGAAGAGGCCGTACGAGGGGGCGATGTCGACGACCGAGCGGGACTCGGGAGCCGGGGCGTACTCGAATACAGATGCCATGGTGATCAGTCCACCGTCACGTAGTCGGGACCGGAGTAACGGCCGGTGCTCAGCTTCTGGCGCTGCATCAGCAGGTCGTTGAGCAGGCTGGAGGCGCCGAAGCGGAACCACTCGTTGGTCAGCCAGTCCGCGCCCGCGGTCTCGTTGACCAGGACCAGGAACTTGATGGCGTCCTTGGTGGTGCGGATGCCGCCGGCCGGCTTCACGCCGATCTGGATGCCGGTCTGCGCCTTGAAGTCGCGGACGGCTTCGAGCATGAGCAGCGTGTTGGCGGGGGTGGCATTGACGCCGACCTTGCCGGTGGAGGTCTTGATGAAGTCGGCGCCCGCGAGCATGCCGATCCAGGAGGCGCGGCGGATGTTGTCGTACGTCGACAGCTCGCCGGTCTCGAAGATGACCTTGAGGCGGGCGGCCGTGCCGTCCGGGCGGACGCAGGCCTCCTTGACGGCCTTGATCAGCTCGTACGTCTCCAGGTAGCGGCCGGCGAGGAAGGCGCCACGGTCGATGACCATGTCGATCTCGTCGGCGCCGGCGGCGACGGCGTCACGGGTGTCGGCGAGCTTGACCGGCAGCGCGGCGCGGCCGGCGGGGAAGGCGGTGGCGACGGACGCGACCTTCACGTCGGCGCCGTGCAGCGCGGCCTTGGCGGTGGCCACCATGTCCGGGTAGACGCAGACCGCGGCGGTCATGGGCGTCGTACGGTCGATGGGGTCGGGGTGGACGGCCTTGGCGGCGAGCGACCGGACCTTGCCCGGGGTGTCGGCACCCTCGAGCGTGGTCAGGTCGATCATCGAGATGGCCAGGTCAATGGCGTACGCCTTGGCCGAGGTCTTGATCGAACGGGTACCGAGGGCGGCCGCGCGGGCCTCCAGGCCGACGGCGTCCACGCCGGGCAGCCCGTGCAGGAACCGGCGCAGCGCACTGTCGGACGTCGTCACGTCGGCGAATGCGGGGGTGGTGGGCATGGTCACCACACGAGCATATCTACGCGCGTAGCGGCCTGTCACCCCCCTCCGGTGCACATCTGTGCGGAGAGGGGCCCATTCGGGCGGGGAGGGGTGCCGGGCGCGACCGCGGGCCGGAAGCGGAATGTGCTGGTCACAGCCGTTACACGGCCATGACAGGAATCCCACGCTCCGGCTGCACAAGATCCGTAGATTTCTTTTCAGCAGCCCGCCAGAACTCACCGGTTCACAGCCCGACAGAGAAACCGCGGCATGCGACTCTCCCACCTCTCCGCGACACAGCTTCCAGGAGTCGTTATGCGTACCGCCGTCCGTACCTCGATCGTCACCGCCGCCCTCGCCGGGGCGCTGCTGGCCCCCGCCGCGGCCGGCGCGGCCGGCGCGTTCGCCGCCCCGGCCGGCGCACACGGTGCGACCTCGGTGTACGGAACCGTCTCGGACAACGACCGGTACGCGGGCGAGCCCGTCTACATCGGCGGGGGTCTGGTCGCCGTGCTGCGGAACAAGGCGGAGGGCCCCGAGGCCTGGATCCGGTTCGCGGGCTCGCAGTGGAAGCCCGGCGACGCCTACATGGCCCACCTGCTCACGGTCCTGAACCGGACCCACCTCAGCGACACCGCGAACGGGCTGCTCCTCTCCCTCACCGGGGCGGACACCTCCGCCCCGGTGCTGACCGTCACCAAGGACGGGGCCACCGCGTCGTACCCGCTGCCGAAGGCCGGAACCCCGGAGGCGCCGGCGGCGGCCCCGGAGGCCCCCGCCAAACCGGCCCCGGAAAACCCGAAGTCCCCCGAAGCCCCCGAGGCCCCGAAGACCCCGAAGACCCCGACGGCCCCGACGGCCCCGACGGCCCCGACGTCGACGGTCACGGACCGCAACGACGGCGCGGTCGTGCTCGGCGCCGACGTGAAGCCGCAGACGGTTGCGCAGACGGTGGTCGTGCCGCAGGGCGCGGTCGCCGCGGGCGCCGAGATCTCCGCCGAGGACACCGACAACAGCACCACCCTGGCTGCCGGCGGCGGCCTGATCGCGATCCTCGCCGCGCTCGGCGCGGCCCGGATCGCCCGCAGCCGCGCCGCCCGCGACCGCGCCTGACCCACACGCCGGCCGGCCTCCCGGCCGGCCCACCGGACGGGAGGCACGCCCCGCGCGCCTCCCCGCACCACCCGCATCACCCGCATCACCCGCACCGCCTCACAACAACGGCACCACCAGCACCACTGGCACCACCGGCACCACTTCAGAACGTCCCGGCCCTCCTCAGGCCACACCGCACCACCCACACCCCATCCGGCGGGCCGCCCCAGTGGCGGCCCGCCGGGCCGTTTCCCGGAGCACCCCCATGGCCCACCGCCCGCGCCCGCCGCGCGCCGCCGCCCTCCTCGGGCCGGCCGCCCTGCTCTGCCTGGCCGCGCTGACCGGCTGCGCCGGCGCCCCGGCCGCCCCGGCCACGCCCCCGCCGCACATCGCGGCGGCGTCGGCGGCGCCCGCGCCCGCGGCCTCCGCCGACGGCGGCACCCCTGCTGCCGGGCCGCCTGCGGCCGCCCTGCCCGCCTCCGAGCCGGTCCGGGTGCGGATCCCGGCGGCCGGCGTGGACACCGGACCGCTGCTCGCGCTGGGACTGGAAGCCGACGGCACGATCGAGGTGCCCTCCGTCGCCGAGGCGGACCGGATCGGCTGGTACACCAAGGGCGTCACGCCCGGGCAGACCGGCCCGGCGGTGCTGATCGGGCACTTCGACACCGCCCGCGGCCCGGCCGTCCTGCGCAACGTGTCGCGGATCCGCACCGGCGACGAGATCACCGTGGACCGGGCGGACGGCAAGGCCGCCGTCTTCCGCGTCCGGGAGCTGGAGCAGGTCGGCAAGAAGAGCTTCCCGACCGCCAAGGTCTACGGGAACACCGCCGGCCCGGAACTGCGGCTGATCACCTGCGGCGGGGAGCTCACCGACGGCCACCGCCCCGACAACATCATCCTGTACGCCGATCTCGTGGGCTGAGACGCGGTGAGGCAGAATCGGGCGCATGAGCAGCCAGCAGCCCGATGACGAGCCGGTCTACGACGACCGGGTCTACCGCTCCCCCATGGCCGTGGTCACAGGGGTCCTGCTGCTGGCCCTGATCGCATGGCTGTGCGGGGACGCCCTGGTGCGCGGATCGGGCGGCGCCCGCTGGTTCGCCGCGGCGATCGCCCTGGGCGCCGTGCCGCTGACGGTGGCGTTCACCATCCGCCCGGCCGTCTTCGCCAACGAGAACCGGATGCGGGTGCGCAACCCCTTCCGGGTCATCGAGCTGCCGTGGGGCGCCGTGGACGCGGTCCGGGCCGGGTACTCCGCCGAGGTGCTGGCCGAGGGGGCGAAGTACCAGCTGTGGTCGGTGCCCGTCTCGCTGCGGGAGCGGAAGAAGGCGAACCGGCAGCAGCTCAGCCGCCGCGGCGGGCTCTCCGGCAAGGGGATGACAGGTCGGGGCAAGGACGCCGGCGGGACGGACGGCGCCGCGGCGCCCGCCGAACCGCAGCGGGCGCACGCGGACCAGGTGGTGGATGAGCTGCGCGAGCTGGCCGAGCGCGGTGCCTCGCGGGCCGGGGCGCAGGGCAGTGTGCGCGTGCGCTGGTCGTACGAGATCATCGCGCCGGCCGTCGTGGGAGCCGTGCTCCTGATCGTGCTGCTCGCCCTCCGTTAGACCGCCTTTCCGGTCACGTCGGCTGCGGCTCACCAGCCCAGGGGCTCCTTGTCGGTGCACAGGGCCCAGATGATGAACACGGCCACCGCGATGACGACGAGCGACCACAGCGGCTGATAGGGCAGCCACAGGAAGTGGACGATCACGGTCAGCGAGGCCAGGACGATGGCGGCGATCCGTGCCCAGTTCGCCCCCTTGAGCAGGAAGATGCCGACGATCAGGACCACGATCCCGAGGATCAGGTGGATCCAGCCCCAGCCGGTCAGGCTGAACTTGTAGATGTAGTCGCCGATGCGGGTGTAGAAGATGTCGTCCTGGGCGATGGCGGAGATGCCTTCGATGATCGCGAAGACACCGTTGACCACCATCAGGATGCCGGCGAGCACCGTGCCGCCGGTCGCCCAGGGGTGTGGGGCGCCGGGTTTGCCCGCGGCTGCGGGCGTGGGGGTGGTCGTCATCGCGCCACCTCGCCTCTCGCTCGAATGGGTGGGGGCCATTCGAGCGTGCGGTCCGCCTGCCCGCCCGGCGACCGGCAGTGGGCCGAACGGGTGACGTCCCGCCCAGCCCCCGCCTCGGATCCCGCAGGCCGGCCGGACGTTCGTGCCGCTCTCGCCGTCGGCCGGGACCATGCCGAGGACCACGCCGAACCCGGTAGCCCCGGTGTTTTCATCCGATCGGCTTCTCATCAGTCCCCACCGGCCGGGGCATTTCGGAACCGAAACCACCACTCACTGCGTCCTCGCCTGTGTGCAGCGTCATGAGGTCGGCCCCCGCGCCGCCACCGCCATACACCTGCGGCTCCGGCTCCTCGGCGGGGGCCTGCTGGTCGCCCATCTGCTCCTCGTCGGCTGGCTCACCCTGCGCCCCCTGGACGTGCCCTGGGCTGCTGCCGCCAACCTGACCCCCTTCGAAGGAATCAGGGCCGATCTCGCACGCGGGCCGCTGGCGGCCGCCCGCCGGATCGGCGAGGGCATGACGCTACTCGCCCCCCTCGGTGTCCTGCTGCCCCTGGCCGGCGGGAGCCTGGCGCCCTCGCCGCTCGCCGCGTGGTCCTCGCTGGCGCGGACGGCCGCTGCGGGCGCGCTGGTGTCGATCGGCATCGAGATGCTGCAGAGCGCCGTCCCGGGCCGGGTCCCCGACGTGGACTCGGTGCTGCTGAACACGCTCGGCGTGGTGCTGGCGCACGCGGTCGTCGTACCGGCGCTGCGGGCGCGGCTGCGGCGCTCGCAGCAGGCCCGGAATTCACGGCTCCCTCAGGGATCCACCCCGAGAATTACCAGGGTCGGGCTGGGACCCTGGACCGACGTTCTGTCAGCGGTGCCGCGGGAGTATTGAGGCATCGCGGGAAACCCCCGCGCATGCGACAGAGGAGACCCCATGAGCGCCCTTACGCGCCCCCGTGACGGCCGTTGGATCGGCGGCGTCTGCGCCGGCCTGGCGCGCCGATTCGGAATTTCCGCGAACACGATGCGGCTGATATTCGTCGTCTCGTGCCTGCTGCCCGGCCCGCAGTTCCTGATCTACCTGGCGCTGTGGCTGCTGCTGCCGAACGAGAAGCCCTCGTCCGCCGCCTGGTGACCTCGCCCGGGCGACCCTCCGCCGGCCCGCGGTCGGGCCGCCGGCCCGTCGGCCCGTGGTCAGGGCCCGTGGTCAGGGCCTGCGGTCAGCCGGTGCGGCGGACCTTCTCCAGCTGCTTGTCCGTCACCTCGTGCGGAACCTGGGCCTTCTGCCCCGCGCCCGCCACGTTGAGGGCCATCAGCCGTACGACGGTGTCGCCCTGGCGTACGACGACCACGTGGACCTGGGCCGAGACGCCCTGGGCGGAGGCGGTCGTGGTCCAGCTGACGGCGTCGTCGCCGGTGGTCCGGTAGTCGGTCGCCCGCACGTCGCGGTAGCTGCCGCTCTGCTTCTCGACGGTGGCCGTGAAGCCCGTACCGCAGGCGGCGACCGCGTCCTTGAGGCGGGTGACCAGCGCCTTCGCGTTGCGTTCGGCGTAGGAGCTGACGGAGGCGGAGACGGCGAGCCCGACCTCCCTCTGCGAGCCGATCCCGCGGTTGACGGTCTCGCGCGCGGCCGGGTCCGGCTCGTCGCCCATGATGTCGGCGAGCGGCTGGCAGGCCTTGCGATCGGCCTGGGGCTGGCCGTCGGGGGCGTTCGGGTTCTTGGCCTGCGCCGAGACCTGGTAGCCGGGCAGGTCGCCCTGTGCGAGGGCGGCGCGCTCCAGCCTCGTTCCGCCGGTCTTCGCCGGGGCTGCGGCGCCGGACGGGGATCCGGCGTCCGGGGAGCCCGCCGGTGTCCCGGCCGGGGCGGAGCCCTTCGGGTCCGGGGCCTTCCCGCCCGCGGGGGCGTCCGTACCGCAGCCGACGGCGCCCAGCAGGAGGGCGGGCAGCAGGGCGGCGCCGGCCGCTCGGGCCGTGCTTCGGGGCATCAGGCGCATGACCGGTGACCTCTCCCCCGGCTGCCGCCGGGCGGTACCCCCGCCCGTACGTCGGCGGGCGGTTGGCGGGGATCCTGGCACACGGCGCCGCGCGGCGCACACCCGGTCGAACCGGCGTGCGCCCCGCGTGCGCGCGTACGAACCGTCACGGGTCCCGGGGTGGATCAGGCGGGGACCGGACGGAGATCGGGCTGGGATCGGGCGGGGGTCAGGAGCCGCCGAGGGCGCCGACCGGCAGGCCGCCGACCAGCGGGCCGACGGTGTCGGTCAGCTGGGTCACCGCGGCGCCCGGGTCGCTGGCGTCCTGGCCGCCCGGCCTCACCTGCTGCTGGCTGGTGAGGCCCTGGAGCGCGCCGGTCGCGGTGCCCAGCGCGTCGGTGACGCCGATGGCGGGGACTGCGGCCGAGGCGGTCCCGGCCGCGACGGCGGCGAAGGCGGCTCCGAGGGCGGCGACACCGAGGGTCTTGGCAGCTGACTGCTTCATGAAGGTAAGTCCTTGGGACGGGGGAATCGGGCGGCTCCGCAACCTAGCCACTCGAAACCGCCGCCCGCAAACATCCTCAAATACGAGAAAGCGCCCGCGGATTGTGTCCCGCGGGCGCTTTCCTCCGGTCAGGCCGTGGCCTAGGCCGAAACAGAACCGCTGGTGGAAGAGGTCTGCCGGAACAGCCATTCCGACTTCAGCTCGGCATATCCGGGCTTGATCACGTCGTTGATCATGGCCAGTCGTTCATCGAAAGGAATGAACGCGGACTTCATGGCATTGACGGTGAACCACTGCATGTCGTCGAGCGTGTAGCCGAAGGTGTCGACCAGGTGCTCGAACTCGCGGCTCATGCTGGTGCCGCTCATCAGCCGGTTGTCGGTGTTGACCGTCAGGCGGAAGTGCAGCTTGCGCAGCAGGCCGATCGGGTGCTCCGCGTACGAGGCGGCCGCGGCGGTCTGCAGGTTCGACGTCGGGCACATCTCCAGGGGGATGCGCTTGTCCCGCACGTACGAGGCCAGCCGGCCCAGCTTCACGGAGCCGTCCTCGGCGACCTCGATGTCGTCGATGATCTTCACGCCGTGGCCGAGGCGGTCCGCGCCGCACCACTGCAGCGCCTGCCAGATCGACGGGAGGCCGAAGGCCTCGCCCGCGTGGATCGTGAAGTGGTTGTTCTCGCGCTTGAGGTACTCGAACGCGTCGAGGTGGCGGGTGGGAGGGAACCCGGCCTCGGCGCCGGCGATGTCGAAGCCGGCGACGCCGTTGTCGCGGTAGCGGTTGGCCAGCTCCGCGATCTCCAGGGCGCGGGCGGCGTGGCGCATCGCGGTGAGCAGGGCGCCCACGCGGATGCGGTGGCCGCTCTCCCGCGCGCGGCGCTCGCCCTCGCGGAAGCCGTCGTTCACGGCCTCGACGACCTCTTCGAGGGTGAGGCCGGCCTCCAGGTGCTGCTCCGGCGCGTAGCGGACCTCGGCGTAGACGACGCCGTCCTCGGCGAGGTCCTCGGCGCACTCGGCGGCGACGCGGAACAGCGCCTCCTTGGTCTGCATGACGGCGCAGGTGTGCGCGAAGGTCTCCAGGTAGCGCGGCAGGGAACCGGAGTCGGCGGCGTCGCGGAACCAGACGCCCAGCTTGTCGGCGTCGGTCTCGGGGAGCTTGTCGTAGCCGACCGCGCGGGCCAGCTCGATGATCGTCCCGGGGCGCAGGCCGCCGTCGAGGTGGTCGTGCAGCAGCACCTTCGGGGCGCGGCGGATCTGTTCCGGGGTGGGCAGTTCGGTGGTCTGGCTCGTCATCTGCGCACTCTAGCGCCTACGCGCGTAGAGCTGTGGCAGGGCGCCCGTCCGATATCCAACAGAGACCGTACGGACGGGTCGCGTACACCTGTCAGTCTGAGACTGTTCCGCCATGTCTCATGATGCGTCTCATGATGCGCCCCCGGCGCGCGGGGCCCGCCTGGGGCGGGCGGCCGGCGCGCACGGCCCGGTCTCCACGGTCAGCGGGGTCGTCCTCCTGCTCCCCGGGGCGACCCGGTGGCCCCCCGGCCCGGTACGGCCGCTCGCCCGCGCCCTGGCCCGGGCGGGCGGGGCGGAAGGCCTGGTCACGCACACCGTGGCGTACGGCGGGGAGGGCCTCCGGGAGGAGGACGCCCGGTGGGCTGCGGACGAGGCGGTGCGCCGCTACGGCGACGTGCCGGTCTGCCTCGCCGGCCATGCGGCGGGGGGCCGCGCGGCGCTGCTCGCCGCGGGCCACGAGGCCGTCAACTCGGTCCTGGCGCTCGCGCCTTCGCTGGACGAGGCGGCCGGACCGGAAACACCTGAACCGGTGAAGCAGCTCTCCGGCCGGCAGGTGCTGATCGTGCACGGCACGAACGACGCGCGCAGCGCCCCCGAGGCATCGTTCCGCCTCGCGGCACGGGCGAAGAAGGCCAACCGGGCGACGTGCCGCTTCGAGGTCCACTCCGACGGCCACCGGTTACGGGACCACCAGGCGGAAGTCGTGGCGCTGTCCGTGGATTTCGTCCTCGGGGCCCTGTTCACGGGCCGGTACTCGCGGCCCGTGACGGACGCCCTGGCGGCCCCGCCGCCGCTGGGCCTGCGGATGCCGCTCGCCTCCGGGTTCGGGCGCTCGCTGCGGGGTTGAGGAGGGCCCCCGGCGTTAAAGTGAGAAGTGGACTCGGGGCCCACCTCCGCACCCGTTCGGGAGGCGATGGGGCATGACCATCGTGCGCAGGAACTTCGACGACGCCGACGAGACGCGTCCGTTCGCGGACGGCAAGGGCCGACTGGACGTCATCCAGGCCGATGGCGGGCCCGTCGGCCGCGCCGTGTTCGAGCCGGGCTGGCGCTGGTCCGAGCACATCAAGCCGCTCGCCGGCACCGACAGCTGCCTCTCCGCGCACACGGGGTACGTGGTCAGCGGCCGGATGCACGTCGTCATGGACGACGGGGAGGCCGACGACTACGGTCCCGGCGACTTCATGCAGGTGTCGCCGGGCCACGACGCCTGGGTCGTGGGCGACGAGCCGTGCGTCGCCGTCGACTGGACCGGTTTCGGCGACTACGCGAAGGCGGCCGGCGGCTGAACCCGCGCGCCTTCGATCGTCTGCGGCCCGGTTGTGGCTGATCGCGCAGTTCCCCGCGCCCCCTTCGGGGCGCTGCCGGACCGCCGTCAGGAGGCGGGCGTCTCCTGGGCGGGTGCGTGCCATTCGGGGATCAGCCGGCCGCGCCGGGACAGCAGGAACCGCTTGAACTGAGCCACCGGAGGCGTGTCGGGGTGGCCGTCGAGCCAGGCGACGCCGATCTCGCGGACCGCCCGCGGGGCCGTCACCGTCAGCTCGACCACACCCGGGCGGGGCACCGCCGGCGGCGGCAGCAGGGCCACGCCGAGGCCGGCCGCGACCAGCCCGCGCAGGGTCTCGGCCTCCTCGCCCTCGAAGGCGACCCGGGGGCTGAACCCGGCCTCGGCGCACAGGTCGTCGGTGATGCGGCGCAGCCCGTAGCCGGGCTCCAGGGTGACGAAGGCTTCCTCGGCGGCCTCGGCGAGGCGGATGCGCTTGCGGGTCGCGAGGCGGTGGTCGTCGGGGACGACCAGGCGCAGCCGCTGCTCGTCCAGCCTGCGGGCCACCAGGTCGGGGGCGTCCGGGAGGGGTGAGGTCAGGCAGAGGTCGAGCTCACCGGCCCGCAGCCGCTCCAGCATCGCCTCGCCGTAGTTCTGGACCAGGGAGAAGCGGACGCCGGGGTGGTCGGCGCGGAAGGCGCGGATCAGGCCGGGTACCGTCTCGGGGCCGAGGGTGTGCAGGAAGCCGAACGCCACTTTGCCGTGGGCGGCGTCGGCGTCGTGCTGGACGGATCCGGCGGCGCGGGCGATCTCGGCGAGCGCCTTCTCCGTCGAGGCGAGGAAGGTCCGGCCGGCCGTGGTGAGCGCGACGGTACGGCCCGTGCGGGCGAACAGCGCGACGCCCAGGTCCTGTTCGAGGCGGACCATGGCCCGGGACAGGGTGGACTGCGGGACGCCGAGCTCATGGGCGGCGCGGGTGACGTGCTCGTGCCGGGCGACGGCGGCGAAGTACGCCAGCCGCGGGGCCAGCAAAGCTGTCACGGCCATGTCTTCTTCGTAACGGTTCATTGACATGCACCCCTCTGAGCTCTGCTGATGCACCAGCGGATCGATTATCGCGATTTTGTGCATTGGACGCATGAAACGGGCCGGGTCTACGGTCGTGGCATGCCTCCCGTTCATACCGGGGCACCCGTGATCACGGGTGCCTCCACCCCGTCGTCCCCGCAGGAAACCCCGTCGTCCCCGCAGGAAACCCCGGCCCCGCAGGCCCACGCCCCCGGCCGGCCCGGCTACCGCCGGATGAGCCTCGCGCTCTTCGCCGCCGGACTCGCGACGTTCGCCCTCCTCTACTCCACGCAGGCCCTGCTGCCCGCCGTCTCCGAAGGCTTCGGGGTGACGGCCGGTCAGGCCAGCTGGACCGTCTCCGCGGCCACCGGCGCGCTCGCCCTCTTCGTCCTGCCGCTCAGCGCGCTCTCCGAGCGCTTCGGCCGGACCCGGATGATGACGGTGTCCATGGCCGTCGCCGTCGCCGTCGGGCTCCTCGTGCCGTTCGCGCCGAACCTGGAGTGGCTGGTGGCGCTGCGCGCCGTCCAGGGCGCGGCGATCGCCGGCATCCCCGCCTCCGCGATGGCGTACCTGGCGGAGGAGGTGCAGCCCAAGGCCCTCGTGGGCGCGATCGGCCTGTTCGTGGCGGGCAACTCCATAGGCGGCATGAGCGGCCGCCTCGTCACCGGCTGGGCGGCCCAGGCCTGGGGCTGGCGGGCCGGCCTGCTGGCCGTCGGCGCGATGGCGCTGGCCTGCGCGGTCGCCTTCTGGGTGCTGCTGCCGCGGGCGCGGTTCTTCCGCCCGGCCTCGCTCGACCCGCGCGCGGTGGGCGCCGCCGTCGCCGGGCACCTGCGCAATCCGCTGCTGCTGCGGCTGTACGGGATCGGCGCCCTGTTCATGACCGTCTTCGGCGCCGTGTACACCGTCATCGGCTACCGCCTCGTCGACGAGTTCTCCCTCGGCCAGGGCGCGATCGGCTCGATCTTCCTGATCTACCTGGTCGGTACGGCCTCCTCCGCCGCCGCGGGGCAGCTGGTGGCCCGGATGGGGCGGCGCGGCGCGCTGTACCTGGCGGTGGCCACCACCGCCCTGGGGCTGCTGCTGTCGCTGGCCGACTCGGTGGCCGCGATCACCGCCGGGCTCGTCCTGATCACCGCGGGCTTCTTCGCGGGCCACGCCGTGGCCTCCGCCGCGGTCAGCCGGACCGCCGTGACGGGCCGCGCGCAGGCCTCCGCGCTGTACCAGTCCGCGTACTACCTCGGCTCCAGCGCGGGCGGCACGCTGGGCGCGCTCGCCTACCACTCCGGGGGCTGGGCGGCCACGGCCGGGATCGCGCTGCTGGCGGTGCTGGGCGTCGTGTCGATCACCCTGTACGGCTCGCACGCGGCCCGGGCGGAGCGGCGGCTGGTCGCGGCGCGCTGAACCCGCGCCGCGCACCGGGCGGTTTCCGCGCCGGCGGTTTCCGCGCCCGCCGTGTCCGCGCCGGGCTGCGACTGTCAGACCCCTCCGGTAGGTTCCGTGGCATCGGGAACGACCAGGGGGATCGCGCAGATGACGGACACCGCCAACCTCGCCGCCGACGCCGACGCGGGACTGGACGCGGCGCTCGACCGCTACCGCGTGGAGCTCACCGGCTACTGCTACCGCATGCTCGGCTCCTCCTTCGACGCCGAGGACGCCGTGCAGGACACGTACGTCCGCGCCTGGCGCGGCCACGGGAAGTTCGAGGGGCGGTCCTCGCTGCGCTCCTGGCTGTACCGCATCGCCACCAACGTCTGCATGGACCTGCTGAGCGCCGGCAACAAGCGGGCCCGCCCCATGGACCTCAGCGCGCCGCAGCACCAGTCCTCCGCCGTGCTGAACGAGCGGCCCGAGGTGACCTGGCTGGAGCCCGTCCCCGACGCCCGGGTGCTGCCCCGGACCGCCGACCCGGCGGAGGCGGCGCTGGCCAAGGAGTCGGTGCGGCTGGCGTTCGTCGCGGCCCTGCAGCACCTGCCGCCGAAGCAGCGGGCCGTGCTGATCCTGCGCGAGGTGCTGGCCTGGAAGGCCGACGAGGTCGCGGCCCTGCTGGGGACCACGACCGCCTCGGTGAACAGCGCCCTGCAGCGGGCCCGGGCCACGCTGGCCGCCCGCCCGGCCCGTGACAGCGAGCCCGCCGACCCGCTGGACGCGGACCAGGCGAAGCTGCTGGAGCAGTACGTGTCCGCGTTCGAGGCGTACGACATCACCCGGCTGACCACGCTGCTCCACGAGGACGCGGTGCTGTCCATGCCGCCGTTCGACCTGTGGCTGCAGGGCCACGCGGACATCGCCGCGTGGCACCTGAACCAGGGCATCGGCTGCAGGGGCTCCCGCCTGCTCCCCACCACGGCCAACGGCCTGCCCGCCTTCGGCCAGTACCGGCCGCGGAAGGACGGCCGCCCGGGGCACGTCCCGTGGGCACTCCAGGTCCTGGAGATATCAGACGGGCGGATCACCGGGCTCAACGCGTTCCTGGACACCGACCGCTGGTTCCCCCTCTTCGGGCTCCCCGAGGAGCTGCCCCAGTCCGACGAGGCCGAGCAGGGCGCGTAGTTCGGGGCCCGCGCCGGTCACCGCCAGGGCGCGGCCCCGGCGGCGGGCGGCCAGCTGCAGGCGGGCCAGCGTCTCGACGGCGGCGAGGCCGGGCGGGCCGGCGAGCGCGCCGACGTCGCACTCGACGGCGCCCGCCCCCGCCGCGTACAGCTCGGCCAGCCGCCGGCACGCGGCGTCCGCGCCGCCCGCCGCCACGTCGGGCCCGGTCAGGACCAGAATCCGGTTCGTCATGCCTGTCTGACCGGGCCGGCCGGCGGAACTCATCGGTGCCGGTGCGGGGTTCAGCCGTCGACGGGGATCTCCCAGACTCCGCGGTTGCGGGTGCCGGCGCGCAGGAGGCGGGCGTCCGGGTGCAGGACGAGGTCGCCGACGAGCGCGTTCGGCAGCCGGTCGGCGAAGGGCTCCCAGGTGGCGCCGGCGTCGGCGGACCGGTAGACGCCGAGGTCCGCGGCGACCCAGAGCCGGTCGCGGTCGAGCGGGTCGACCTCCACCGCGTTGAGCGGCAGCGGCGGCAGCCCGGCGGAGCGGTCGGCCCAGGTGGCGCCGCCGTCGGCGGAGTGCCAGAGGCGGCCGCCGCCGATGGTGCTGTGCGTGACCCAGATGCGGTCGGTGTCGGCCGGGTCGACGTAGATGTCGCTGATCCAGGCGTCGGCCCGGGGCGTCGCCAGCGCGGCGAGCGGGCTCCAGGCGGCGCCCTGCCACCGGGTGCGGTACAGCCGGCCCCGGATGGTGCCGACCAGGACCTCGTCGGCGTGCGGAATGCACATGGCGCTGCCCACGCCGGTGGCGGGGAACGGCAGCCGCTTCCAGCTGCCGGCGTTGTCCCGGGAGACGTACAGGGCCCCGCCGCCGAAGGCGACGGTCCGCCCGGCGGTGGCGCTGGTCTCCAGCGGCGGGTAGAACAGCGAGCGCTCTCCGGACGGCACCGGCGGCGACGCCTCGTCCCAGGTGCCGAAGTCGCCGCGGCTGCCGGAGCGTTCCAGGTTCATCTCGTAGAAGGTGTGGAAGACGGTGCCCGGGTCGTCGCGGTTGACCGCGCAGTCCCCGCCGTCGCCGTCCTGGACGTGGGTCCAGGTCGGGGAGCCCGTCCAGCGGTTGGTGCCGTTGTCCTGGGTGCCGCCGAGCAGCCAGGTCTCGGAGGTGTGGTCCTGCGCCAGGTACTCGAACTCGGTGATGGCCAGGCCGTGGTTGAGGTCCTCCCAGTGCCCGCCCCGGTCGGGGCTGCGGAACAGGCCGCCGTCGTTGCCCACGTACACCACGGCGGGGGCGCCGGGCTCGAAGGCGATGGCGTGCTGGTCGGGGTGGATGGAGTCGCCGCCGGTCTCCCTGGTGGAGAGGGACTGCCAGCTCCACGACGTCCCCGCGCGGTCGCCGCGGTAGACGTCGATGGCGCCGAGGTAGACCTGGTCCGCCCGGTCGGGGGCGATGCCGAGGAACCAGTCGTACCAGGCCTGCGTGGTGTTCAGGCCGGGGGGCACGGGCACCCTCGCCCAGCCGGCGCCGCCGGACCTGCGCCACAGCCGGGCCACCTCGTCGGCGTCGGCCGCCCAGGCGTACGCGACGCCGGGGTCGGACGGGGCGATCGCCACGGCGAACCGGGTGTACGGGAAGGTGCCCGGGGTGGGCAGGGTGACGGGGTGCCAGACGGCCCCGCCGTCGTCCGAGCGGAACATTCCGTCCGAGCAGGCCGCCAGTGCCTCGCCGTTCGCGGACACCGCGACCGACCAGGTGGCGGAGGACCGGCGCGGGGTCCAGCTCGCGCCGCCGTCGGCCGAGCCGTACAGGCCGTCGGTGGTCCCGGCGAGGACGGTGCCCCGGCGGGTGGGGTCGAAGGCCAGGTCGTAGAAGCCCCGGCCGGTGAACGGGTCGGTGCACAGCGGCGCCCAGGTCGTGCCGCCGTCGGTGGAGCGGATGACTCCGGTGCCCAGGCGGGCCCAGAAGTTGCCCTCCCCCGTGCCCGCGAGCACGGTGCCGGAGGAGGCGGGGTCGAAGGCGAGGGCGCCGGTGGTGAGGGTGGCCGCGTCGTCCGTGCGGGGCGCCCAGGAGGCGCCGCGGTCGGCGCTCTCCCAGATCCCGCCGCCCGCGGCCCCGGCCAGCAGGTGCGCGGCGTTCGCGGGGTCGACGGCGAGCGCGGAGATCCGGCCGGAGACGTTGACCCGGCTCAGGCCGTACGTCTGCCCGTTCGGCACGGTCCAGGGGCCGAGGGACCGCCAGACCGGGCCGGGGGCGCGGGGCCGCTCGGCGAGCCGTTCGGCCGTCTCCCGGTACACGACGGCGAGGGACTCCGCGTCCGCGGTGCCCGCCCTGGTGCGCTCGGCGGCCTCCCGCGGCGACGGGGCCCCGGCCCCCGCCTCCCGGCCGACCTCCCCGGCCGGGGGCCGCGGCGCCCGGTCCCGGGCGGGCGGCCGGGCCTCGGGCGGCCCCACCGCCTCGGTGATCAGCTCCTGCTGCCGGCTCTCCGCCAGCCCGGGTACGGCCCTCTCGACCGCGCGGGTGGCCTCCTCGCCACGGCCCGTGCGTTCGAGCTCCTGGAGCAGCCGGGCCAGCGCCTTGCCGCCGGGAGAGCGGAAGCGGCGCCCGCCGGTGCCGCGGTCGTCGGAAGCGGTCGGATCCTGCATCGCTGCACCTCTCTCGGCGCGGGCGCCCTCCGGCGCGCCCGGGCGCTGGGCACACGGGCCGCCTTCCGGCCCGCTGCAGCCCGCTGCACCCGAATCGGAGCCCCCCGTCAGTCCCCGACCCTCGGTTCCGTGACCCCTGAGGCCCGCGACCCGGGCAGTCCATGACCCGGCGGTTCGTGAGCGGGGGGTGCTGTGATGGGTCGGCGATCGGCCCGTTGTGGCTGGTCGCGCAGTTCCCCGCGCCCCTTCGGGGCGCGACCTCAGCAGTCCCTGACCCGGGCCGTTCGTAGCCCTTGCGGTCCGTAGCGCACGTGGTCCCCGGCGCGGTGCTCAGCCGGGTCCGGGGTGCGGGGGCGCGGAGGGGGGTGGCGGGTCCGGCCGGGCCCGGTCCGGGTCCCGGGCGGTTCTCCCGTCCCGGACCCGGACCGTGTCCCGGCCGTTGCCCCGGTCCCGGTCCCCGCCGTCCGCGGGCGCTCCGGCGGGCCCTTCGGGCTCCGCCGCCGGCTCCCGGGCGGCGAGGAACTCCTCCAGCCGCCGTGCGGCCCGGCCGCCTCTCCTGTGCGGTGCGGGACCGTCGGCCGGCTCGTGGGACCGTCCCTCGCTCACACCGCCAGGTTACGTCCGGGGCATGGCCCCCGCATGCGGGAACGCCGGCCCCGGGGTACGGGGCCGGCGTTCCGGCAGGGTGTGCGGCGGTCCGGATCAGGCGATGCGGTCCAGGACGATCGGGTTGGCGGTGAACGCCGTGCCCGTCGGGGCGATGTCGTACGAGCCCTCCAGCGAGGCCAGGGCGTAGTCGAACTTCTCCGGGGTGTCCGTGTGCAGCGTCATCAGCGGCTGCCCGGCCACGACCTGCTCGCCCGGCTTCGCGTGCAGCTCGATGCCGGCGCCGGCCTGCACCGGGTCCTCCTTGCGGGCGCGGCCGGCGCCCAGGCGCCAGGCGCCGACGCCCACCGCGTACGCGTCCAGGCGGGTCAGCACGCCCGACTCGGGCGCGGTGACCACGTGCTGCTCGCGGGCGACCGGAAGGGTCGCGTCCGGGTCGCCGCCCTGCGCCTGGATCATGCGGCGCCACACGTCCATCGCGGAGCCGTCGGCCAGGGCCTTGGCCGGGTCGGCGTCCTTGATGCCGGCGGCGTCCAGCATCTCCTTCGCCAGGGCGATGGTCAGCTCGACCACATCGGCCGGGCCGCCGCCGGCGAGGACCTCGACGGACTCGCGGACCTCCAGCGCGTTGCCGGCGGTCAGGCCCAGCGGGGTGGACATGTCGGTGAGCAGGGCGATCGTCTTCACGCCGCTGTCGGTGCCGAGCGCCACCATGGTGGAGGCGAGCTCGCGGGCGTCCTCGATGTTCTTCATGAAGGCGCCGGAGCCGACCTTCACGTCGAGGACGAGCGAGCCGGTGCCCTCCGCGATCTTCTTGGACATGATGGAGGAGGCGATCAGCGGGATGGCCTCGACGGTGCCGGTCACGTCGCGCAGCGCGTACAGCTTCTTGTCGGCGGGAGCGAGGCCGTCGCCGGCGGCGCAGATGACCGCGCCGGTGGTGTCGAGGACGTGGAGCATCTCCTCGTTGGAGAGCAGCGCGCGCCAGCCGGGGATGGACTCCAGCTTGTCGAGGGTGCCGCCGGTGTGGCCGAGGCCGCGGCCGGACAGCTGCGGCACGGCCGCGCCGCAGGCGGCGACGAGCGGGGCCAGCGGGAGGGTGATCTTGTCGCCGACGCCGCCGGTGGAGTGCTTGTCGGCGGTCGGGCGGGAGAGGGAGTCGAAGTTCATCCGCTCGCCGGAGGCGATCATGGCGGCGGTCCAGCGGGCGATCTCGGACCGGTTCATGCCGTTGAGCAGGATGGCCATGGCCAGCGCCGACATCTGCTCGTCGGCGACGATGCCGCGGGTGTACGCGTCGATGACCCAGTCGATCTGCTCGGGGCTCAGCTCGCCGCGGTCACGCTTCGTACGGATGACGGAGATGACGTCCATGTGGTGCTTCCTTCTACGCGCATAGAGGGTGGTGCGGAGGCGGAGTTCCGCGGAAGTACGGAAGTGGGGAAGTGCGACGGCCCCTCGCCTCGCGGGGCGAAGGGCCGTCGGCACGGTTATCTCAGGTGGTCGGGCCCGAAGGCCTGCGGCAGCATCTCCGCCAGCGGAAGGATCCCGTTCGGGGTCTCCACCAGCAGTTCCGGTCCGCCGAATTCGTACAGCAGCTGACGGCAGCGTCCGCACGGGACGAGGATGTCGCCCTTGCCGTCGACGCAGGTGAAGTGCGTCAGGCGGCCGCCGCCCGTGGCCTGGAGCGAGGACACCAGGCCGCACTCGGCGCACAGGCCGAGCCCGTAGCTCGCGTTCTCGACGTTGCAGCCGGTCACGACCCGCCCGTCGTCCACGAGGGCCGCGACTCCGACCGGGAAGCCCGAGTAGGGGGCGTAGGCCCGGGACATGGCGTCCCGGGCGGCCTCGCGCAGGGCCTCCCAGTCGGGGGTGCGCGCCGTCGTCACTTGCCTTGTCCCTTGCGGTACGGCATGCCGTCCGCCTTCGGCATCCGCAGGCGCTGCGCCGACAGGGCGAGCACGAGCAGCGTCGTGACGTACGGGGCGGCCTCGACGAACTGGCTCGGGACGGCGTCGACCAGCGCGTACCAGACGAACAGGCCCGCCGCGCAGGCGGCGGCGATCGCGGCCTGGACGTGCTTGCGCTTGTACAGCTGCCAGACGACGACGGCCACGAGCAGGATCGCCAGGAGCAGCAGCATCGCGTGGACGTTCTCGGCGCCACCGCGCAGCTTGAGGCTGTAGGTGAAGCCGAAGAGGCCCGAGCCGAGGGCCATGCCGCCCGGCATCCAGTTGCCGAAGATCATGGCGGCGAGGCCGATGTAGCCGCGGCCGCCGGTCTGGCCCTCCTGGTAGATGCCGGTGGAGACGATCGCGAGGAACGCGCCGCCCAGGCCGGCCATCGCACCGGAGACGATCACGGCGATGTACTTGTACTTGTACACGTTGACGCCGAGGGACTCCGCGGCGATCGGGTTCTCACCGCAGGAGCGCAGCCGCAGACCGAAGGCGGTGCGCCACAGCACCCACCAGGTGGCCGGGATCAGCAGGATCGCGACGACGGTCAGCAGCGACAGGTTGGTGACCAGGCCGCCGAGGACGCCGGCGAGGTCCGAGACCAGGAACCAGTGCTTGGCCTGGAGCGTGGCCATCCAGTCCGCCAACCCGGGGACGGTGATCTCGGTGATCGGCTCGATGCGCGGGGACTGCTTGGAGGAGCCGCCGGGGACCTTGTCGAAGGTGAAGTTCGACAGGTACTGGGTGAAGCCGATGGCCAGGATGTTCACGGCCACACCGGAGACGATGTGGTTGACGTTGAACGTGACGGTGATGATCGCGTGCAGCAGGCCGCCGAGGGCGCCGCCGACGATGCCCATGAGGACACCGGTCCAGGGGCCCCACTGGTAGCCGGCCCAGGCGCCGAACCAGGTGCCGAGGATCATCATGCCTTCGAGGCCGATGTTGACCACGCCGGCGCGCTCGGCCCACAGGCCGCCGAGTCCGGCCATGGCGATCGGCACGGCGAGCTGGAGCGCGCCGGAGACCTGGCCGATGGAGGTCAGGTCGTTGGCGCCCGAGATCGTCCGGACCAGCGAGATCAGGACGAGGCCGCCCGCGATGATCAGCAGGATCCAGGGCAGGGTGAGCTTGCGGCGGCCGCCCTTGGGCGCGGCGCTCGTCGCGGAAGCGGTGCTGGTGCTCACGCCGCGACCTCCTTGTCGGTCTTGATGGCGTGGCCGGCGGCCAGCTCCTCGCCGACCTTCTGCTGCTGGCGGCGGATGCCGTAGCGGCGGACGAACTCGTAGCTGACGACGACCGCGATCACGATCAGGCCCTGCATGATCGTGCCGATCTCCTTGGCGTAGCCCGCGGTGTCGAGACCGGCGGACGCCTTGTCGATGAAGGCGATCAGGAGGGCGGAGAAGAAGATGCCGAGCGGGTTGTTGCGGCCCAGCAGGGCGATGGTGATGCCGGTGAAGCCGATGCCCGCCGGGAACGACAGGTTGTACGTGTGGGACTCGCCGAGCAGCAGCGGCATGCCGGTGAGGCCGGCGATGGCACCCGAGATGAGCATCGAGGTCATGATCATCTTCTTGGCGTCCACACCGGAGGCCTGGGCGGCGGACTCGCTGGCGCCGGTGGCGCGCAGGTCGAAGCCGAACCGGGTGCGGTTGAGGACGAACCAGTAGACGATGCCGAGCGCGAAGGCGACGAAGGTGAAGCCGTAGACCTCCAGGCCCGGGCCGATCTCGACGGCCGGGAACCAGCCCGACTCCGGGATGTCACCGGTGGTCAGGTCGTTGGAGCCGGGCAGCTGGACGCCCAGGTTCTTGGGCAGCAGCAGCCAGGCGATCACGGAGGTCGCGATGGCGTTCAGCATGATCGTCGAGACGACCTCGCTCACGCCGCGCCTGGCCTTGAGGATGCCCGCGATACCGGCCCAGAAGGCACCGGTGAGCATGGCCACGGCCACGATCATCAGGATCTGCAGCGGACCGGGCAGCGAAACCGCGGCGCCCACGACGGCCGAGATCATCGCGGCGAGGCGGTACTGGCCGTCGACACCGATGTTGAAGAGGTTCATCCGGAAGCCGACGGCCACGGCCAGGGCTGCCAGGTAGTAGATGCCGGCCTGGTTCAGGATCAGGACCTGGACGTCTTCGTAGCCGGCCTGCTCGATCATGATGCGCAGCGGCTCGATCGGGTCCACGCCCGAGGCGGCCAGCACGATCATGGTCAGCAGGAAGGCGCTGACCAGTGCGAGCGCCGGTCCGGCGACCGCGAGCAGCAGCCGGTCCTTGTCGAATTTCTTCATCGGGCCTCGTCCTCCGTCGTGTCACCGTCGGCAGCAGCGGAGTGGTTGTCAGTGGCTTCCAGGTGGCCGCGCGCGGCACCCGTCATGGCGGTGCCGAGCTCCTCCGGCGTGATGGTCGCCGGGTCGGCGTCCGCGACCAGGCGGCCGCGGTAGATGACGCGCAGGGTGTCGGACAGACCGATCAGCTCGTCGAGGTCGGCGGAGATCAGGAGCACGGCCAGGCCCTCGCGGCGGGCCTCGCGGATGGCGTCCCAGATCTGCGCCTGCGCACCGACGTCCACACCGCGGGTGGGGTGGGCGGCGATGAGGAACTTCGGGTTGTGGCTCATCTCGCGGCCGACGATCAGCTTCTGCTGGTTGCCGCCGGAGAGCGAGGCCGCGGTCACGTCGATGCCCGGGGTGCGGACGTCGTACTCGCGCACGATCCGCTCGGTGTCCTTGCGGGCGGCCTTCGGGTCGAGGATGCCGCGCTTGGAGTTGGGAGCCTCGGTGACGTGGCCGAGGATGCGGTTCTCCCACAGCGGGGCTTCCAGCAGCAGGCCGTGGCGGTGGCGGTCCTCGGGGATGTAGCCGATGCCGTCCTCGCGGCGCTTGCGCACCGGGTGCTTGGTGATGTCCTGCCCGTCGAGGGTGATCACGCCGGAGTCCGGGGTGAGCATGCCCATGAGGGCCTCGATCAGCTCGGTCTGGCCGTTGCCCTCGACACCGGCGAGACCGAGGACCTCGCCCTTGTGGATCGTGAAGTCGACGTCGTCCAGCAGCAGGCGGCCGGCGGGCACGTGCTCGTGGACGTTGTCCACGTCCTCGTTGCGGTCCTCGGCGGCGCTCGTCAGCGGCGCGGTGACGGCCGCCCCCGTCTCGGCCAGAGTCAGGCCCTTGACCCGGAGCATCGGGACGTCGGTGACCGTCGACTCGCGGGTCTCCGGGGTGGGCAGCTCGCTGCCGACCATGAGCTCGGCGAGCTGCTTGGTCGTGGCGGTCTTCGGGTCGGCGGTGCCGACCGTGGTACCCCGGCGGATGACGGTGATGTCGTCGGCGACCTTCAGGATCTCGCCCAGCTTGTGCGAGATGAAGATGACGGTCAGGCCCTCGGCCTTGAGCTCGCGCAGGTTGTCGAAGAGCGCGTCCACCTCCTGCGGCACGAGCACGGCGGTCGGCTCGTCGAGGATGAGGGTGCGGGCACCGCGGTAGAGGACCTTGAGGATCTCCACGCGCTGCCGGTCGGCGACACCGAGGTCCTCGACCAGGGCGTCGGGACGGACACCGAGGCCGTACGCGTCCGAGATCTCCAGGATCTTCCTGCGGGCCTTGGCCCCGATGCCGTACAGCTTCTCGCCGCCGAGAACGACGTTCTCCAGGACGGTGAGGTTGTCGGCCAGCATGAAGTGCTGGTGGACCATGCCGATGCCGCGGGCGATGGCGTCACCCGGGTTGTTGAAGGAGACCTGCTCCCCGTCGATGGCGATGGTGCCCTCGTCCGGCTTCTGCATGCCGTAGAGGATCTTCATCAGGGTCGACTTGCCGGCACCGTTCTCACCGATCAGGGCGTGGACCGTGCCCTTGCGGACGGTGATGGCGATGTCCTTGTTGGCGACGACGCCGGGGAAACGCTTGGTGATGCCGTGCAGTTCTACGGCAGGGGGGCTGGACGCGTTGATGACGCACTCTCCTTGGCGCGAAAGGAGCTGGAAAGAGCCGCTGGGCGGGGGGACAGGGCGGGGAGAGAAGGTATCGCGTCCACGATGCCTCTACGCGCGTAGCACTGTCGAAAGTGAAAACTTGCGGCCAAGTGGCCACAAGGAATCACGAATGTGGTTCGGGGCCCGGGAGCGGCAGAGACCGCTTCCCGGACCCCCGAGACCTTACTTCACGTCAGGTGACGGCCTTACGGCGCGGTCTTGACGTTGATCTTCTTGGCGATGATGTCGGCCTTGGCCTTCTCGACGGCGGCGATCACCTCGGCCATGTTCTTGTACTCCGGGTTGGACGGAGCCAGGCCCACACCGTTGGTGTCGAGGCCGTAGCGGACCTCACCCGTCTGCGGCTTGCCGTCCTGGACCGACTTGATCAGGTTGTAGACGGCACCGGACACGTCCTTGGTGACCGAGGTCAGGATCTTGTCCTTGTACTTCGCCAGACCGGCCTGGTTGTACTGGTCCGAGTCGACACCGATGGCCCACTTGCCGGCGGTGGCGGTGGCCTCGATCGCACCGGAGCCGGCGAGGCCCGCGGCGGAGTAGACCACGTCGGCGCCACCGTCGAGCTGGCCCTTGGCGGCGGCCTTGCCCAGGTCGGGCTTGGCGAAACCGGAGAAGTCCGGCGGCTGGCTCAGGTAGGTCGACAGCACCTTGGCGTTCGGGTTGGTGTCCTTGACGCCCTGGGCGAAGCCCGCCTCGAACTTCTTGATCAGCGGAACCTCGACACCGCCGATGAAGCCGACCGTGCCGGACTTGGAGGCCTTGGCGGCGGCGACGCCGGCCAGGTACGAGCCCTGCTCCTCGTTGAAGACCAGGTTCGCGATGTTCTTGTCGGTCACCGACGTGTCGTCGATGAGGCCGAAGGTCGTGTTCGGGAACTTCGCCGCGACCTTCTTGATCGCCGGCGCGTAGGCGAAGCCGACGCCGATGACCGGGTTGTTGCCCTTACGGGCCAGCTCGGTGAGGCGCTGGACCTTGTCGGCCTCACTCTCGCCCTCGGTGGGCTCCGCCTCGGCGCCCTTGATCTTCAGGTCCTTCTCGGCCTTCTCCAGACCCGCGTACGCGGCATCGTTGAAGGACTGGTCGCCACGGCCGCCGATGTCATAGGCGATGGCTGCGGACTTCTGACCCGCGGACTCCGTGGAGGAGGCGGTGTCGGACGACTTCTTTCCGCCACAGGCGGTGGCCGAGAGGGCCAGCGCCGCGGACGCGAGGCCCACGGTGGCGATCCTGGTGATCCGGCGCAAGGGGAGGCTCCTTCAAAACCTGACCGAAAGCGCCTACTGACCGGCGCTGGTTTTCGCGGCGATCGTAACGCGCGTAGATGTCAGTTAAAGGCCCGTTCATGAGTCGTTATCGGATCGTCGCGAACCGGACAGTGACCGATCAGTGACGCGCCCGGCGCCCAGCCCTTGGGACACAAGGGCTGGACAGGTGTGCCAAGCCTCGCTCAGATGAGGTAAAGATTTCTACGTGGTCGGCCTTGCACGGTGCCCGTCGATCAATGCACGGTGCCCGTCGATCAATGCGGCGGCCGTGAAGAACTCCACGCCGACACCGATCGCGGCCTCGTCCACATCGAAGTCGCCCCGGTGGAGATCCTTCTTCACACTGGCGCCCGGCGGGTGCACGCCCAGGCGGGCCATCGCCCCGGGCACGTGCTCCAGGTACCAGGAGAAGTCCTCCCCGCCCAGGCTCTGCTCGGTGTCCTCGACCGACTCCGCGCCCCGCCGGGCGGTCATCGACTCGCGCAGCAGCTCCGTGACCACCGGGTCGTTGACGACCGGGGGCACCCCGCGCACGTAGGTGATCTCCGACTTGGCCCGGTGCACCCCGGCGATCTCGTCGATCGCCGCGTGGATCTGGTCGGGCGCCTCGTGCCAGGCTTTGATGTCCAGGCAGCGGATGGTCCCGGACAGCTCCGCGTGCATCGGGATCACGTTGCAGGCGTGCCCGGACTCGATCCGGCCCCAGGTGATCGACATGCCCGAGCGGGCGTCCATGCGGCGGGCGACCACCGCGGGCAGGTCGGTGGCGACCCGGGCGGCGGCCGTCACCATGTCGGTGGTGAGGTGCGGCCGGGCGGTGTGCCCGCCCGGGCCCTCCAGGGTGATCTCCAGGCGGTCGCAGGCGGAGGTGATCGGCCCGGCCCGCAAGCCGATCTTCCCCGCGTCGACCCGGGGGTCGCAGTGCACCGCGAGGATCTTGCCCACGCCGTCGAGGACCCCGGACGCGATGGCGTCGGTCGCGCCGCCCGGCAGCACCTCCTCGGCGGGCTGGAAGAGCAGCCGCACCGGCCGGGGCAGCAGGCCCTGCCGGTCGAGCTCGGCGAGGACCAGCCCGGCGCCGAGGACGACCGCCGTGTGCACGTCGTGGCCGCAGGCGTGCGCCCGGTCGGGGAAGGTCGAGCGGTACGCGACGTGCGTCTTGGCGTCGGGGATGGGCAGGGCGTCGATGTCCGCGCGCAGCGCCAGCATCGGCCGCCCGCCGTCCCAGGTGCCCACGTCGCAGATCAGCCCGGTCCCGGACGTCAGTACGCGTGGCCGCAGGCCGGCTTTCTCCAGTCGGGCCTTGATGGCCGCCGTGGTGCGGAACTCCTGGTGTCCTAGCTCCGGGTGCATGTGCAAGTCCCGGCGGAAGGCGATCAGTTCGGCACGCAGGTGGTCCGGAAGAGTGCCGGGCAGCTCGGGCTGGGCGGGCGTGCCGGGCAGGACGGGCTGGGACTCGCGGGACATCAACTGGTTCACCCGTTGAAGGGTAGGCGCACGAATGGCCCAACTGGATGGAGATCAGGAAAAGTTCATGCCGTCAGGGGAAAAAAACCAGACCTCTGGACGCATGACCGGATGCAGCCGGGGGTAAACTCGCGCGCTCAACCGGCCGCCGGGACCGTACGGGCGTGGGTTCTGCGCACACCACGGGCGGTCGCGGTGACGCCGGCGAGGAAGCTCTGCGCCCGCGGCGACGCGGAGCCCGTCAGCCAGGCCGGGTCGACGTCGCATACGGCAACCGTCACCCCTGTCCCGGTCAACGCGTACGGCAGCGTGTGGACGACCGTGGACGGGAAGCTGACGACCGTTCGGCCGATCGGTCCGCGGCGGGCCGTCAGCTCCAGCGGCAGGTCGGGGCGGACGATCTCCAGGCCCGTCTCCTCGCTCAGCAGGCGCAGCTTCTCGGCCGACTCGCGGCGGTGCGCGAAGTAGCGGGTGGCCCCGTGGCACACCGTCAGGGCGCGTACGGCCTCCAGGTAGCCGGCCGCGTCCACCACCCCGGTCTCCACGAGCGAGGTGCCGACCAGGTCGGTGCCGCGGGTCAGCCGGGGCGGGCCGAAGCGGGCGCGCGTCCAGGCGAAGTCGTTGACCCGCAGGGTCATCGTGCCGTGCACGGTGACGGGCATCGACGTGAACACCTCGACGCGGCGGCCCGTGCCGGCCGCCGGGGTGAAGCGGCGCCGGGCGGTCGACGAGACCGGCGCGTACGCGAGCTCGCGCAGCCGGCCGGCCGCTCCGCCGCGGCCGATGCGGTGCCAGCGGACGAGGCGTTCGCCGCGGGCGGTCTGGGCGGCGAACTCCATGGTGGCGGTGCCGTCGTCGACGACGACGAGCTCCTCGGCGCGCACCAGGGTCAGCAGCAGCTGCACGTACCGGGAGAACGGGTCGCCGACGATGACCCGCGCGGCGGCGCGCACGTCGCGGGCCAGCGCGGCGAGCGCCTCGACCGGCGCGAGCCGGCTGCCGCGGGCCTCCTGCCACCGGACCTCGTACCCCTCGTCCCGGGCGAGCGCCGCCATGCGGCGGAGCTGGCCGCGGGACATCGGGTCGGTCGGCGGCAGGACGACGATCCGCAGCCCGCCCGCCGCGCCGGCGGCGCGCGAGGGGCCTGCGTCGGGGGTGTCGGGGGCGTCGGGGGCGTCGGCCGCGCCGCCGGGCCGGGACCCGGGCCGGCCCGCGGTCCGGGCGGGCTGGCTCGGGACGCCGTCCAGCAGCGGGGCGCCGCCGGGCGGGTGGGTGCCGTGCGCGTACGCCCACTCCAGCACGTTCAGGAGCTGGACGGGGCTCTCGACGAAAGCCAGGGTGGTGGCGGAGGGGGTCACCGTGCACTCCTCGTCAGGAACGGGCTCGGGAACGGGCTTGGGGCAGGAGCGGGGCTGGGGCGGGGCTTCGTACGCACGCGCAGCGGGCATCCGGGTCAGACCGCGACCGGTCCGCCCATGACGCGGCGGAGCTTGCGCATGGGGGCGAGCTCGGAGTCGTAGACCCGCTTGACGCCGTCGCCGAGCGCGGTCTCGATGGTGCGGATGTCGCGGACCAGGCGGGTCAGGCCGCCGGGCTCGACGGAGGCGGCCTGGTCGGAGCCCCACATCGCACGGTCGAGGGTGATGTGCCGCTCGACGAACGCGGCGCCGAGGGCGACGGCGGCGAGGGTGGTCTGCAGGCCCGTCTCGTGGCCGGAGTAGCCGATCGGAACGTTCGGGTACTCCTCCCGGAGGGTGTTGATCACCCTGAGGTTGAGCTCCTCCGCCTTGGCCGGGTACGTCGACGTGGCGTGGCAGAGCAGGATGTTGTCGCTGCCGAGCACCTCGACGGCGTGCCGGATCTGCCTCGGGGTGGACATGCCGGTGGACAGGACGATCGTGCGGCCGGTCGCGCGCAGGGAGCGCAGCAGCTCGTCGTCGGTGAGGCAGGCGGACGCCACCTTGTGGGCGGGGACGTCGAACTTCTCCAGGAAGGCGACCGACTCGGTGTCCCACGGGGAGGCGAACCAGTCGATGCCGCGCTCCCTGCAGTGCTCGTCGATGGCCCGGTACTCGGCCTCGCCGAACTCGACGCGGTGGCGGTAGTCGATGTACGCCATCCGGCCCCAGGGGGTGTCGCGCTCGACGGCCCACTGGTCGCGCGGGGTGCAGATCTCCGGGGTGCGCTTCTGGAACTTGACGGCGTCGCAGCCGGCCTCGGCGGCGGCGTCGACGAGGGCGAGGGCGGTGTCGAGGCCGCCGTTGTGGTTGATGCCGATCTCGCCGACGACGTAGACGGGGCGGTCGGGGCCGACGATGCGCGAGCCGAGGGTCCGCAGGCGGGGGTGCAGGGCGGTGGCGAGGGTCATGGCAGCGGGGGTCCTTCGTTCGGGGCGGGGGTGCGGGGTGCGGAGGGGAAAGAGGAGGGGGTGTCGTCGAGGAGCGGGGCGAGGAGGCGGGCGCGGGCCAGGTCGTGCGGGTCGTCGATCTCCAGGACCCGGGCCGGGTCCGTGGCGACGGGGAGGGTGCGGCCGAAGAACCGGTGCCGGGCGCGGCGGAAGCCGGCGGCGTCCATGGCGTAGGCGGCGCCGGTCTCCAGCAGGTCCCGGGGCCGGTCCTGGCGGCGGGGGCGGGCGGACCGGTCGTGGTTGACGCCCGTCGCGCCGGGGTCGTCGGGGGTGCTGCCGCTGCCGGATCCGGGGGCCGGCGGGGGCGTCTCCCGCCAGAGGAAGCCGTGGAAGGGGGCCACGGTCAGGGCGGTGTCGGCCGTGCCGCCGGCGACGGCGGCGGCGACCGACTCGACGTCCGCGGAGGTGACGAACGGGCTGGTGCACTGGACGAGGAGGACCACGTCCACGATCAGGGAGTGCAGCTCCTCGAAGGAGTCGAGGGCGTGCAGGACGGCGGCCTCGCTGGTCGCGGTGTCCCCGGAGAGGGCCGCGGGCCGGCGCAGCGGGTCGGCCCCGGCGGCCCGGGCGGCCTCGGCGATGGCCTCGGAATCGGTGGAGACCAGCACGTCGGTGACGGTGGCCGCGCCCCGGCAGGCGGCCACGGCCCGGGCCACGAGCGGTACGCCGCCCACCTCGGCGAGGTTCTTCCCGGGGACCCCCTTGGAGCCGCCGCGGGCCGGGATCACCGCGAGGACCCGCTTGCGGGGGCCGGCCCGCCCGGGGTCCCGCTCGGCGCGGGGTACGGGCGGGGTGGCGGGGGCGGGTGCTCGGGTGTTCACAGCTCTCCCAGTCGGCGGATCACCGGGGCCACGCGCTGCACCCCGTGCCGGTAGGCGCCGCGGGCGGCCTCGCGCAGCTGCCGCCGCAGCAGGCGCCGCAGCCGGGACTCGCCGGCCGTGTCGCGGAGGGTGCCGGGCAGCGGGGTCCCGTCGGGGTCGAGGTGCTGGCGGGCGAGGATCCCGGGGAGGTATCCGGGGGCGGTGGTCCGGGTGTAGTACGGGTCGACCGGCGGCAGCGAGGACCGCGCGGCCAGCTCGGCGACCCGGCCCCGGGCGGCGGCGTACGGGTCGGGGGGCGCGGCCGGACCGGCGGTGTGCGGGGCCCCGGCGCCGGGACCGTCGGGGCGAGGGCCGTCGGGGCCGGGCCCGGGGGTGTCGGACGCCGTGGGGGCGGGGGCGGCCGGTACGCCGTGGGCGGCCGGTACGCCGTGGGCCGCCAGCCAGGACGGGGCGGGTTGCGGGAGCAGTCCGGAGTCGAGCTGGTCCCATGAGGCGAGGCAGCCCGAGCCCAGGAAGTGGTGGTTGCCGAGGGCTTCGCGGATGCCGAGGTCGGTGAGGACCGCGGTGGGGATGCCCCGGTGCAGGGACTCCAGCGCGGCGGTGGAGGACACGGTGACCAGCAGGCCGGTGCCGTCGAGGACCTCGCCCATGTTCCCGTAGGCCAGTCGGCAGTTCGGCGGCAGCCCGCCGGGGATCCGCTCGGCGAGCCGCTGGTACGGCTGCTCCTCCAGGTGCGTGGTGTGCTCCCCGGGGCGGCTGCGCAGTTTGACGAGCACCTCGCGGTCCGGGTGCAGCCGGGCGTGGCCGGCGGCCCGTCCGAGCAGGTACGCGCGGTCCTTGCGGGTCTCGGGGACCGACGGCTGGACCGCGAAGACGACCCGCAGCGCGCGGCTCGGCGCCGCGCCCTGCGACCGGTGGGGGCCGCCGGGGCCGGCTTCGGCGAGGAAGGGGAGGGCGGTCTCGGTGACGGAGTCCGCGGCCGCGCCGACGCCCTCGTACACCGCGCGGAAGCGTTCGGCGTCGTGCCGGGAGTTGGCGAGGACGAGGTCGGCGCCGTGCCTGAGCAGCAGTCCGTCGGCGAGCTTCTCGTAGACGACGCCGACGTAGCCGGTGACGAGGACGGGGCGGGCGGCCGGCTCGGGCCACAGGGCGCGGACCCCGTGCAGGACGGCCTGGACGGCGCCGCCGACGAGGGCGAGGACCACCACGTCGGGGCGTTCGCGCTCCAGGGCGGCCAGGAACTCGGGGCAGGTCACCTCCGCGAGCCGGTCGGCGCGGACCCCGACCTCGCCGAGCTGGCGCGCGGTCGGGGTGGCCCGGCCGCGCAGCAGGTACCCGGTGAGTTCGCCGTGGTCGGGCACGAGGCGGCGGGCGGTGAGCGCACCCCATTTCCAGCGCGTGTCGGAATCCGCGAGGACGGCGACGGAGAGGCCGGTGCGCGGCGTGCGTGACGCACGGGACGCACGGGACGCACGGGATGCGATGGTGTCTGCGCGATTGCTGACTGGCACCCGGCAGAAGTTATTCGTGGATTTCGCAGATAGGCCCAACGACCGCACAACATCGGGTTAACAGGCCGTCGACGAAATAAGAATCCGCGCCGGTTAACGCGCCCGCCCCGCGCCGTTCACGCGGAATACGCACACGGGTCACGGTGAATGCCACGCGGCGTCTTAATGTCTCACAGGTGCCCAAGCTCTCTGTTGTCGTGCCGTTCTACAACGTGCAGACATACGCGCCGGATGCCCTGAAAAGCCTCGAACTCAATGCGCGCGAGGATTTCGAGTTCCTGCTGGTCGACGACTGCTCGACGGACGGGACGCCCGCGCTCCTGGAGCGGGCGGCGCGCGAGCTGCCGGGGGCGGTGCACCTCGTGCGCGACCGGAACGGCGGCCTGGCGACGGCCCGCAACACGGGCCTGGACGCGGCCCGCGGCGAGTACCTCGCCTTCCTGGACGGCGACGACTGGCTGGCCCCCGGCCACCTGGCCCGCACCCTGGCCGCCATGGAGGCCCTGGGCTGCGATTTCGTCCGCACCGACCACGTCACGGTCACCGGCCGGACGCGCGCGGTCCGGCACGTGCCGTACGGGCCCCAGCTGGTGCCCGCCGATCCGCGCGCCGGGATCCTGCCCGCCACCCGGTCGACCTGCGTGGACTATCCGTACGCCTGGGCCGGCATGTACCACCGGCGGCTGCTGGACCAGGGGCTGCTGCACTTCACGGACGGGCTGCGCACGGCCGAGGACCGGCCGTGGATCTGGCGGCTGCACCGCCGGGCGCGGTCCTTCGCGGCGGTCGGACAGCCCGGGATCTTCTACCGGCGCGGCATTTCTACCTCGTTGACGCAGATCAAGGACGAACGGCAGCTCGATTTCATCCGGGCATTCGATCAGGTATTGGACGACACGGCGGCCGATCCCGATGTCGAACTCCTGCTCCCGAAAGCCGTCCGAACATATTGTGCAATTATCGCGCACCATGCCGGGTCCATCGAAAGGTTCGAACCACCCGTGGCCGAAAAACTCCGACGCATGAGCGCGGGCGCCCTCCAGCGCATGCCCCCCGAGCTGCTGGACCAGGCCCTGGACGCGATGGACCCGGCGCGCAGCACCCTGCTGCGGCGCCTGCGCCGGCTGCGCAGCGGCAGGGGGGCCGCCTGATGCCCGCCCCCGGACGCCTGCCCGCCCCCGGGCACCTGCCCGGGCTCGTGCCCGCCCCCCTCCCCGGCACCGGCGCCGTCCCCTGCACGCAGGTCTTCCTCGCCTCCACCCTCTACGGCACGGCCACCCTCGCCGCCGGCATCGACGCGGGCTGCTTCCCGCCCGCCCACCGCCGCATCCTGCTCACCAGCAACCACGCCGTCGCCGCCGAGGTGTCCCCCGGCCTGGCCGGCCTGCCCGGCTTCGCCGAACTGCGCACCCGCTTCGACGAGGTCCTCGACTGGAACGCGGTCATCGCCCCGCTGCACCCCAGCTCCTGGACCCCGCGCCCCGAGGACGTCCCCCTGTGGGAGCGGCAGCTGCGCGCCCTGTGGGGGCTCGGCGACGACCGCGTCGAGCTGATCGTGGAGTCCCTGCAGGTGCCGCCCGCCCGCGCCCTGTGCCAGCTCTTCCCCGGCGCCGCCGTCGACGTGTACGCCGACGGGCTGATGAGCTACGGCCCCACCCGCTTCCGCCTCGACGCGCAGCTCGGCACCCGCGTGCGCCGGGTGCTCCACCCCGACCTGGTGCCCGGCCTGGAGCCGCTGCTGCTCACCGAGTTCGGGGTGCCCTCGGAGCTGCTGCCGGCCGGGGCCCTGCTGAAGGTCCTCGACGGGCTCCCCGCCGAGGCGCCCGAGCTGGCCGGGGTCGGGGAGGGGCCGGCGCTGCTGCTGGGCCAGTACCTCTCCGCGCTCGACCTGCTCTCCCCGCGGGAGGAGGAGGACCTGCACGTGGGCATGGTCCGCGGGGCGCACGCCCTCGGCCACCGCGAGCTGGTGTTCAAGCCCCACCCCAGCGCCCCCGCCGAGTACTCCCTGCGGGCCGCCGCCGAGGCCGAGCGGCTCGGCGCCCGGCTCACCGTCGCCTCCGCCCCGGTCCTCGCCGAGTGCCTGTACCGGCGGCTCCGCCCGGCCCTGGTCGTCGGCTGCTTCTCCACCGGGCTGCTCACGGCCGCCACGCTGTACGGACTGCCCGTCGCGCGCACCGGCACCGAGGCCGTGCTGGCCCGGCTGACCCCGTACCAGAACAGCAACCGGATCCCGCTGACGGTGGTGGACGCGCTGCTGCCCGACCTCGCGGACGCGACCGCCGTCGCCGGCTGGGCCGCCCCCGGACCCGACCTGGTCCGCGGCCGGCTGGCCGGGCTGGTCACCGCCGTCGGCTACGCCATGCAGCCGCAGATCCTGGCCGAGCGCCGCGCCGACGCCGAGCGCCACCTGGCCGCGCACCCGGACCGGCGCACCCGCGGCTACATCCCGCGCCGCCGCCTGACCACCCTCGGGCTGCCCGGCGGCGTCCCGGCCGGCCTGGCTTTCCTGCCGCAGAACCCGGCGGTGCGCCGCGTGGTCCGCCGGCTGCGCCGCCTGCGCGCGGCGCGCTCCTGACCGGCTGCCACCCGGCGGCCGCCCGGGACCGGCGGCCGCCCGGCCCCGCCGGTCATCCGGGCCCGCCGGTCATCCGGTGGCGAGCTTCGCGGCGAAGCCGAGGAAGAGCACGCCGGCGGCCGAGGTGGCCCCGGCCGAGAGCCGCCTGCGCCGGCGGAAGGCCGCGGCCAGCCGGGTGCCGCCGAATATCAGCAGCGTGAGGTAGAGGAAGCTGCCGAGCTGGAGCAGGGTGCCCAGCACGAGGAAGGAGAGCGCCGGGTAGGCGTACGCCGGGTCGACGAACTGCACGAAGAAGGAGATCAGGAACAGGATCGCCTTCGGGTTGAACACGCTGATCAGCACCGCCCGGCGGTACGGCCGCTCGCTCCCGCCCGCATCCGCCGCCCCCTCGGGGGCGGCCTCCGGATCCTCCTGGGGCGCGGTCCGCGACCGCCACAGCGACCGAGCGCCGCGCAGCATCCCGACGGCGAGCCAGGTCAGGTAGCCGGCGCCGAGCAGCTTGACGATGCCGAAGAGCACCGGGCTGGCCTGGAGCAGGGCCCCGGCCCCGGTGGCGGCGAGCGCCATGAGCACGGCGTCGCCCGTGAACACCCCGGCCGCGGCCTTGTACCCCGTACGCACTCCGCGCCGTGCGGCGACGGACAGCACGTAGAGGGAGTTCGGCCCCGGCAGGAGGATGATCAGGACGAGTCCGACGAGGTAGGTCGGCAGATCGGTGACACCCAGCATGTGCAGGAGTGTCGCACGCAGTTGCTCCTGTCGCACCGGCGTTCCAGCATGCGGTCACCAGCGGGATTCGGACGGCTCGTAGGCCCCCCAGACCTCGCGGAGGGTGGTGCAGACCTCGCCCACCGTGGCCCGGGCGCGCAGGGCCTCCTTCATCGGGTAGAGGACGTTCGCCGTGCCCTCCGCCGCCTCGCGCAGGGCGGCCAGTGCCGCCTCGACCGCCGCGCCGTCCCGCCCGGCGCGCAGCCTGCCGAGCGCCTCGCGCTGGCGGACCTCGATGGCCGGGTCGACGCGCAGCGGCTCGTACGGCTCCTCCTCCGCCAGCGCGAAGCGGTTCACGCCGACCACCACCCGCTCGCCGCTGTCGGTCTCCTGTGCGATGCGGTACGCGTTGCGCTCGATCTCCGCCTTCTGGAAGCCGGCCTCGATCGCGGCCACCGCCCCGCCGAGGTCCTCGACGCGGCGCATCAGGCCGAGCGCCGCCGCCTCCACCTCGTCGGTCATCCGCTCCACCGCGTAGCTGCCGGCGAACGGGTCGACGGTGTGCGGGACGTCCGTCTCGTGGGCCAGCACCTGCTGGGTGCGCAGGGCCAGCCGGGCCGCCTTCTCCGTCGGCAGGGCGATGGCCTCGTCGAAGGAGTTCGTGTGCAGCGACTGCGTGCCGCCGAGCACGGCCGCCAGGGCCTGCACCGCCACCCGTACCAGGTTCAGCTCGGGCTGCTGCGCCGTCAGCTGGACGCCGGCGGTCTGGGTGTGGAAGCGCAGCATCAGCGACTTGGGGTCCTTTGCCCCGAATTCCTCCCTCATGACGCGGGCCCAGATCCGCCGGGCCGCACGGAACTTCGCGACCTCCTCCAGCAGGGTGGTGCGGGCGACGAAGAAGAACGACAGCCGGGGGGCGAACTCGTCGACGGCCATCCCGGCGTCCAACGCGGTGCGCACGTACGCGATCCCGTCGGCCAGCGTGAAGGCGATCTCCTGCGCGGGCGAGGCCCCGGCCTCGGCCATGTGGTAGCCGGAGATGGAAATGGTGTTCCAGCGGGGGATCTCGGCCCGGCAGTAGCGGAAGGTGTCGGCGGTCAGCCGCAGCGAGGGCCCGGGCGGGAAGATGTACGTCCCGCGGGCGATGTACTCCTTCAGCACGTCGTTCTGCACGGTCCCGGTCAGCTGCCCGCCCGCGATCCCCTGCTCCTCGGCGACCAGCTGATACAGCAGCAGCAACAGGGCGGCCGGGGCGTTGATGGTCATCGACGTGGACACCCGGTCGAGTGGGATCCCGTCGAACAGCACGCGCATGTCGTCGATCGAGTCGACGGCGACGCCGACCTTGCCGACCTCGCCGTGCGCGAGGGGCGCGTCCGAGTCGTGGCCCATCTGGGTCGGCAGGTCGAACGCGACGGACAGGCCGGTGCCGCCCCCGGCGATGAGCTGGCGGTAGCGGGCGTTGGATTCGGCCGCCGTCCCGAAGCCCGCATACTGGCGCATCGTCCACGGCTTGCCGGTGTACATCGTGGGATAGATCCCCCGCGTATAGGGATACGCCCCCGGTTGACCCAGTTTGGCGTGCGGGTCCCACTCCGTCAGGACGTCCGGCCCGTAGACCGGTTCGATGGGGATGCCGCTCTCGGTGTTCGACATGTGACCAAGCCCTCCGTAGAGCAAAGGGACCCGGGGCTGGTACAACCTTCCCCGCGACGGCCGACGGCCGTCTCCCTGACGGCTGCTGGTCACAATGGCGCAACATCCCTGCACCCTGTGCAACTCTCCACGCCCGCCAGGCATCACCTAGTCACACGACAGAGAAATCGGGGGGACAGCACATGCACCGCCAGAGAGCCATAGTCCGCACACTCGGGGCGGCTGCCGCCGTCGCGCTCGCCGCGACCGCGTGCGGGCCCAAGGCGACGCCGGCCGGCGCCGCCTCCCCGGTCGCCTCGGCCTCCCCGGCCGGCGCCTCCCCCGAGGTCTCGCCCTCGTCCGACGACAAGCCGGCCTCGCCCTCCGCGTCGCCGTCGCAGTCCGCCTCCCCGTCTGCCTCCGCCTCCGCCTCGGCCTCGGCGTCCCCGGCGGTCAAGCCGATCATGGCGAACGGCGACGACAGCGACCAGGTGCGCGAGCTCCAGGCCCGCCTGAAGCAGCTCAAGTTCCTGTCGGCGAAGCCGACCGGCTTCTACGGGACGAAGACCACCGCCGCGGTCAAGGCGTTCCAGTCGAGGCACGGCCTGCCCGCCACCGGCTCGGTCGATGCCGCCACCTGGAAGAAGCTGCAGGAGGCCAGCAAGAAGCCTTCGAAGGACGAGCTGCGCCCGCCGGAGGTCAACGAGGCCGACGCGCCGGACCCGCGCTGCATGCAGGGCCGCGTCATGTGCATCAGCAAGGAGAGCCGCACCCTGGCCTGGATGATCGACGGCAAGGTCGTCTCCACCATGGACGTGCGCTTCGGCTCGGAGAACACCCCGACCCGCGAGGGCGAGTTCAGCGTCGGCTGGAAGGCCAAGGACTGGACGTCGACGATCTACCACACCCCGATGCCGTACGCGATGTTCTTCAGCGGCGGCCAGGCGGTGCACTACTCGGCGGACTTCGCGGCGCGCGGCTACAACGGCGCCTCGCACGGCTGTGTGAACGTCCGCGAGAAGGGCAAGATCGCTGCGCTGTTCGACCAGGTGAAGGTCGGCGACAAGGTCGTCGTCTACTGGTGAGCCGCCGGGCTGCCTGACGGCCCGAGTCCGGACCCGGGGGGGCCGGACTCGGGCCGTTCTTCTTTGCCCGGGTGCTGCCGCCCTCTGCTCGAACGGCCCGATGGGTCTCGAACGGCCCGATGGGTGGAGGGCCGGAGGGCCGAACGGCCGGGGAAGGGAAAGGGGGGCGCGGGCAGGGCCGGGGGAACGAACCCCGCCCGCGCCGGGTGCGCAGAGCCCAGGGGTACGGGGGGAACCCCGGCTCATGCGCCGCCGATGACCAGTCGGCTCGTTATGTACTGCGCCGCAGGTTCGAAAAGTGTTACAGGGTGTTCGTGACACCCGCCGCGAACAGCGCGAAGGCCCCGCGCGGAGCATCGTCACGGGGCCTTCGGAAGAACGGGGGCGGCGGTCAGCGCGGCGCGCGCCCGCCCGGGGAGGCGGTTCCGACCGCCGGGGTCGGCTGCGTCATCGGCGCCGCCCGGCCGGCGGGCGGGGCCTTCAGGACCTCGCTGCTGCGGGGCGCGGTGCCGGACTTGGGGCCGCGCTGCCCGTCGAGCAGCGCCTCGCAGTAGTGCGGGATCCGCGACAGCCCCTTGGCCAGCCGGGAGAGCCTGTCGCGGCGGTCGGCGTTCATGCTGCCCGAGCGGTACGCCTCGCACAGGTCCACCGCCCGGCGGGTCGCCTTGTCCTGGTTGTGCAGCTCGTTCGCGCCGCCGAGGGTCTCCTTGCCGGCGCTGCCGGTGCCTCCGGTGCCGCCGGTGCCACCCGCGGAGGCCGCGCCGGACGAGCTGTCCGCGCTCCCGCCGAAGCGGGAGTCCGGTCCGGGCCCGCTGCCGTCGGCGGGGCCCGTCGCGGCCGCGGAGCCGTCCGGGGCGGCGGGCCCGCCGGTGCCGCCGCCGGCGCTGCGGAGCGGATCGGGGCGCAGCTGCGGTGCGGAGGTCGGGCCGACGCCGCCGGACGGCGGGGGCGGGGTCTCCAGGGCGCTGAGCGTCGCGGCGGGCGCGGGTTCGGCGGAGGTGTGGGTGGCGCGGTCCAGCAGGCCGGCGCCCGCGGCCGCGGCGAGCCCGCCGACGGCGACGCTGGCCAGCGCCGCGGCCAGGGCGAACCGCACGGGGCGGCCCCGCCGGAACGCGGCGTCGGCTTCGGCCGGGGCGGGCGCGGGCAGGGGGACGACGGGGCCGAGGTCCATCACGGGCCCGGCCGCGGCGGCGGCGGATCCCGGGGTGTCGGCGGTGCCGGCGGTGTGGGCGCCGCCCGCGCGCGCGGCGCGGAACGCGGCCAGCGCGGCGGCCTCCCCGGGCAGTTCCGTCCCGGCGGGGGCCTGCGGCGGCACCAGCATGTCGAGGGCGGCCCGCAGTCGGTCTTCCGCATCCCGGGCGCGGCGATCGGCGTCCGGGGCGGCCGGCATGCCGTTCAGCACCCGCTCTGCCGCCGCCCGGTCCAACCACCTGTTGCGCTCGTCGGCCATCACATGTCCTTCTGCGTCCGCCAACGTGAATGCGTCACACCGGTTTGTTCCACGAGGCCACCGCCCCGGCCGCGCTGCGCGGGAACGGCGTCGAGATCGCGCTGCCCCCCGCCCTCCCGGATCTGGCCACCGGCATTATGGCCGACACCCGGCGCCCGGTCCGACGCAGGTTCCGCTTCCGGTCCGTGGACGCCCTCGGCGCCCAGCAGTTCCGCCAGTTTCTTCAGGCCCCGGTGGGCCGCGGTGCGCACCGCTCCGGGCCGCTTGCCCAGGGTCTCGGCCGCGCTCTTGGCGTCGAGTCCGACGACGACGCGCAGGACCACCGCCTCGGCCTGGTCCTGCGGGAGCCGGGCGATCAGGGCCATGGTCCGGCCGGTGGAGAGGGCCTCCATCGCCTCGCCCGCGGTGTCGCTGTCGGCGGCCCGGGTCGTCAGCTCGGTCTCGTCCCCGCCGATGGCGGGGCGGCGGCCGCGCATGCGGATGTGGTCCAGGGCCCGGTTGCGGGCCACCCGGGCGGCCCAGCCGCGGAAGCGGTCGGCGTCGCCGGTGAAGGAGTCGAGGTCGCGGGCGATCTGCAGCCAGGCCTCGGAGGTCACGTCCTCCGCGTCGGCGTCGCCGACGAGCGTGCGTACGTACCCGAGCAGGCGCGGGTGCACGGAGCGGTACACAGCACGGAACGCGTTCTCGTCGCCGTCCTGTGCCGCGAGCACCGCGGCGGTCAGCTCCGCGTCGTCCCCCAGCAAAGTCCCCAACCCGTTCACTGTCCTGTACGTGTGGCGCAAATCAGCACGTTACGGCTTTCAAGTACCTTCGTCCACGAGTTGTACGGGGAGCAACCAATCGTGCGCGAACCGAGGTGTGACACAAAACGCACGCGCGGCGCTGTCATGAGTACGGGCTTGTCGCACGAGTCCGTACGGACGGCGACCGGGGCCTCTCCTGTGGGGGGTGGCGGCCTCGGTCGTCTTCCACCTCCCTCTCGTGGACCTCACCACGCCATCCTTTCGGCTCACTTCCGGGTGCCCACAGACCGTACCCGGACTCGGGCGTCCCGCGGGCCGCCGCCGACGAAGCCCCCGACGACCCGGGCGGGGCGGACCTGACGGACCCGGCCGGCCCGCGGGACGGTGTGCGTACGGCCGAAAACAGGGCCATTCGCCCCTGTGGGATAGGCCGTCCGTGCCTGTTTGATCACACCGGAGGACCCCGGGCGAAGGAACCGACAAAGCGTCGCTACGATGTCCGGGGCCGGTGGACCGTACCCGGCCGGGCCCGACCGACAACGAAGCCGGCAGGCCCCCGCCCCGCTTCCGGAGGGTTTTCCGTGCCGGCTGGAACGTTGTACCGCGGCCGGGAAGGAATGTGGTCCTGGGTGGCTCATCGAGTCACCGGCGTCCTCATTTTCTTCTTCCTGTTCGTACACGTCCTCGACACCGCTCTCGTCCGCGTCTCCCCCGAGGCGTACGACGATGTCGTGGCTACCTACAAGACGCCGATCGTCGCGCTGCTGGAGTACGGCCTCGTGGCCGCCATCCTGTTCCACGCGCTGAACGGTCTCCGCGTCATCGCAGTGGACTTCTGGTCCAAGGGCCCGCGCTACCAGAAGCAGATGCTCTGGTCGGTCATGGTGCTCTGGCTGGTGCTGATGATCGGGGCCCTGATCCCCGTCCTCGGCCACGCCTACCTCGAACTGTTCGGGAAGTGACGCGCATGTCCTCTGACACTTCTTCCGCTCAGGGCATCGGCGACGTGGAGGGCGTGAGCCTCTACGACGTGGACAACCCGGCGCCGTTCATCGAGGCCCCGCGCAAGCGCACCGGCAAGACCCCGCGCTCGACCCGCGGCAACTTCGAGATGGTCGCATGGCTCTTCATGCGCCTGTCCGGCATCGTCCTCGTGGTCCTGGTCATCGGCCACCTCCTCATCCAGCTGGTGCTGGACGGCGGTGTCTCCAAGATCGGCTTCGCCTTCGTGGCCGGCCGCTGGGCGTCCCCGTTCTGGCAGGTCTGGGACCTGCTGATGCTGTGGCTGGCCATGCTGCACGGCGCCAACGGCCTGCGTACCGTCATCAACGACTACGCGGAGCGCGCGAACACGCGCCTGTGGCTGAAGGGCCTGCTCTACACCGCCACGGTGTTCACCATCCTTCTGGGCACGCTGGTGATCTTCACCTTCGACCCGAACATCCGCTAGGCAACGGGGCTGAGGCGACACATCTCATGAAGATCCACAAGTACGACACCGTCATCGTCGGCGCCGGCGGCGCGGGCATGCGCGCCGCCATCGAGGCGACGAAGCGCAGCCGCACCGCAGTCCTGACGAAGCTGTACCCCACCCGCTCCCACACGGGCGCCGCGCAGGGCGGCATGGCCGCCGCGCTGGCCAACGTGGAGGAGGACAACTGGGAGTGGCACACCTTCGACACGGTCAAGGGCGGTGACTACCTGGTCGACCAGGACGCCGCCGAGATCCTGGCGAAGGAGGCCATCGACGCCGTCCTCGACCTGGAGAAGATGGGCCTGCCGTTCAACCGCACCCCGGACGGCACCATCGACCAGCGCCGCTTCGGCGGCCACTCCCGCAACCACGGCGAGGCCCCGGTCCGCCGGTCCTGCTACGCCGCGGACCGCACCGGCCACATGATCCTCCAGACGCTGTACCAGAACTGCGTCAAGGAGGGCGTGGAGTTCTTCAACGAGTTCTACGTCCTGGACCAGCTGATCACCGAGGTCGACGGCGTCAAGAAGTCCGCCGGTGTGGTCGCGTACGAGCTCGCCACCGGCGAGATCCACATCTTCCAGGCGAAGGCCGTCGTCTACGCCTCGGGCGGCAACGGCAAGTTCTTCAAGGTGACCTCCAACGCGCACACCCTCACCGGTGACGGCCAGGCGGCCTGCTACCGGCGCGGCCTGCCGCTGGAGGACATGGAGTTCTTCCAGTTCCACCCGACGGGCATCTGGCGCATGGGCATCCTGCTGACGGAGGGCGCCCGCGGTGAGGGCGGCATCCTCCGCAACAAGGACGGCGAGCGCTTCATGGAGAAGTACGCGCCGGTCATGAAGGACCTCGCGTCCCGTGACGTCGTCTCCCGCTCCATCTACACGGAGATCCGCGAAGGCCGCGGCTGCGGCCCCGAGGGCGACCACGTGTACCTGGACCTGACGCACCTGCCGCCGGAGCAGCTGGACGCCAAGCTCCCGGACATCACCGAGTTCGCGCGCACCTACCTCGGCATCGAGCCCTACACGGACCCGATCCCGATCCAGCCCACCGCGCACTACGCCATGGGCGGCATCCCGACCAACGTCGAGGGTGAGGTCCTGTCGGACAACACCACCGTCGTCCCCGGCCTGTACGCGGCCGGCGAGGTCGCGTGCGTGTCGGTGCACGGCGCCAACCGCCTCGGCACCAACTCGCTCCTCGACATCAACGTCTTCGGCCGCCGCGCGGGCATCGCCGCCGCCGAGTACTCCGCCAAGGCCGACTACGTCGAGCTGCCGGAGAACCCGGCCGAGGTCGTCATCGACCTGGTCGAGCGGCTGCGCAACTCCACCGGCACGGAGCGGGTCGCCGACCTGCGCAACGAGCTGCAGGAGACGATGGACGCGAACGTGTCGGTGTTCCGCACGGAGCAGACCATCAAGACCGCGGTCGAGAAGATCGCGGAGCTGCGCGAGCGCTACAAGAACGTCTCCGTCCAGGACAAGGGCAAGCGGTTCAACACGGACCTGCTGGAGGCCATCGAGCTCGGCAACCTGCTCGACCTGGCCGAGGTCATGGCCGTCTCGGCCCTGGCCCGCAAGGAGTCCCGCGGCGGTCACTACCGCGAGGACTACCCGAACCGCGACGACGTCAACTTCATGCGCCACACCATGGCGTACCGCGAGGTGGCCGCCGACGGCAAGGACTCCGTCCGGCTCGACTACAAGCCCGTCGTCACCACCCGCTACCAGCCGATGGAGCGTAAGTACTGATGGCCACCCCGACCCTCGTGAAGAAGGAGGAGGCGAAGCCCGCCGCCTCCTCCCCGTACATCACGGTCACGTTCCGGATCCGCCGCTTCAACCCCGAGGTCTCCGACCAGGCGGAGTGGCAGGACTTCCAGATCGAGATCGACCCGAAGGAGCGCGTGCTCGACGGTCTCCACAAGATCAAGTGGGACCTGGACGGCACGCTCACCTTCCGCCGCTCCTGCGCGCACGGCATCTGCGGCTCCGACGCGATGCGGATCAACGGCAAGAACAGGCTCGCCTGCAAGACGCTGATCAAGGACATCAACCCGGAGAAGCCCATCACCGTCGAGGCCATCAAGGGCCTGACCGTGATGAAGGACCTCGTGGTCGACATGGAGCCCTTCTTCCAGGCGTACCGGGACGTCATGCCGTTCCTGGTCACCAAGGGCAACGAGCCGACCCGCGAGCGCCTGCAGACCGCCGAGGACCGCGAGCGCTTCGACGACACCACGAAGTGCATCCTGTGCGCCGCGTGCACGTCCTCGTGCCCGGTGTTCTGGAACGACGGCCAGTACTTCGGCCCGGCGGCGATCGTCAACGCGCACCGCTTCATCTTCGACTCGCGTGACGAGGCCGGCGAGCAGCGCCTGGAGATCCTGAACGACAAGGACGGCGTGTGGCGCTGCCGCACCACGTTCAACTGCACCGATGCCTGCCCGCGCGGCATCGAGGTCACGAAGGCGATCCAGGAAGTCAAGCGCGCCCTGATCACCCGCCGCTTCTGACCCCCCCCGGTCAGCCGGTCGTACGACGAAGGCCCCGCCCCCGGTTCCGCACCGGGGGCGGGGCCTTCCGCCGTTCGGGTGACCGCCCGGCTTCCGGCCGCCGGGCCGGTCGGCGTCCTACGATGATGCCCTCGACAGCAGCCCACGGGAGGCACGTGATGTCCACAGCACCCGCTGAGCAACCCCACAGCGAATGGCCACTCATCGATCTGGCCAACCGGCTCATGGAGCAGTACCCGGGCCACCGAGTCGAGATCATCGGAGGGCAAGTCCTCGTGTCCCCACCAGCGGACCGTGCCCACGCCAGGGCCTTGACCGGCCTCATGCTGCCCTTCCTCAATGCGGGGCTGCACGGCGAAGACGCAGACGTGCTCCAGGCCATCGGCATCTGGCTGCCTGACGGGCACGAGGACTACGCCATCCCGGATCTCTCCGTGGTCGATGCCGACCTGGAGGATCACTGCATCGAGAACAACTGCTACGACCCCGTCGGATTCCGGCTGGTCCTGGAAGTCACCTCCAGCAACTACCAGACTGACCTGCGGACCAAGGTCACCGCCTACGGCAACGCCAAGGTCCCCGTGTACGTGATCGTCGACCGCAGGCACAACCGCCTGCACGTCCTCACCGACCCGGTGGCCGACGGGTACGAGACCCACCGCGTCCACGCGCCCGGCGAGCTCGTGACCCTGCCCGAGTCGATCGGCGCCAAGGTCACCCTGGACGTCGCCGAAATCCTCGCGTCGGCGGCGCACAAGCCGGAGGCCGGCGCCGAGTAGTGGCTCAGGGGGCGGTCAGGGTGGTGTCGGGGGCGTCCCCGATGGCCGTGTGACCTGCCCGGCGACAGACTCGTCGGCATGACGAAGTCTTCCCTCAGCACCAACTCCCCCGCATCACACCGCCGTTGGATCGGACTCGCCGCCGGGTGCGCGGCCCTGGTGTCCTTGACGGCCGGAGCGCTGCCCGCCGCCGCGGCAGATGGTGCGGGGCCGGCGCCCGACGCCGCGGCCGGCGCCGAGGTCCGTGTCCGGCTCGACGAGGCGGCCCTGCAGGGTCTGATGGTGCCGGACAAGGTGGCCTCCGGGACCATGGCGCGGGTTTCGGCGCCCGGCGTCCGCTGGACCGGGGTGACGGGCGGGCTGTCCCAGGATCCCGCGGCGTCCTTCCGGATCGGCAGCGTCACCAAGCTGTTCACCTCCACCGTCGTCCTGCAGCTCGTCGCCGAGGGCCGGTTCACGCTGGACACCCCGGTCCAGCGGATCCTCCCCGGAACCCTGCCCGCCCACTGGGCGCCCATCACCGTCGGCCAGCTGCTCAGCCACACCAGCGGCCTCGGCCGGCCGTGCGTCGCCCCCGAGAACCCGCAGGCCCCGACCCCGGCCGCGGTCGTCGCCGCCGTCACCGACCCCGCCTGCCCCGCCCCCGAGTACCCGGTCACCCGGCAGCAGTACAACGGCATCAACCACTTCCTCGCGGGCATGGTGATCGAGAAGGCGACCGGGCGTTCCTACGCGGACGAGGTGCAGCGGCGGATCGTCCGCCCGCTCGGGCTGCGCCACACCTACCTGCCCGCCGCCGGCGACACCTCGATGCCCGCCCCGTCGCTGGCCGCGCCCTCCGAGGTCGAGCCGTGGGCCTGGGCCGAGGGCGGGATGATCTCCAATGCCCCCGACCTGGAGCGGTTCCTGGGAGCGCTGCTGCGGGGCCGGCTGCTGCCGCCCGCGCAGCAGCGGGAGCTGTTCGCGATGCCGGCCCTGGCGCAGGGGGCCCGGGATCCCATGAGCCGGGCGGGTCTCCTGCGTGCGGAGCTGCCGGACGGCACGGTGGTCTGGGGCAAGACCGGGTCCATGGAGCCCTACACCAGCGGGCTGTTCGGCACGGCCGACGGACGCCGCGTGCTCACGTACGCGTACACCGGTGTCACCCGGGATCCCGAAGTGCAGCGCACCCGCGCCCTCGACCTGGTGGCGGCGGCGTTCTGAACCGGAGAGCACGGCCGGGCCGGGCGGGTTCTGTGCAAGGATCGACCGTATGAGCGATCAGCAGCCGAATCCGTACGCGAGCGACAACGGGCAGGCCGGCAGCCCGGGTTACGGCTATCCGCAGTCCTATCCCGCCGCGCCGGGCTACCAGCCGACCGTCGGCGGTGCGGGCATACCGGCCCCCGGCCGGCCGCCGGCGATACCGCCCGCGATGCCGCCCGCCGCGCAGCCCGCGTACGCCCCGGCCCCGGTCCCGGCCCCGCCCATGGGTGGCGGCGGTCTGACGCTCGGTGACATCACCGTCGTCGGCGACCAGATCATCACCCCGTCCGGGACGATGCCGCTCAAGGGCGCCATGTGGAACGCCACGGACTTCTCCCGGACCGAGACGAAGATCCCGCCGCACGCCATCGTGCTCGCGATCGTCTTCTTCCTCTTCTGCCTGCTCGGCCTGCTGTTCCTCCTCATGAAGGAGAAGACCACGACCGGCTACATCCAGGTCACGGTCACCAGCGGCGGCCGCCACCACGCCGCGATGATCCCGGCGACCGACGCGGGCACCTTCCAGTGGGTGATGGGGCAGGTCAACTTCGCGCGCTCGCTCAGCATCTAGCCCTTCGTCAGCTGCTCCCGGCCGAAGCCCGGGATGCCGTGCGGGACTCCAGGGCCGCGTCGAGGAGCTTGCGGGTCGGCTTGTGGGTGACACGGCCGGCGAGCCGGGACAGCTCGGCGAGGGCGGGCTCGCCGTCGGTGCGGGCCAGTGCGGTGATGCAGGCGCCCGCGACCCTCGGGCTCAGGGCCCCGTGGCATTCCAGCCAGCACAGCGCGGCCTCGGCGAGGCGGCCGAGGGCGGGCACGGAATCGGGGTGCGGGGGCAGGACGGCCAGCGTCCAGGCCAGCCCGCGCAGGGCGGTGGCGTTGTGCGGGTCCCACATCGCGTTGGCGTCGGGCTCGTACCCCCCTTCCTCGACCAGCGGCACGGTGCGCGGCGTGCCCACGAGTTCCAGCCAGCCGAGCACCTGCTCGCGCACCGGCCCGGCGCCGATGGCGTCGCACAGCGTGCGGGCGGTCCGCTCCCAGCGGGCGGAGGGCCTGACGGCGGTGGCGGTCATCGCGTGGGCCAGCAGCGGCTGCCAGCGCTCCCCGTCGGCCAGGGCGCGGTCCGCCCAGGCCTCGCCGACGTTGAGCACGGGCCCGGCCAGCTTCGGGACGACCGCGTCCAGGCCCTCGCAGTGGTAGGGCGACAGGTGGCTGCGGCGCAGGGTGGCGACGACGGCGGGCGCCAGGGGCCGCCCGGCGGCCAGTTCGCCTTCCACCAGCGCCCGCTCCCAGGCCTGGTAGCTCGTGCGCCACCGGACGCCGACGGTGTCGAGCTGCCGCTGCCGCTCGGCGACGAGCACCTCCCCGGACAGGTCCCGGTCAAGGACGGCGACCAGGGCCAGCAGGTGCCTCCCCGGCTCGGTGTCCGCGTCCGCGGTGCGGAAGTGCCCGGCCAGGGCGTCCCTGACCCGTCGGCGCGCCGGGGCGGGGTGGGCGCACAGGTCGGCGAGCGCCTGTGCCACGAGATCGTCCCGGTAGTTGAACTGGCGGCGGAAGGGCGCCTTCAGCAGCGCGGCGGCAAGCTCTTCGGCGGCGATGCCCTCGGCGGCGCCGCCCTCGGCGATGATGCGGCGCACTTCGTCGGTGTGTACGGGGTCGTACCCCATGGTGCCCCCTGTCAGCGGTACGGTCCGGGGAGGGGCGGCCCCTGACCCGCCGTCACCCCCCTGTCCGACAGCGTACTGTCGGGCACCGACAGCGGCCGTCCGGGGGATTTACGCAGGCGGCGGGCGGTCCGGCTCCGGCAGGATGCGCCCATGACGAACACGGTCCCTTCGCCCGCCGCCCCTCCGCCCGCTGCCTCTTCGGGCGCCGCCTCTTCGGGCGCCGCCTCTTCGGGCGCCGCCTCTTCGGGCGCCGCCTCTTCGGCCGCTGCCGCCGCCGGCCCCCTTCCGCCCGACCCCCTCCCCGCCCATGACGTGGCCGGGCCCGCCGACGGGCCGGCCGTGGTGCTGCTGCACTCCTCCGTCTGCGACCGGCGGATGTGGCAGGCGCAGTGGGGGCCCCTGGCCGAGGCGGGCTTCCGGGTGGTCCGGATGGACTTCCGCACCTGCGGCGAGACCCCGCCCGCGACCGCGCCCTACCGCGACGAGGACGACGTACTGGAGCTGATGGACCACCTCGGCATCGAGCGGGCGGCCCTGGTCGGCTCCTCGTACGGCGGCCGTGTCGCCCTGCAGATCGCGGCCCGGCACCCGGGGCGGGTGACCCGGCTGGCCCTCGTCTGCACCGCCCTGCCCGGCCACACGCCGAGCCCGGCCCTGCGGGAGGTCGGCGAGCGGGAGGACGCGCTGCTGGAGGCCGGCGACGTCGAGGCGGCGGTGGAGCTGATGGTCGACACCTGGCTCGGGCCGTCCGCCCCGGAGGAGGCCAAGGAGTTCGTACGGACCATGCAGCGCCGCGGTTTCGAGGTCGCGCGGACCGTCGCCGAGGACCACGAACTCCCGGCGCACCCGGTCGACCTCGCGGCCGTCACCGCTCCGACGCTGGCGTTCGGCGGCGCGTACGACCACCCCGATTTCCGCGGGATCGCCGCGTCCGTCCCGCAGTCGGTGCCGGGCGCCCGGCACGTGGAGCTGCCGTGGGCCGGCCATCTGCCGTCGCTGGAGCGCCCGCAGGAGATGACCGCCCTGCTGCTGGAGTTCCTGGGCCGCCCGTGAGGCGGCCGGATGGCAGCCCCACCGGGGGCGTGCCAGGTTTGGAGGAGGGGAGCGGCCGGCGGCGGTGAACACGCCCGCGCCGACGCCCCCTCCGGCCCCCGCGCGACCACGGCCCTACCGGCCGTGCGTGCGCCGCGGCTGCGGCCCGCGGGGCCGGCCGGATCCGTGTCGGCTGAACAGGAGCCAGCGATGACGACGGACGACAGAGTGCGCGGGGCCGGGGCGAGAACCTCGCCGGTCTCCTCGTCCACGCCCGACCGGACAAGGACGCGGACGCAGGCGGTACGGGACGTCTCGCCCTCGCCCAGCGGCAGCCTCCGACCCACCGCCACCCCTCCCGCCCGCCCGTGGTGCTGCCATCCGACCAACGACACCGCCACGAAAGGGTCACGCATCCGATCCACGAACCCACGAACGACACCCGCACCCGCCCCCGACGCACGGCATGACACCGACGAATGACACATCACCACGGATCCCGAAGGAAACATGCGAGCCTGGAGCAGGAGATCGAGCTGGGCGTCGACTTCGGCCGCCAGGTCGGGGTCTCCCGTGTGGAGGGCCGGCTGATCATCACGGAGTTCGAGGACCGCGAGGCGCCGGAGTCCCCCGGCTCCAGGGCGGCCCGCGCGCGGATCTGCATCAAGCGGAACATCCACGGCAAGTGCCTGATGTGGATCGAGGCGCCGGAGTAGCGGCCGGCGTCCCACAACCCCCCGCACCACGCTTGAACCTGTTCAAAAAGAGGTCTACAGTCAGTCCTGCCAACGAGTTGAACACGTTCAAGGGGGGCGAGGGCATGGACCTCACCGTCGTCGCGTACGTCATCTACCTGATCATCAGCATCGGCCTCACCGTCTGGGTCGCCCGGACGCTCAGCCGCAACGGGCGGGTCTTCATCGCCGACGTCCTGCACGGGAACGAGAAGCTCGCGGACGCCGTGAACCACCTCCTCGTGGTCGGCTTCTACCTCGTGAACATCGGCTTCGTCACCCTCTACCTGCGGTCGGCCGACACCATCGACACCGCCCGCACCCTCTTCGAGGCGCTCTCGGTCAAGCTCGGCGTCGTCCTGCTCGTCCTCGGCGTCATGCACCTCGGCAACGTGTGGGTGCTGAACAAGATGCGCCGCCGCGGGATCATGGAGCGCCAGCAGACGCCGCCGGTCGCCCCGAACGCCTGGACCGCTCCGGCCGCCCCGCAGGGCTGGACCACTCCGACTGCCGGGGCCTGACCGATGGCACCGGCCGCGCGCACCGCCGCCACCCGGCACCTGACCGTCCTGTACGACGCGAACTGCCCGCTGTGCGTCCACATCCGGCACTGGCTGCTCGGGCAGCGGTGGCTGGTCCCGCTCCGGCTCGTGCCGGCCGGGTCCCAGGAGGCACAGCAGCGGTTCCCCCGGCTCGACCACGCCTCGACCCTCCGCGAGATCACCGTGATCGGGGACTCGGGCCAGGTCTGGACCGGAACCGACGCCTTCATCGTCTGCCTGTGGGCGCTGGCCGAGCACCGGCCGAAGGCGAACTGGCTCGCCACCCCGGCGGGCCGGCCCTTCGCCCGGGCCGCCATGTACACCGCCTCCGCCTGGCGGCAGGCAGTGCGGACCGAACCCGGTGCGGAGACCGGTGCGGAGACCGGCCCGGAGACCGGCGCCGAGACCGGCGCGGAGGCCGGTCCGGACGCGGAGGAACCGGCCTGTGGCGAGCACTGCCCCGCACCCCGATAGGCTCGGACACCGTGACTGATCAGAAGGCTCCCAAGAGCGAGCAGACCCGCACGCTCATCCTCGAAACCGCGCTCCGCCTCTTCCAGGAGCGCGGCTTCGACAAGACGACCATGCGGGCCATCGCCAAGGAGGCCGGAGTCTCGGTCGGCAACGCCTACTACTACTTCGAGTCGAAGGAACACCTCGTCCAGGGGTTCTACGACCGGATCGGCGCGGCCCACCAGTCGGCGGTCCGGCCCCTCCTGGACAACGAGACCGACCTGCAGAAGCGGCTCGCGGGCGTACTGACGACCTGGCTGGACATCGCGGCGCCCTACCACGAGTTCGCCTCGCAGTTCTTCAAGAACGCCGCGGACCCCGAGAGCCCGCTCAGCCCCTTCTCCCCCGAGTCCGAGCCGGCCCGCAAGGCCGCGATCGACATGCACCGCGAGGTCCTCGCCGGCGCGAAGACCAAGGTCCCGGACGAACTGGCCGACGTACTGCCCGAGCTGATGTGGCTCTCGCACATGGGGCTCGTCCTGTACTGGGTCTTCGACCGGTCCCCCGACAGCGTCAAGACCCGGCGGCTCGCCGAGCGCGGCGCGCAGCTCACGACCCGCGGCATCATCCTGGCCCGCTTCCGGGTCCTGCGCCCCCTGGTGCGGGAAGTGCACGAGCTGTTCGCGGACTTCCTGCCGGGCATGGCGCAGACGGCCGTGTCGAAGAAGAAGCGCGCCTCCGCCGCCCCCTACCCGGATCCCGGCCCGGAAGCCGAGGCCGAGGCACACCGGGCCGGCGGCCAGTACTAGGGCGGCCGCCGCGCCCCGAGGGGCCGGCGGCCCCGCTAGGGGCGCTCCGGTTCCACGGCGCGGACCGTGATGGCGGTCTTGCCGCGGGCCTGACCCGCCGCCAGGCGGCGTACCGCCTCCGGTACGTCGGCCAGCGGGTACGCGGCGCCCACGACCGGGGTCATCCGGCCCGCCTCCACGAGCGCGTTCAGCGCTTCGAGGTCGGCCCGCCGGGTCTTCGCGACGAGCATCGCCAGCCGCTGCCGCACGAAGGGCGACAGCGCGACCGCACGGAGCTGCCGGCGCACCCCGAGCCAGTCCCCCGCGTCGTCCTCGCCGCCCGCGATGACGAGGGTCCCGCGCGGTGCGAGGGCCCGGCGCAGCCGGGACAGGCTGCTGCTGCCGCCGATGTCCAGGATGACGTCGTAGCGCGGGCCGGCGGCCGCGAAGTCGCTGCGGGTGTAGTCGATCACGTGGTCCGCGCCGATCGAACGGACCAGCTCCGCCTTGGCCGTGCTGCACACCCCCGTCACCTCGGCCCCCAGGGCCTTGGCCACCTGCACGGCGAACGTCCCCACGCCGCCCGACGCCCCGAGCACCAGCACGCGCTGCCCCGGGCGCACGCGGCCCACGTCCCGCAGGCCCTGGAGCGCGGTGAGCCCGGAGACCGCCAGCACGGCGGCCTCCTCGAAGCCGAGCCGGGCCGGCTTGTGCACGATCCGGTCGGCGCGGGCGGCCGCGTACTCGGCGAAGGAGCCGGCCGCGATGCCGTACACCTCGTCGCCCACGGCGAAGCCGGTCACGCCGGGCCCCACCGCCGCGACCGTGCCCGCCACGTCCAGCCCGACCCTCGGGTTCCGCGGCCGCCGCAGCCCGAGCACCAGCCGTACCGCGTAGGGCTGCCCCGCCATGAGGTGCCAGGTGCCCCGGTCGACGCCGGCCGCCGCGACCCGGATCAGCACCTCCCCCTTCCCGGCGGAGGGCCGGGGGACCTCCGCCAGCCGCAGCACCTCGGGGGGACCGTAGCCCTCCTGGACGACCGCCTTCATCAGCTCCATACCAGCCCGCCCTCTCTTCCGTACTAAGTACGACTTACTTAGTACGGTACCCTGCGGGCAGCAGCAGACACGAGGTCTCCGACGGAAAGCGATATGTCCAAGCAGGCTCCGCTCAGCCGCGAACGGGTGCTCGCCGCGGCGGTCCGCGTCGCGGACGCGGGCGGCATCACCGCCCTGACGATCAGGTCCGTGGCGCAGGAGCTCGGCGTCAAGCCGATGTCCCTGTACCACCACGTGCCCAACAAGGAGGCGATCGTCGACGGCATCGTCGACACCGTCTTCGCCGAGATCGAACTGCCCCCGGCGGCCGGCACCGACTGGCGGACCGCGCTCCGCCGCCGCGCCCACTCCGCCCGCGCCGTGCTGCGCCGCCACCCGTGGGCGACCGCGGTGATGGACTCGCGCGCCCACCCCGGCCCGGCCACGCTCCGGCACCACGACGCGGTGATCGCCACCCTGCGCCGGGGCGGCTTCCCGTTCCCGCTGGCGGCGCACGCGTTCTCGCTGCTGGACAGCTACGTCTACGGGTTCGCCCTGACGGAGTCCGCCCTGCCGTTCGAGCCGCAGGAGGTGGGCGAGGCCGTCGGGGACTTCCTCGCCGAGTTCCCGGCCGAGGAGTACCCGCACCTGGTCGAGTTCGCCCGGGAGCACGTCATGCGGCCCGGGTACGACTACGCGGCCGAGTTCGACTACGGGCTGGACCTGATCCTGGACGGTCTCGAACGGCGCCTGGCGGGCTGAGCGGGCCGCCAGGCGCCGTCCCGCCGTCCCGCCGTCCGGCCGTCCCGCCGCCCCTTCGGTTCAGGCCTGGTACGAGGCGAGTTCGACGACGGTGATGTCCGACGGCGCCCCGACCCGGACCGGCGGACCCCAGGCGCCCGCGCCGCGGGAGACGTACAGCTGGGTGTCCCCGTAGCGTTCGAGGCCGGCGACGGTCGGGTTGGCCAGGTCGGCGAGGTACTCGCCGGGCCACATCTGGCCGCCGTGCGTGTGGCCGGACAGCTGGAGGTCGACGCCGTGGCGGACGGCGTCGTGGATGACCACCGGCTGGTGGGCGAGGAGCACCGCGGCGCGGGACCGGTCGCGGTCCCCGAGGGCGGCCCGGAAGTCCGGTCCGCTGCCCTCCCGCTCGCCCTGCACGTCGTTGACCCCGGCGAGGTCGAAGTGCGGCAGGGCGCGGCGGGCGTTCTCCAGCGGGGTCAGGCCGAGTTCGCGGACGTGGTCGATCCACTGCTGCGCCCCGGAGAAGTACTCGTGGTTCCCGGTGACGAAGTACGCGCCGTGCCGCGCCCGGAGCCCGGCCAGCGGCTCGGCGGCGGGGCCGAGGTCGGCCACGTCTCCGTCGACGAGGTCGCCGACGATGGCGATGAGGTCGGGCTGGGTTCGGTTGACGGTCTCGACGATGCGGGCGGCGTGCGCGCGGCCCAGGACGGGGCCGAGGTGGACGTCGCTGACGACGGCGATCCGGAAGCCGTGGGCCGCGCGGGGCAGTTTGGCGAGGGGGACCTGCACCCGCTTCACGCGCGGCCCGCGCATCACCCCGTACGTCCCGTAGCCGACGGTCCCGGCGGCGGCCGCGGCCGCGACACCGGCGACGGCGCGGGCGACGAACAGCCGCCGGCCGATCCCGGCGCCCTCCGGCCCGTCCGGCCCGTCCGGCCCGTCCGACGTGTCCGCAGCCTCCTCGGCCTTCCGCTCCTCCGGCTCCGCCGGCTCGGGCGCCGCCTCCGGCTCGGGCGCCGGCCCGGACGCGGCCTGCACCGCGGCTCCCACGGGGGCGGAGGCCTGCGGCTGCGGTGCGCGCGCCGGTTCGGGCTCCGGCCGCGGCTGCGGCCCGCGCGCCGGGCCGCCGCGGCGCAGCAGGAGGGCCCGTACCGGCTCCGCGACCAGCATGGCCATGCTCAGGTACAGCAGGACGGCCAGCCACAGGTAACCCGGCCAGGCCACCGCCTGTTCGAGCGCGAAGGGGGCCCCGGCGCGGCCCGCGGTCAGGGCGGCCAGCGACAGCAGCGGCAGCGCGACGGCGAGGACGGTGCCCACCCGCCGGGCGGGGCCCCCGGGGCGGGTGGTGTCGCGGACCAGGCGGACCCACAGCCAGCGGTGGACCAGCCCCAACAGGCCGAGGACGAGCAGGGCGACGACGGCGAAGAGGACGACGGTCACTGCCCCGGCCCCCGGCGCGACTCACGCCGCAGTGCCAGCACCCCGCGCAGCCCGATCACACCAACGGCCGTCCCCAGGAGAAAGGACGCCACTGCCAGGAGAAGGTGGACCCAGAAATACCCGGTCGGCTCGCCCGCCGCGTCGAATGCCAGGCCGCTGCTGTCCTTCCACAGGTTCCGGACGAAAGACACCCAGATGAACCAGCTCCACACGCCGAACGCGAGCAGGAACCAGGAAGCGGAGCGGCTGAGTTTCATGCCCCCAGTATCGGTTCGGTCCCCAGGACGGACGCGCCGGGGTGGGCTGTCCCGGCGGTGGTGGAGCCGACTTGGCCGGTCCCGGGCGGTGGCGTGCCGTTGTACATGTACGTTCACCTGCGTGTCTGCCAAGAAGACCGCGCTGGCGGTCCTTTCCGCCGCGCTGCTGGTCCCCGCCCTCCTCGCGGTGCCCGCGCACGCCGCGCCCGCTCCCCCGGACGACGGAAAGGGGCAGCCGCAACAGGCCCCGGGCGCGCCCGCGCCGCCCGCGTCGATGTCGACCGTCGGCGGGTCCCTGCTCGGCCAGCCGGGCGTGCAGGTCAATCCGCTCGCCGGGGCGCCCGCCCTGCCGGCGAACCTCACGGGGCGGTCGTGGATCGTGGCCGACGCCGAGACCGGCGAGGTCCTGGCGGCGAACAACGCGCACTGGCGGCTGCCCCCCGCCTCGACGATGAAGATGCTGTTCGCCGACACGCTGCTGACCCGGCTCCCCAAGGACAAGATCCACAAGGTCACCGAGCAGGAGCTGTCCGGTGTCGGGTCCGGCTCCAGCCTGGTCGGGGTCAAGGAGGAGCTGGACTACTCCGTGCACGACCTGTGGCTCGGGGTGTTCCTGCGGTCCGGCAACGACGCCGTGCACGTGCTGTCCGCCATGAACGGCGGCATCGAGAAGACCGTACGGGACATGCAGGCGCACGCCGAGGAACTCCAGGCCCTCGACACCCACGTCGTCTCCCCCGACGGGTACGACGCCCCCGGGCAGGTGTCGAGCGCGTACGACCTCACCCTGATCGCCCGCTCCGGCCTGCAGAAGGCGGACTTCCGCGAGTACTGCAGCACGGCCAGCGCCAGGTTCCCCGGCCAGCAGGAGGCGGGCAAGCCGCGCGAGTTCTTCGAGATCCAGAACACCAACCGGCTGATGACCGGCGCCGGCGGCCTCGCCCCGTACAAGGGCATCGCGGGCGTGAAGAACGGCAACACCACGCTGGCCGGGGCCACCTTCACCGGCCTCGCCCAGCGCGGCGACAAGAAGCTGCTGGTCACGGTGATGAACACGGCGGGCGGGGCCAATTCCGTCTACGAGGAGACCGCCGGGCTCCTCGACTGGGGCTTCGCGGCGGCCGGGAAGGTCAAGCCGGTCGGGGAGCTGGTGCCGCCCAAGAGCGCCGACACCTCCGCGCACGGCTCCCCCGCCCAGTCCCACGACCGGGACCCGTCGGCGGACGGCGCCGAGTCCGGCGGCGGGCTCGGCACCGCGCTCGGGGTCGCGGCCGGGGCGCTGGCCCTCGTCGCGGCCGGGGCGTACGCCGTCAACCGCCGCTGGCCGCTGGGGGCGCGCAGCCGCCGCGAGGAGCAGGCCGACACCGACACGCCCTGAGGCCGCCGGTCCGGCAGGGTCAATTTCCGGCCGAGTCCGCGTCCCCGCCCTCCCCGCCCTCCCCGCTCTCCTCCTCCTCGGAGCGGGGGCGGGTCGCCGTCCAGGCCGCGCAGAACAGCAGCAGCTTCGCCGTGAAGTTGATCCAGAGCAGCAGGGCGATCGGCACGCCGAAGGCCCCGTACATGCTCTTCGTGGCGACGCCCCGCATATAGCCGCCGATCAGCAGTTTCAGCAGTTCGAAGCCGACCGCGCCGAGGAGTGCCGCCTGGACGAGGCTGCGGCGCGGAGGCTCCACCCCGGGCAGCAGGGTCAGCAGGTACAGCAGCACCAGGAAGGCGGCGACGACGCCGACCAGGAAGGCCGCGGTGCGCAGGACCACGCCGCCCGCACCCTGCTGGGGGATGCCCAGCCAGCCGCCGAACCGGCCGACCGCGCTGGCGCCGATGATCGAGGCGGCGGCCGAGGCCAGGCCGACGGCGCCGAGGCCGAGCAGGACGAGGGTGTCCTTGCCCTTGCGGACGAAGACGTTCCCCTCGTCCTCGTCGTCCTTGTCCCACACGGCCCGCAGGCACTCCCGCATGCTGCCGATCCAGCCGATGCCGGTGAGGAGCAGCACGGCGCCGGCGACGAGCCCGACGGTGGCCGCGTTGTCGACGAGGCCGGCGATGTCGAGCTGGCCGGAGATGCCGGGGACCTGTTCGGCGAGGGTCTTCTGGAGCCGGTCCAGCTGCTCCTGGCTGAGCAGGGCGGCGCCGACGGCGGCGGCCACGGTGAGCAGCGGGAAAAGCGCGATGAAGCTGATGAACGTGATCGCGGCGGCGAGCCGGGTCCAGTGGGTGCGGTCCAGGCGTTCGTACGAGCGCCAGGCGTGGGTCTGCATCAGCCGGGTGGCGGCCGGCCCGACCACCGGCAGGTTCTTCAGCCAGTCCATGGGCTCACCGTAAAGGAGCCGACGTAAATAGCCGGGATTGCCGCTTTCGGGGACTACGGTCGTCGATTGTGACTTTCCGCCACGGCCTTCGCCCGTTCCACCAGCTGGTCCTGCGCTCGATCGGATACCGGGCCCGCCGGGTCCTGCGGCCGCTGCGGCACGAGCCGCGTCAGGGCTGCTGTACGGAGGTGTCCACGACCTCATCGGCCGGGGCTCCGGCCTGCGCCGGGACGGTGCCCGCGGCGCCGCTGCCGAAAGGGTATTCGCGCAGCTTGCGCCACACCCCGTCCGAGCCCTGCTCGTAGAGCGCGAAGCCGGTGCACATCCAGCCGGCCACGTAGTCCGCGAGCTCGGAGAAGGCCAGGTCCATCGCCTCCTCGGAGATCCCGTGGGCGACGGTGACGTGCGGGTGGTACGGGAACGCGAGCTCCCGGTCGAGCGGCCCGGCGGGGTCGCGGACCAGGCCCTGCAGGCGGGTGCAGCCCGCGCCGCCCTCGGTGACCTTCACGAAGACGACCGGGGAGAGCGGGCGGAACGTGCCCGTGCCCTCCAGCCGCATCGCGAACGGCCCGAAGGCGGCCGCGACCTCGGCGAGGTGGGCCCGGATCCCCGGCAGCCGGTCCGCTTCCACCTCGGTGGGCGGGACCAGGGTGACGTGCGTGGGGATGCCGTGCGCGGCGGCGTCCCCGAAGCCGGCGCGCAGCTCCTGGAGCTGGGTGCCGTGCGGCTCCGGGACCGCGATCGAAACGCCGAGCGTTACGGTCCCCACGTATCTCTCCTTGGTCATCTGTGTGCCGGATGTGTGCGTGCCGTGCCGACCCAGTGTGCGGCCGATGGCCCCCGGAATGCCAGGGGCCATTCGTCCGCCTCTGCTCCGCCGGACTCGCCGACGGGGCCGGATCAGTGCTTTGCGGGCAGGAAGCCGAGGCGGTCGTACGCCTGTGCCAGGGTTTCGGCGGCGACCGCGCGGGCCTTCTCCGCGCCCTTGGCCAGGATCGCGTCCAACGTCTCGGGGTCGTCCAGGAATTCCTGGGTCCGCTGCTTGAACGGTGTGACGAAGTCGACCATCACCGCGGCGAGGTCGGTCTTCAGCGCACCGTAGCCCTTGCCCTCGTACCGGGCCTCCAGGGCCGGGACGGTCTCGCCCGTGAGGGTGGAGTAGATCGTGAGCAGGTTGCTGATGCCGGGCTTCTTCTCGGTGTCGAAGCGGATCTCGGTCTCGGTGTCGGTGACCGCGCTCTTGATCTTCTTCTCGGTGGCCTTGGGCTCGTCGAGGAGGTTGATCAGGCCCTTGGGGGACGACGCGGACTTCGACATCTTGATCGTCGGGTCCTGGAGGTCGTAGATCTTCGCGACCTCCTTGACGATGTGCGCGGCGGGCAGGGTGAACGTCTGCCCGAAGCGCTGGTTGAAGCGCTCGGCCAGGTCGCGGGTCAGCTCGATGTGCTGGCGCTGGTCCTCGCCGACCGGGACGGCGTTCGCCTGGTACAGCAGGATGTCCGCGACCTGGAGGATCGGGTACGTGAACAGGCCGACGCTGGCCGCGTTGACACCGCCCTTGGCGGACTTGTCCTTGAACTGGGTCATCCGGCTGGCCTCGCCGAAGCCGGTGATGCAGTTCATGACCCAGGCGAGCTGCGCGTGCTCGGGGACGTGGCTCTGGATGAAGAGGGTGCAGCGCTCCGGGTCGAGGCCGGCGGCGAGCAGCTGCGCGGCGGAGAGCCGGGTGTTCGCGCGGAGGTCCTTCGGGTCCTGCGGCATGGTGATCGCGTGCAGGTCGACGACCATGTAGAAGGCGTCGTGCGTCTCCTGGAGGGCGACGTACTGGCGGATCGCTCCGAGGTAGTTCCCGAGGTGGAACGAACCGGAGGTGGGCTGGATGCCGGAGAGCGCGCGAGGACGATCAGAAGCCATGGCTTCATTCTCTCAGGTGCACGGGCCGACTCGGGCCGTTTACCGGCCGGAAGCCGCCCGGTCCGCGCGGGGGTGCGACACGAACCACACCCCCGCGCCCCCACCCGGCCCGCCCCCGTCCACCTACCGGGCAGTAGCGCCCCGCCCAAACCAGCCCGCCGGCGTTTGAGGCGCCCCAACCCCAGCCCCGCCCAAACCAGCCCCGCCGACACCCGGCCCCGCCGGCAACCGAGGCCCGACCACACCAGCCCGCCGACGATCGAGGCCCGACCACACCAGCCCCGCCGGCGTTTGAGGCGCGGGGGTCCGGGGGCAGAGCCCCCGGGAAGCCGGCCCGCAGGGTCAGCACGGCAGGAGGCCGGGGCCTGGGGCAGCCGGGGCCGGGGCCGGGGCCGGGTCAGGACAGCGGGAGGCCGGGGGCCGGGTGGGCGGCCATGAGGTCGGCGACCTCGGCCCGGATCGCGGCAAGGGCCGGCTCGTCGCCACCCGCAGCCGCATCCACGGCCCGCGCGATCCAGTCGGCGACCACCGGCATGTACTCCGCGGTGAGCCCCCGCGACGTCAGCGACGGCGTGCCGATCCGGATCCCGGACGGGTCGAACGGCTTGCGCGGGTCGAACGGCACCGTGTTGTAGTTCACGACGATGCCCGCCCGGTCCAGCCCCTTGGCCGCGGTCTTGCCGGGGACGCCCTTGCGGGTCAGGTCGATCAGGATCAGGTGGTTGTCGGTGCCGCCCGACACCAGGTCGAAGCCGCGCTCCAGCAGCGCCTCGGCCAGCGCCTTCGCGTTGGCCACGACCGCGTGGGCGTACGCCGTGAACGACGGCTGTGCCGCCTCGTGCAGGGCCACCGCGATGCCTGCCGTCGTCTGGTTGTGCGGGCCGCCCTGGAGGCCGGGGAAGACGGCCTTGTCGATGGCCTTGGCGTGCTCGTCGCGGCACATCAGCATCGCGCCGCGCGGGCCGCGCAGGGTTTTGTGGGTGGTGGTGGAGATGACGTCGGCGTGGCCGGCCGGGGAGGGGTGGGCGCCGCCGGCGATCAGGCCCGCGATGTGGGCGATGTCGGCGACGAGGACCGAGCCCGCCTCCTTGGCGATGGAGGCGAAGGCCTCGAAGTCGATCGTGCGGGGCAGTGCGGTGCCGCCACAGAAGATGATCTTCGGGCGTTCGGCGAGCGCGAGGTCGCGTACGGCGTCGTAGTCGATCAGCCCGGTGTCCGCGGAGACCCCGTACTGCACGCCGCGGAACCAGCTGCCCGTCGCCGAGACCCCCCAGCCGTGCGTCAGGTGGCCGCCCATCGGCAGGGCCATGCCCATCACCGTGTCGCCGGGCCGGGCGAAGGCCAGGTACACGGCCAGGTTCGCGGGGGAGCCGGAGTACGGCTGGACGTTGGCGTGGTCCACGCCGAACAGGCCCTTCGCCCGCTCGACGGCGAGCGCCTCGATCCGGTCGATGTTCTGCTGGCCCTCGTAGTAGCGGCGGCCCGGGTAGCCCTCGCTGTACTTGTTCTGCAGGACGGTGCCGGAGGCTTCGAGCACGGCGGCCGACACGTAGTTCTCGCTGGGGATCAGACGGAGCGTCTGCGCCTGGAGCTGTTCCTCGGCGGCGACGAAGGACGCCAGCTCGGGGTCGGTCGTGGTCAGGGCGGGATGGCGGGGCGCGGTCACGGCGGCTCCTCCGGGGTCGATGTGGGTTCTCGTCCCCGCGAGGCCCAGGCGAGCGGCCCTGTGTGCGGTCGTGCGCGCGCGACTCCCCCGGAGTTCTTTCTCCGTGCGCCAGTTGCCGTGCGTACCGCCAACCTTAGCGGGCACGCCACGGGAAAGGTTTCCGCGTCCGGTATACGAGCGACGTATAGCCGTATACAAGGTGACACCACCCTGTCACCCCAACCGGCCCGCCGACGACGATCGGAGACCCCGTGTCGACCACTGCTGATGCCATCGCCACCGCCGAGGCGCACAGCGCGCACAACTACCACCCGCTGCCCGTCGTCGTGGCGACCGCGGAGGGCGCGTGGATGACCGACGTCGAGGGCCGCCGCTACCTCGACATGCTCGCGGGCTACTCGGCGCTCAACTTCGGCCACGGGAACCGCCGTCTGATCGACGCGGCGCGGGCGCAGCTGGAGCGGGTCACGCTGACCTCGCGGGCCTTCCACCACGACCGGTTCGCCGACTTCTGCACCGCGATCACCGAGCTGTGCGGCAAGGAGATGGTGCTGCCGATGAACACGGGCGCGGAGGCCGTGGAGACGGCGGTGAAGACCGCCCGCAAGTGGGGGTACGAGGTCAAGGGCGTGCCGGACGGCCACGCCAAGATCGTGGTGGCGTCCGACAACTTCCACGGCCGGACGACGACCATCGTGAGCTTCTCCACCGACCACGAGGCCCGCGACCACTTCGGGCCGTACACCCCGGGGTTCGAGATCGTCCCGTACGGGGACCTCACCGCCCTCGCCCACGCCGTCACCTCCAACACGGTGGCCGTGCTGCTGGAGCCGATCCAGGGCGAGGCGGGGGTGCTGGTGCCGCCGCCCGGCTACCTGCAGGGCGTACGGGAGCTCACGCGCGAGCGGAACGTCCTGTTCATGGCGGACGAGATCCAGTCGGGGCTGGGCCGCACGGGCCGGACCTTCGCCTGCGAGCACGAGGACGTCGTCCCGGACGTCTACATCCTCGGCAAGGCGCTGGGCGGCGGCGTGGTGCCGGTCTCGGCCGTCCTCGCCGACCGGGACGTGCTCGGCGTCTTCAAGCCCGGCGAGCACGGCTCCACCTTCGGCGGGAACCCGCTGGCCTGCGCGGTCGCCCTGGAGGTCATCGCGATGCTGCGGACGGGCGAGTACCAGCAGCGGGCCGCCGAACTCGGCGACCACCTGCACCGGGAGCTGAACCTGCTGGTCGGCGGGGGCGCGGTGACCGCCGTACGCGGCCGCGGGCTGTGGGCCGGCGTGGACATCGAGCCCGGGCACGGAACGGGCCGGGAGGTCTCGGAGCGCCTGATGGAGCGGGGCGTCCTCGTCAAGGACACCCACGGCGCCACGATCCGCATCGCCCCGCCGCTGGTGATCAGCAAGGAGGACCTGGACTGGGGCCTGGACCAGCTGCGCGCGGTCCTCGCCGCCGGCTGACGGGCCTCCCCACGGGCGCGGCGGGCGCGGTGTTCCGCCGCGCCCGCCGCGCCGACCGCGCCGACCGGGCCGGCCGGCGGAGGCGAACCGTGTACGGGCACGCCCGGCCGGGGAGCCGTCAGAGCGGCAGCCCGATCAGCCCCCAGTGCCGCCGCTCGGCCTCCCGGACCACCTCCGCCCAGCCTGACAGCAGCCCGGTGAACTCCTCGAAATCCGCGGTCCGCCGCCCCGGGGCGGCGGCGAGGCGTGCGTACGGCTCGCTCAGCCGCGGCAGGGCGGCCGCGGTCTCAGAGTCGTCGCTGTCGTCGTCCGCGTACGCCGGCTGCTGCAGCACCGTGAGCCGCTCGTCCGGCGGGATCCGCACGAGGTGCGCCCAGTCGACGACCAGGACCGTGATGTCGATACCCATGCGGCGACGTTGGCCCGGGCCCCGGAATCCGGGACTACAGGATGACGTGGGGCAGGAAGCGGGCGTACTCGTCCGTGACCGGCCCCGCCGACTCGCGGATGCCGAGGCCCGCGGCCTCCTCCTCGACGACCCACGCGCCGAGCACGACCCGGTTGCCGTCGAAGTCGGGCAGCGGGGCCAGCCCCTGGTAGACGTACCGCTCGCCCTCGGCCGGGGTGAACGGCTCGCCGCCCGGGGTGTGCAGGCTGACGCCGGCGCCCTCGCGTCCCAGCAGCGGCTTCGCGGCGAAACCGGTGGTCTCCGCCAGCTCGCGGGGGCCGTCGAGGTAGGCGGGCAGCAGGTTCGGGTGCTCGGGGAAGAGCTCCCACAGGATCGCCAGCAGCGCCTTGTTGGACAGCAGCATCTTCCACAGCGGCTCGATCCAGCAGGTGGTGCCGGAGCCGCCGCCCTGGTCGTAGGTGTCCAGGACGTACGGGCCGAACTCGTCGGTGGCCAGCCACTCCCACGGGTAGAGCTTGAAGCAGCCCCGGATGAACCGCAGGTGCTGGTCGACGAACCGGCCCGAGAGGGTGTCCCAGCCGATCTGCTCGACGGACAGCGCCTCGGTGGCCAGGCCCGCCTGTTCGGCGGTCTCCTGGAGGTAGGCCACCGTCATCAGGTCCTCGCCGAGCTCGTCGGCCTCCGAGTGCGCGAAGTGGACCGGGCCGGGCGGCAGCAGCTCCGCCTGTCGGCGCCAGGCGTCGACGAGCCGCTCGTGCAGGGAGTTCCACTGGTCGGCGCCGGGGAAGCGCTCCTCCATCCAGAACCACTGCGGACTGGCCGCCTCCACCAGGGAGGTGGGGGTGTCGGCGTTGTACTCCAGCATCTTGGCGGGGCTGCCGGAGCCGTCGTAGCGCAGGTCGAAGCGGCCGTACAGGGAGGGCTGCTCGGCGCGGCGCCGCCAGGACTCGGCGACGAGCGCGGCGAGCCGGGGGTCGGTGATGCCGAGGTCGGCGAAGCGGTCGTGTTCGACGATGTGCGCGGCCGCGGACAGGCACATGGCGTGCAGCTCCTCGACGACGTCCTCCAGCGCCTCGACCTCGGGCAGCGAGAAGGAGTAGTACGCGCTCTCGTCCCAGTACGGGCGCAGGGAGTCGTCGGGGTAGCGGGTGAGGGGGTAGATGAGCCCCTGCTCCTCGACGGTCTTCTGCCAGTCCGGCCGCGGCTCGATGGTGTGGCGCTCCACGGGGCTCAGCCTCCGCTGGAGCTGGAGCCGCCGCCGATGCCGCCGGTCTTGACGGCCGACTTGTTGAAGCTTCCGCCGTGCACCCTGTTGTTGGTGACCGTGCCGCCGTAGTAGTACGACCCGCGGCCGCCGCTCCGGCATTCCTTGGTGTTGAGATGCTCCAGGGTCGCGCGGTCGGCGCAGCGCTTGTCCGGCTCGCTGCTGCTGCCGCAGGCGACGAGGGCTGCGGCGAGCAGGCCCATGCCGCCGAGGGCGACGCCGCCGGAACGCATACGTCGGGTGGTGCTGCTACTGCTGCTGTCCATGGCCGACAGACTAGAACGGGGCATCGAAGCGATGGAATCCGGCCGTCGAAACCGTCACCAAGACTGCATGATCTAGAGTCGATTCGTGCTGATCGGTATGGTTTGCGCGCTCGGGGCGGCGGTCTGCTTCGGCACGGCATCGGTCCTGCAGGCCGTCGGCACCCGGGCGGTCGCGCCCGGGTCCGGGTCCGGCGTGGACGCCGCGCTGCTGCTGCGCGCCGTGCGCCAGTGGCGGTATCTGGCCGGTCTGGGACTGGACGCGGCCGGGTTCGTGCTCCAGATCGTCGCGCTGCGGCACATCCCGATCTACGCGGTGGGCGCCGCCCTGGCCGCGAGCCTCGCGGTGACGGCCGTGGTCGCGGCCCGGATGCTGCGGATGCGGCTGAGCGCGGCCGAGTGGTCCGCGGTCGGGGTGGTGTGCGCGGGACTCGCGATGCTGGGGCTGTCCGCGGGCCCGGAGGGGCCCGGGCAGGGGTCGTTCGCCCTGGAGCTGGGCCTGCTGCTGACCGCGGGCGGGGTACTGGCCGTCGGCGCGCTGTGCGGCGGCCTGCCGGACCGGCCGCGGGCACTGGTCCTGGGGCTCGCGGCCGGGACGGGGTTCGGGGTGGTGGAGGTCGCCGTCCGCCTCATCGACGGCTTCTCCCCCTCCGAACTGCGCAACCCGGCCCTGTACGCGCTGCTGCTCGGCGGCGGCGCGGCCTTCCTGCTGCTGACCTCGGCACTGCAGCGCGGCTCGGTCACGGCGGCCACGGCCGGGATGGTGCTCGGCGAGACGGTCGGCCCGGCGGTGGTCGGGGTCGTCTGGCTCGGGGACCGCACCCGCGAGGGCCTGGCCTGGCTGGCGGTCCTCGGCTTCGCCGTGGCCGTGGCCGGCGCCCTGGCCCTGGCCCGCTTCGGCGAACTCCCGGCCACTCCGCCCCCGGATCCGGACCCGGCGACGGGGACCGCCCCGTAGCGGGGCCCCGCCCCGGCCGCCCCGTAGCGGCGCCCGCCGGGGCGGGGGCCGTCAGGGCAGGGTGGCCGACAGGGCTGCCAGGGTGGCGGACCAGGCACTCGTCGGCGGGGTGCCGTAGCCGACGACCAGGGCCTCCCGCGGCGGCGCCGGCGCGTCCGGGTGGGCGTAGCGCGACAAGGTCTCCAGGGCCAGGTCGTGCCAGGCCGCCGCCCGCAGCACCGCGTCCTGCGTCCCCGCCGGAAGGTCCAGCAGCGCGTGCAGGCCCGCCGCGATGCCGGAGACGGCGACCCGCCCCGCCACCGCCGCCAGCAGCTCGTCCCGGCGGCGCCGGTACCGCAGCCGCATGCCGCGCACGTGGCGGTCGTACGCCCCCGACCGGATGAACTCCGCCAGGGTCAGCTGGTCCAGGGCGCTCGACGCCCAGTCGAACCGCCCCTTCGCCGCGAGGACCTCCTCCAGCAGCCCCGGCGGCACCACCATCCAGCCCATCCGCAGCCCCGGCGCCAGGGACTTGCTCGCCGTGCCCAGGTAGACCACCCGGTCGGGGTCCAGTCCCTGCAGGGCGCCGACCTGCTGGCGGTCGTAGCGGAACTCCCCGTCGTAGTCGTCCTCCAGGATCAGCCCGCCCGTGGTGCGGGCCCAGTTGACCGCCGCCGCCCGCCGGGACGCCGTCAGCGCCACCCCCGTCGGGAACTGGTGGGCCGGGGTGAGCAGCACCGCCCCCGCCTCGCCCGACGACAGCTCCGGGGTGCAGGCCCCCGACCCGTCCACCGTCAGCGGAGCCGTCCGCAGCCCCGCCCGGGTCAGCAGGTCGCGGTGCACGTCCAGGCTGTACCCCTCCACCGCCACCTCCCGTACCCGGCGCGCCCGCAGCACCCGCGCCAGCAGCGACAGGGCGTGCACGAATCCGGAGCACAGCACGATCCGGTCCGGGTCCGCGTACACCCCGCGGGCCCGCGCCAGGTAGCCGGCCAGCGCCTCGCGCAGCTCGGCCCGGCCGCGCGCGTCGAGCCCGTAGCCGAAGGCCTCGTTCGGGGCGTCCGTCAGCGCCCGCCGGGCCGCCGACAGCCAGGCCGCGCGCGGGAATCCGCCCAGGTCCGGGCTGCCGGCCAGCAGGCTGTACGCGGGTCCCCGCCGCGCCGGGGGCCGGACCCGGGCGGCGGCCGCCGCGGACCGGCGGGGCCGGGCGCGTTCCGCGACCCGGGTGCCCGAGCCCTGGCGGGCCGTCAGCCAGCCCTCGGCGACGAGCTCCGCGTACGCCTCCGCGACCGTGTTGCGCGCGATGCCGAGGTCGGCGGCGAGCGACCGCGAGGACGGCAGCCGGGTCCCCGGCGCGAGCCGGCCGCTGCGCACGGCCTCGCGCAACGCCTCGGTGAGACCGGCCCGCAGGCCGCGTCCGGCGGAGAGGTCCAGATGCAGGTCGGCACCGAAAGTGGCCCACGATTCCGTCATGAATATGGACCATATCGGCGGGCCGCCTGCTCCGTAGGGTGAGGCCATGACCACTCACGAGCACACGAACGAAGCCGGTACCGCCCACGCCCACGAGCACACCCCCCGGATGAACCTGGCCCAGCAGGTGCCGGACATCTACCGGGCCGTCCTCAACCTGGAGATGGCCACGCGCAAGGGGATGGACCCGGTCCTGCTGGAGCTGGTCAAGATCCGCGCCTCGCAGCTCAACCACTGCGCGTTCTGCCTCGACATGCACACCAAGGACGCGCTCGCCGGGGGCGAGAGCGTGCAGCGGATCGTCCAGCTCAGCGCCTGGGAGGAGTCGCGGCACTTCTACACCGAGAAGGAGATCGCCGCGATCGAACTGACCGAGGCGGTGACCGTCCTGACGGAAGGTTTCGTGCCGGACGAGGTGTACGAGAAGGCCGCGAAGCACTTCGGGGAGAAGGAGCTCGCCCAGCTGATCGCCGTGATCGCGACGATCAACGTGTGGAACCGCCTCGCCGTCACCACCCGTATGGTCCCCGGGCACTACACCCCGGGCAAGCACGCCTGAGGCGACCCGCAACGGGCCGAACCGGGGCGGGGAACGGGGAACGGGAGAGGCCCCGGCGCACGCTGTGCGCCGGGGCCTCTGCCGTGGTCAGGCCCGTATTCAGATGAGGCCGAGCTCGCGGACCGCGTCGCGCTCCTCGGAGAGCTCCTGTACGGACGCGTCGATGCGCGCACGGGAGAACTCGTTGATGTCCAGGCCCTGGACGATCTCGTACGTGCCGTCCTTGCAGACGACCGGGAAGGAGGAGATGAGACCCTCCGGGACGCCGTAGGAGCCGTCCGACGGGATGCCCATGGAGGTCCAGTCGCCCTCGGCGGTGCCGTTGACCCAGGTGTGGACGTGGTCGATGGCGGCGTTGGCGGCGGAGGCGGCCGAGGACGCGCCACGGGCCTCGATGATCGCGGCGCCGCGCTTGGCGACGGTCGGGATGAAGGTGTCGGCCAGCCACGCCTCGTCGCCCACGACCTCGGCGGCGTTCTTGCCGGCGATCTCCGCGTGGAAGATGTCCGGGTACTGGGTGGCGGAGTGGTTGCCCCAGATCGTCAGGCGCTTGATGTCGGAGACGGCGGCACCGGTCTTGGCGGCCAGCTGCGAGATCGCGCGGTTGTGGTCCAGGCGGGTCATCGCGGTGAAGCGATCCGCCGGTACGTCCGGGGCGGCCGACTGGGCGATCAGGGCGTTGGTGTTGGCCGGGTTGCCGACGACGAGGACCTTGATGTCGTCCGCGGCGTGGTCGTTGATGGCCTTGCCCTGCGGCTTGAAGATGCCGCCGTTGGCGGAGAGCAGGTCACCGCGCTCCATGCCCGCGGTGCGGGGGCGGGCGCCGACGAGCAGGGCGACGTTCGCACCCTCGAAACCCTTGTTCGGGTCGTCGAAGATGTCGATGCCCTTCAGCAGCGGGAAGGCGCAGTCGTCGAGCTCCATGGCCGTGCCCTCGGCGGCCTTCAGGCCCTGGGGGATCTCCAGCAGGCGGAGCTTGACCGGCACGTCCGCGCCGAGCAGGTGGCCGGAGGCGATGCGGAAGAGCAGCGCGTAGCCGATCTGGCCGGCGGCGCCGGTGACGGTGACATTCACAGGAGTGCGGGTCATGGCCTTCTCCGTTAGACAGCTGTGGGTGGGGCGTCCCTGCCCCATGTGCTGGCGGACGCCGCTTCCCTGCAAATCTTGACGTGAAGAGACATCCGGCGTCAGGCTATCCGACTCCCAAGGGCCCCAACCCCCCGGTCCGTGTGGTCCGCGGCACACGGACCGGGAGTTCGAAGGCGAGCGGGTGTACACGCCCCCGCAATTCGCCCGTCCGGCTCATCCGGACGGGTGGATCCGGTGGGTTCGCAGTGCCGGCGGTGCCGGTGCGGCCACCGGATCCCCCGGCGGGGTCAGCGGACGGTGAAGCGGACCGCGTCCTCCAGGAACGGGATGTCCAGCCACGGCTTGGGCGCGGCGACCACCAGCGCGAGCAGCGTGATCGACGCGCCCAGCAGCCCGTACGTGATCATGTCGGTGAACCGGGAGCGCACGGCGAGCATGCCCACGTCCGGCAGGACGCGCCGCAGCACCGCGGCGGCGATCAGGGCCACGCCGATGACCAGGCAGCCGACCCGCGCCTGGCCCAGCGCGGTGAGCAGCAGCCCGATCGCGGTCGCGGCGAGCACGCTGAGCATCGGCCACTGACGGGCCGCGAGCGCGTCCCCTGGTCCTGCCCGGCCCGCGCCCTCGGGGCGGGCCGTGTCCTGGGTGACGGAGGGGAAGCGGCGCGACTTCGCCCCCTGCACCGCCGCCCCCTCGGCGCCGGCCTCGGCCTTGGGGCCGGCCTCGGCCTTGGCTCGCGGTTCGTCCTTGGTGCCGGCCTCGGCGGCCCCGCTGCCGGGCTCGGTCTTGGCCTTGGCCCGTGCTTCGGCGCCGGCGCCGGCCCCGGCGGCCGCGGTCCCGGCCTCGGGGTCCCCGGTGGCGGCCTTGGCCCCGGTGTCGGGCTCGGCGTCGTGCTCAGCCCGCACTGGTCGCCGTCCGCTCGGCCGCCTCGACGACGTTGACGAGGAGCTGGGCGCGGGTCATCGGGCCCACGCCGCCCGGGTTCGGGGAGATCCACGCGGCGACCTCGGCGACACCGGGGTGCACGTCGCCGACGATCTTGCCGTTCTCGTCGCGGCTGACGCCCACGTCGAGGACGGCCGCGCCGGGCTTGATGTCCTCCGGCTTGACCAGGTGCGGAACGCCGGCCGCCGCGACGACGATGTCGGCGTGGCGCAGGATCCCGGACAGGTCGCGCGTACCGGTGTGGCAGAGGGTCACGGTGGCGTTCTCGGACTTGCGGGTCAGCAGCAGGCCGATCGAGCGGCCGACCGTGATGCCGCGGCCGACGACCACGACGTGGGCGCCGTTGATCTCCACGCCGTGGTGGCGCAGCAGCTCGACGATGCCGTACGGGGTGCAGGGCAGCGGTCCCGGCTCGTTCAGGACCAGCCGGCCCAGCGACATCGGGTGCAGGCCGTCGGCGTCCTTCTCCGGGTCCATCAGCTCCAGCACCCGGTTGGTGTCGATGCCCTTGGGGAGCGGGAGTTGGACGATGTAGCCGGTGCAGGCCGGGTCCTCGTTCAGCTCGCGGACGACCGCCTCGATTTCTTCCTGGGTGGCCGTGGCGGGCAGTTCGCGCCGGATGGACTCGATGCCGACCTCGGCGCAGTCCTTGTGCTTTCCGTTGACGTACCAGCGGCTGCCCGGGTCGTCGCCGACCAGCAGGGTGCCGAGTCCGGGGGTGACGCCCCGGGCCTTGAGGGCCGCCACACGGGCGGTCAGTTCGGACTTGATCGCGGCCGCGGTGGCCTTGCCGTCGAGAATCTGGGCGGTCATGTGTCCATCCTCCCGGATGGGGCGCCCCCGGTTCCACTCAAGGGGCTGCCGTACGGTCACAGGCTTGAACCAATCGTTGCACTTGCACAACAAGTGACGGTGTGGTCGCAATAGCCGCTGGACAAGTCGGGCCCGGTCGGCCGACGATGAGCAAAAAGAGTGCCGCGGGCAGTGCCGGGGGGCGGGCCGCAACAGCTGTACCACCTCCGTGCGTGCCGTGCGTCCCCGCACTTCCACGGAGGAACACCCCAAGATGAGCTTCGGTGACCCGAACAACCCGTACGGGCAGCAGCCGCAGGGCCAGCCCGGTTACGGCTACCCGCAGCAGCAGGGCGGCTACGCCTACCCGCAGCAGGGCCAGCAGGCGTACCCCGGCTACCCGGCCGGCGGCTACCCGGCCCCCGCCGGGCAGGTTCCCATGCCCGGCGGGGTGAAGGCGGCCCGCGTCATCCTCTACGTCCTCGGCATCCTGCAGGCCCTGTTCGGCGTGCTGCTCCTGCTGGGCGGGGCGTTCTTCGCCTCGTTGTTCGCCGACTCCTCCAGCTCCACGGCGAGCGACGCGGGGGCGGTCGCGGGCGGCTTCTTCGTCATCATCGGAATCATCTGCATCGCCTTCGCGTTGTGGCCGATCCTGACCGCCGCCAAGATGGCCAAGGGCCGCGGCGGCGTCCGCGGCTCCGGCATCGCCTTCGGTGTGGTGCAGTCGCTCTTCGCCGGGCTCAGCGTGCTGACCAACCTGGCCGCGCTCGGCAGCGCCGACGGAGCCCCCGCCATCGTCCTCTCGATGATCATGGCGGTGGTCTCGCTGGCGCTGGGGATCTGGATCATCGTCGGCCTGGCGAACTCGGCCGCCAGCGCCTACTTCGGCCGCCCGCAGTACTGAAGCCCTGCGGGGGCGCCGCCCCCGCGCACGGCGAAGGCCGCGCCCCGCACTGCTGCGGGGCGCGGCCTTCGCCGTCTGCCGGGCCCGCTCCCTCCGGTGCCGGAGGGAGCGGGTGCGGCTCAGTGGAAGAAGTGGCGGGTGCCGGTGAAGTACATGGTCACGCCCGCCGCCTCGGCGGCCTCGACGACCTGCTCGTCACGGACCGAACCGCCCGGCTGGACCACGGCCTTGACGCCCGCCGCGGTCAGGATCTCCAGCCCGTCCGGGAACGGGAAGAAGGCGTCGGACGCGGCGTACGAGCCCTGCGCGCGCTCGGCGCCGGCCCGCTCGACGGCCAGCTTCGCGGAGTCCACGCGGTTGACCTGGCCCATGCCGACACCCACCGAGGCGCCGTCCTTCGCGAGCAGGATCGCATTGGACTTCACGGCCCGGCAGGCCTTCCACGCGAAGGCGAGCTCGGCGAGCTCCTCCGCGGCGAGGGCCTCGCCGGTGGCCAGCGTCCAGTTCTTCGGGTCGTCGCCCTCGGCCTGGAACACGTCGCTCTGCTGGAGCACCGCGCCGCCCGAGATCGGCTTGAGGTCGCCGGGCTGGTGCGGGCTGCCGTCGACGCGCAGCACGCGGATGTTCTTCTTCTTGGCCAGGATCGCGACCGCGCCCTCCTCGTAGGCGGGGGCGGCGATGACCTCGGTGAAGATCTCCGCGACCTGCTCGGCGAGCCGGACGGTCACCGGGCGGTTGACGGCGATGACGCCGCCGAAGGCCGACAGCGGGTCGCAGGCGTGGGCCTTGCGGTGCGCCTCGGCGACGTCCGCGCCGACGGCGATGCCGCACGGGTTGGCGTGCTTGATGATCGCGACGCAGGGCTCGTCGTGGTCGTAGGCAGCCCGGCGGGCGGCCTCGGTGTCCACGTAGTTGTTGAAGGACATCTCCTTGCCGTGCAGCTGCTCGGCATTGGCGAGCCCGCCCGGCTGCCCGTCGGAGTAGAGGGCCGCGGCCTGGTGCGGGTTCTCGCCGTAGCGCAGGACGGCCTTGCGGTCCCAGGCGCCGGCCAGGAACTCGGGCAGCGCCGCCTCCGGCTCCGGGGCGTACGAGCCGGTGAACCAGGAGGCGACGGCGACGTCGTACGCCGCGGTGTGCTGGAAGGCCTCGGCCGCCAGCCGCTTGCGGGCGTCGAGGTCGAAGCCGCCGGCCCGGGCGGCCGCGAGGACGTCGGCGTACCGGGCCGGGCTGGTGACGACGGCGACGGACGGGTGGTTCTTCGCGGCGGCGCGCACCATGGACGGGCCGCCGATGTCGATCTGCTCGACGCACTCGTCCGGGGTGGCGCCCGAGGCGACGGTCTCCCGGAACGGGTAGAGGTTGACGACCACCAGGTCGAACGGCTCGACGCCCAGCTCGGCGAGCTGCTCGCGGTGGCTGTCGAGGCGCAGGTCGGCGAGGATGCCGGCGTGGACGCGCGGGTGCAGGGTCTTGACGCGGCCGTCGAGGCACTCGGGGAACCCGGTCAGCTCCTCGACCTTGGTGACGGGCACGCCGGCGTCGGCGATCCGGGAGGCGGTGGAGCCGGTCGAGACGAGGGAGACACCCGCCTCGTGCAGACCGCGGGCCAGCTCCTCCAGTCCCGTCTTGTCGTAGACGCTGACGAGGGCGCGCCGGATCGGTCGCTTCGACGAGGTGGTGCTGCGCTCTGCGGCGGTCACTGGATTGTTACCTTTCGTCCCTCAATGCGGTAGCCGTGCCGGGCCAGGCGCCCCACGACATCGACGAGCAGCTGGCGCTCGACTTCCTTGATGCGCTCATGGAGAGCGGCTTCGTCGTCCTCGTCCCCGACCTCGACCACACCCTGGGCGATGATCGGTCCGGTGTCCACGCCTGCGTCCACGAAGTGGACCGTGCAGCCGGTGACCTTCACGCCGTACGCGAGGGCGTCCCGGACGCCGTGGGCTCCGGCGAAGGCGGGGAGGAGGGCGGGATGGGTGTTGACGATGCGACCGCCGAAGCGGTCGAGGAACGCCTTGCCCAGGATCTTCATGAACCCGGCGGAGACGACGAGGTCCGGCGCGTACGCGTCGGTCGCCTCGGTCAGCGCGACGTCCCATTCGGCGCGGCTCGGGTGGGCCTTGACCGGGCACACGAAGGTGGGGATCCCGGCCTTCTCGGCCCGTTCGAGGCCGGCGATGCCGTCGCGGTCGGCCCCCACGGCGACGACTTCGGCCCCGAAGCCCTCGGCTCCGCCGGGATGGGCGTCGATGGCGTCGAGCAGGGCCTGGAGGTTGGTGCCGGAACCGGAGACCAGCACGACCAGGCGGGAGGCGGCCATGGGAGGCCCTTTCTCACGGAGATCGTCGTTCGTCTTGTGCGGTCATACAAAACTTCGATGCCCTGTTTTACGGGGGACCCTACGAAGCCACCGACCGCACGCAACGATACCGGCACACGGGACAGCCCCCACGGGACGGGGGGACGGCCGAGGGGTAGCGTCTGGCATACAAGCCGCGAACCGCGCGGTGCGAGGGGGGCCGCGCAACCCCCCGACACACCTCGCACGACCACCCGCGCCGCATATGCGACACCGCCGCCCCGGCCTCGGCCGGACGCGGCCGGCGTCCACGACACAGGGGAAGTAACGCACTCGATGCCGGACCGCCGCCAGCCCGACTCCTCCACCGACGACAACCCCTTCGCGGCTCCCCCGGAGGGCCGGCCCGACCAGCCGTGGCAACCGCGTCGCGGCGGCGACGGCGGCCCCGGCCAGAACCCGGGATCCGGGCCCGGCCAGTCCGGCGGGCCGGGCGGGCCGGGCGGGCCGGCGCGCTGGGACCCGACGGACCCGGTCCAGCGGCGCGCCCGCTACGCGCTGCTCGCCGGCATGTGGGGCTTCTTCTTCGGGATCTTCGGGATCCCGTCGGTCGGACTGCTGCTCGGCGCACTCGCCGTGTACTGGGGGATCAGCGGCCTGCGCGGCCGGCCCGCGCCGGCCCGGCCGGACGCGACCGCCGCGGGAGCCCTGACGGGCTCCGCCGGAACCCTGCAGGGGGCCGCGGCCGGCGGCGCGAACCCGGAGCAGGCGGCCGCCGGGAGCGGACTCGCCGCCCTGGGCCCCGCGGCGGGCCCCCAGCGGGCGGCGGCGGTCAGCGGGCTGATCACGGCCACGCTGGCGATCCTGCTGGCGCTGAGCTCGTACGGGGTGCAGCTCGCGTACAAGGACTTCTACATCTGCCGCGACGACGCCCTGACGAAGAGGGCGGAGCTGCAGTGCAACACGCTGCTGCCGGACAACGCCCTCGGCGAGATCCTCAAGGTCCGCCCCTGACCGGCCCCCGCACCCCGCAGGGGGCGCGGGGAACCACGCGACGCGGACCCGGTCGCGCCCCGCAGGGGCGCGGGGAACTGCGCGACCAGCCCCCACCGGCCCGCGGTGTCACGACCGGACTGCCGCCGGAGCGCGGCCGGTCAGACCGGCGGCCTCCGGCGGGCCAGCACCCGGGCCCCCGCCACAGGCGGCACCACGACAGCCTGCGCGGACGCGGCGGTCGCGGCGGTCGCGGCCGTGGCGGCGGGCGCAGCCGTGGCGGCCGTGCGGCGGACCGGGACCGCGAGCCGGGCCAGGTCCGGCTGGAGCCCCGTCACGAGCGTGACCGGCCGGGGCCGTTTGGCCGCACCCGGATCCCGATCGGGTACCCGTGCGGGCGCGGGCGGCGCCGGGGTGTCGAGCGCGGGGCGGGCCGGCTCCGTGGGGGGTGCCGGCCGGGCCGGGTCCTGGGAGAGGTCGGGGACCAGGGTGCCCCCGGCCTTCCGCAGCGGCTCCCGGCGGATCTCCCGCACCCCGGTTGCGTGCCATGCGTCGTCCGCCGCGGGCTCCGCCCGCCGGACCGGCCGCATCCGCCAGGCGTGCACCGACACCGCCAGCGGCACCGCGGGCAGCAGCGTCCAGGCGAAGGCCGCCGCGCCCGTCGCCCACCACACCGGCCCGAAGTGCGCGAGTTCGCCCGAGCCCAGCGGGCCGCCCGAGGCCGCCGCCAGCCCGGCCGCCGCCAGCCCGCACACCAGCGCCCCGAGCGCCGCCGTCAGGGCCGTCTCCCCGTACGAGACCTCGCGCGGCCGGCGTACCGCGAACCAGCCGACCATCAGCCCGGCCGCCACCGGAACCACCGCGGTCGCGCAGGTCAGCAGGGTTCCCGGCCCCTGCGGCGGCAGCGCCGCCAGCAGCGGGAAGTCCGGCAGTGCGGGCGATCCGGCGAAGCCGAGCGGGGTGGCGTTCACGCCGCCGCCCAGGGAGAACCCGGGCCCGAGGGCGTAGGCGGCGCCCCACACCATCGCGTTCGGGAGCAGCGCGAGCGTGAGGAGCAGGACCGCGAACCGGCCCGACCACACGTCGGTCAGTGCCAGGAACCCGTCCTCGACCTCCGGGCCGTGCCAGGCCAGCGAGAGGCCGACCAGCAGCGCGCCCCCTCCGGTCAGGGTGAGGGCCCCGGCCGCCCCGGCGCGCAGCGCGACCGGGTAACGGGGGCGTGCGACGGCCCTGCGCACGGCCGCGGGGACGCGGGGCGGCAGCGGTCCGACCGGGCGGCCCCTGGCCGCCCACACCCCGGCGCCCGCGGCGAGCACCGCGACGAGCGGGACGTGCCAGGCGGCGCTGAGCGGGTCGGCGGGCATCGGGCCGTCGGCCGCGTAGGCGGTGGCGAAGGAGCCGACGGAAAGGTATCCGCAGAGCACCGCGGAGAAGACGGCGCTCGCGGGCAGTCCGCCGTCCGGCTCGCCGCCGTGGCCGCCGCTCACACCGCCGCCGTTCCCGCCGCCGGCGTCGGCGCCCCCGGTGTCGGCGACCGCGTCGCCGGAGGCGCTGCCGAGGCGGCCGGCGCGGCGCATGAGGAGCGCCGGCATCACGATGAGCAGCAGCGGGGTCACCCCGACGGGGGCGGGCACGCCCGACAGGGTGTCGTAGCGGACCAGTTCGGTGCCGTGGGCGAGGAGCCACAGGCCGGCGGCGAGGTGCAGGGCCCCGCCGGGTCCGCTGTCGGGGTACGGGGAGCTGATCCACAGCACGATGACGAGCACGGCGAGGAAGCCGAGCCCCAGCCCGGCGGCCAGGGCTCCGCCCAGCACGCAGGCGGCGGCCTCGGGCGAGCGGCGGCGCCTCCGGGCCGCGGCGTGGCGGGGGCCGGGACGCAACGGGGCCCCGCGTCCGGTCAATTGGGTCACCCGGCCATGGTGCACAACGACACGCGATATGTGCGGTTAATAGGCGAATGTCCGTTGTGTCGATAAAGATATGACTATGTACTTTATTGGCATCGCCGGGAGTGTGGCATGACAGAAAGCGCCGAGGAGCCGGAGCACACCGGCCTCCTGACCCCGCCTCCGGCGGACACCCCGTCAGACCGGGGTCCCTCGTCCCGCGTTGCCGGACCGGACGCGGCTGCCGAGCCGGGCCCCCGCGGGGCGTTCGACGCGCTCTACCGGGCGGCCGCCCCCGGGCTCGTCCGGCAGACCTACCTGCTGACCGGGCTCCGCTTCCTCGCCCTGGAGGCCGTGGAGCGGGCGTTCCAGCAGGCCTGGGCGCGCTGGCCCGAGGTCGCCACCGATCCCGACCCGGCCGGGTGGGTGCGCGCGGCCGCGTACGAGTACGCCCTCTCCCCCTGGCACCGGTTCCGCCGCGGCGTCCAGGAAGCCCCCGATCCGGACCTGGACCCGGACCTGGACCCGGACCCGGGCCTGGACCCGGCCGCCGCCGACCTGACCGACCCGGCCGACCCGGCCGACCCGGCCGACCGGATCCTGAGGGACGCCCTGCTGGACCTGTCCCCGACCCACCGCCGCACCGTCCTGCTGTACCACGGCGCCGGCCTCGACCTCCCCGACACCGCCGCCGAGACCGAGGCCAGCACCCCCGCCGCCGGCATCCGACTCCTGAACGCCCACGACGAGCTCGCCGCCCGCGTCCCCGAACTGGCCGGCGCACCCCCCGAGGAGCGGCTCGCCCTGCTGGAGCAGCGGCTCGGCGCCCTGGAACCGCCCGTGCCGCTGGTGCCGCGCCCCCCGGCCGCCGTCCGCCGCGCCGCCGAGCACCGCACCCGGCGCTGGACGCAGGCGGTCGTCGGCGTGACCGCGATGATCGCCGTAGCCACCTCCTACACCCTGGCGACCGCGCCCACCCGGTACGAGGCCCCGGTCGCGCCCGGCGTCAGCGTGTCCGGGGTGCCCCCGCTCAGCGGGCCCCAGCAGCTCACCGAGGAGAACCTGCAGCTCCACGACAAGCTGCGCGCCGACCCGGCCGCCGGGCCCGCCCGGCTCGCCCCGCGCGCCGAGTGAGGCACCGGGCGAGGCGCGGAAACGGGCGTGGCCCGCACCCCTTCAGGGATGCGGGCCACGCCCGTACGCATGTCACCCGGACAGCGGCAGCGGTTACTTCGCGCCGTTCAGGATCTCGCGGGCCAGCTTCGCGGTCTCGGTCGGCGTCTTGCCGACCTTGACGCCGGCGGCCTCGAGGGCCTCCTTCTTGGCCTGCGCGGTGCCGGAGGAGCCGGAGACGATGGCGCCGGCGTGGCCCATGGTCTTGCCCTCGGGGGCGGTGAAGCCCGCGACGTAGCCGACGACCGGCTTGGTGACGTTCTTCGCGATGAAGTCCGCCGCACGCTCCTCGGCGTCGCCGCCGATCTCGCCGATCATGACGATCAGCTCGGTCTCCGGGTCGGCCTCGAAGGCCTCCAGGGCGTCGATGTGCGTGGTGCCGATGACCGGGTCGCCACCGATGCCGACGGCGGAGGTGAAGCCGATGTCGCGCAGCTCGTACATCATCTGGTAGGTCAGCGTGCCGGACTTGGACACGAGACCGATCTTGCCGGGCTTGGTGATGTCGCCCGGGATGATGCCGGCGTTGGACTGGCCGGGGGTGATCAGACCCGGGCAGTTCGGGCCGATGATGCGGGTCTTGTTGCCCTTGGCGGTCGCGTACGCCCAGAAGGCGGCGGAGTCGTGCACCGCGATGCCCTCGGTGATGACGACGGCCAGCGGGATCTCGGCGTCGATGGCCTCGACGACGGCGGCCTTGGCGAACGCCGGCGGGACGAAGAGGACGGAGACGTTGGCGCCCGTCTTCTCCATCGCCTCGGCGACCGAGCCGAAGACCGGGACCTCGGTGCCGTCGAAGTCGACGGTGGTGCCGGCCTTGCGCGGGTTCACGCCACCGACGATGTTCGTGCCGTCGGCGAGCATCAGCTTGGTGTGCTTCATGCCCGTGGCACCGGTCATGCCCTGGACGATGACCTTGCTGTCCTTGTTGAGGAAGATAGCCATGGTGAGTCTGTGACCTCGTCCCTTTACTTCGCAGCCGCAGCGAGCTCGGCGGCCTTGTCGGCCGCGCCGTCCATGGTGTCCACGCGCTGGACCAGCGGGTGGTTCGCGTCCGAGAGGATCTTGCGACCCAGCTCGGCGTTGTTGCCGTCGAGGCGGACGACGAGCGGCTTCTCGACCTTCTCGCCCTTCTTCTCGAGCAGCTCGAGGGCCTGGACGATGCCCTTGGCGACCTCGTCGCAGGCGGTGATGCCACCGAAGACGTTGACGAAGACGGACTTGACGTCCGAGTCGCCCAGGATGATCTCCAGGCCGTTCGCCATGACCTCGGCGGACGCGCCGCCACCGATGTCCAGGAAGTTGGCGGGCTTGACGCCGCCGTGGTTCTCACCGGCGTAGGCGACGACGTCCAGGGTGCTCATGACGAGACCCGCGCCGTTGCCGATGATGCCGACCTCGCCGTCGAGCTTGACGTAGTTGAGGCCCTTCTCCTTGGCCGCGGCCTCCAGCGGGTTGGCTGCGGCCTTGTCCACGAGCTCCTCGTGGGACGGCTGACGGAACTCGGCGTTCTCGTCCAGGGAGACCTTGCCGTCGAGGGCGATGACGTCGCCGGACACGACCTTGGCAAGGGGGTTGACCTCGACGAGGAGCGCGTCCTCGGCGACGAAGGTGTCCCACAGGGTGACCAGGACCTCGGCCACCTTCTCGGCGACGTCGGCCGGGAACTGCGCCAGCGCGACGATCTCGCGGGCCTTCTCGATGGAAACGCCCTCGTTGGCGTTGACCGGGACCTTGGCGAGCTTCTCGGGGGTCGTCGCGGCGACCTCCTCGATGTCCATGCCGCCGGCGACCGAGGCCATGGCCAGGAAGGTGCGGTTGGTGCGGTCCAGGAGGTAGGAGACGTAGTACTCCTCGACGATCTCCGGAGCGGTCTCCGCGATCATCACCTTGTGGACCGTGTGGCCCTTGATGTCCATACCCAGGATGTCCGTCGCGCGGGCGACGGCCTCGTCCGGGGTGGCGGCCAGCTTGACGCCGCCGGCCTTGCCGCGGCCACCGACCTTCACCTGCGCCTTGACGACAGACTTGCCGCCCAGCCGCTCGGTGGCCTCGCGAGCCGCCTCAGGCGTGTCGATCACCTCACCGGCCAGCACCGGTACACCGTGCTTGGCGAAGAGGTCCCTCGCCTGGTACTCGAACAGGTCCACGCGCGTCCGTCCCTTGTCTTCAAAGATTCGCAGTGATTCGCGGTTGTCTGCGTGGGCGTGCCGCGGAGGGCAACGTGACGGCGCTGTCACAGGGGATGCGCACACGGTGACCGTGGACGCGGCATGTCCGTCCGGCAGGTTATCCCCGGGACACCTGCGACCCTAAATCGCAGATCACACCTGAACGGTGATACCTGTCACAGATCTGCTCACGACCGAGCCGGAAATTCGTGCGATACGACGATGTCCGCCCGGACCCGGTCAGGGCACCGGCAGGGGCCGCTTCTCCAGCGCCGCCGCCATGACGTCCGGGAAGAGGTCGGGGGTGCAGGCGAAGGCCGGGACGCCCAGGGCCGCCAGGGCCGCGGCGTGCTCCCGGTCGTAGGCGGGAGCGCCCTCGTCGGACAGGGCCAGCAGGGCCACGAACTCGGTCCCCGCCGCCTTCATCGCCGCGACCCGCCGCAGCATCTCGTTGCGTATGCCGCCCTCGTAGAGATCACTGATCAGGACGACGACCGTGTCGGCAGGTCGGGTGATCTTCGACTGGCAGTAGGCGAGGGCGCGGTTGATGTCGGTGCCGCCGCCGAGCTGGGTCCCGAACAGGACGTCCACCGGGTCGTCGAGCTGATCCGTCAGGTCGACCACGGCGGTGTCGAAGACGACGAGCCGGGTCGCGATCGAACGCATCGAGGCCAGCACCGCCCCGAAGACGGAGGCGTAGACGACGGAGGCCGCCATCGAGCCCGACTGGTCGATGCAGAGGACCACCTCCTTCTTCACCGACCGGGCCGCGCGGCCGTACCCGATCAGCCGCTCGGGGACGACGGTGCGGTACTCGGGCAGGTAGTTCTTCAGGTTCGCCCGGATGGTCCGGTTCCAGTCGATGTCGGCGTGCCGGGGCCGGCTGGTCCGCGCGGACCGGTCGAGGGCGCCGGCGACGGTGGCCCTGGTCCGCGCGGCCAGCTTCCGCTCCAGCTGCTCGACGACCTTGCGGACCACCGCCCGGGCCGTCTCCCGGGTCGTCTCGGGCATCGCCTTGTTGAGGGAGAGCAGGGTGCCGACGAGGTGCACGTCCGGTTCGACGGCCTCCAGCATCTCCGGCTCCAGCAGCAGCGCGGACAGGCCGAGCCGCTCGATGGCGTCGCGCTGCATGACCTGGACGACCGTGCCGGGGAAGTACGTGCGGATGTCGCCGAGCCAGCGCGCCACCGAGGGCGCGGAGCCGCCGAGCCCGGCGGACCGCTCCCCGCCGGCCGCCCGGCGCGAGCCGCTGCCCGCCCCGCCGCCGCCGTAGAGCGCGCCGAGCGCCGCGTCCATCCCGGCGTCCCGGCCGGTCAGGGTGCAACCGGTGCCGTCCGCCTCGCCCCCGCCGAGCACCAGGCGCCACCGCCGCAGCCGCTCCGCCTCCCCCGCCGCACCGTCCACCGCCACCGCGTTCCCCGTCCCGCTCATCCGTCCGTCCCCTTCCTGTCCTCGTCCTCGGCGGCGCCCCTCGCCCCCGACCCACCACGCCCGGCCCCATCCGACCGCTCTGCCGCCCCGTCGCCCCGCCCATCCGACCGCCCCGGCGCCCTTCGCCGCGGCCCCCTCCGCGCCGGGCACACGCCCGGGCCGTGCACGGGGCTCCGGGTACGGGGTGCCGCCCCCGCCCGGGGCCCGGCCCGTCACGGGCCCGCGGCGGCGGCTCCCGTGCCGGCTGCCGTGAGGAGGAGGCGGACCAGGTCCACGACGGCGTCCGCGCGGGCCGGGTCCAGCTCGGGGGCGAAGCCCTCGGGAGCCGCGCCCGGGGCGGCGGCCCCCGGCCGGGCCCCCGGCCCGCGGCGGGCCAGTTCGCCGAGGGTCCGGCGGACGCCCGGCTCGTACGCACCGAAGGTCCGCCGCAGCAGCGGCAGCACGCCGGTGAACGCCTCCGCGGGCACCGAGACCAGCCAGGCGTCGATCAGCCCGAGCAGCCGGTCGTCGTGGACCAGCAGCGTGCCGCCGCCCGCGCCGCCCCCGGCGAAGCCGTCGATCCAGCCGGCCGCGTCGGCCGGGGCGGCCGCCGGCGACAGGGCGAGCCCCATCAGCCGTGCCGTCTCCCCGGCCGGCAGCCGGCCCTCGTCGAGCAGCAGCCGGGCCGCCCGCCCGCGGATCAGCCCGGGGACCGACTCGCGGCCCGCCAGCGTCCTCAGCACCGCAGACCAGCGCTCGCGCAGGCCGTCGTCCTCCAGCAGCCCGACCGCCCCGTGCACCGCGTCCACGTGGTCCCGCAGCTCCGCCGCCGCGTCGGCGTCCAGGCCGGCGGCGCAGGCGGGCGGCAGCGCCACGCAGATCCGCTCCGCGAGCCCGCGCGCCACCGCGCCCAGCGCCGAGGCGTCGGTGCCCCGGACGTCCCCGTACCGCAGTGAGCGGGCCAGGGCCGGCAGGGCCTTGGCGAGCCGCGCCGCGTCCGTGTCCAGCGCGGCCAGGTCGGCGAGGGCCCGCAGGACCGCGGGCAGCGCCTCGGACAGCCCCGCCAGCAGGCAGCGCTCGGCCAGCGCCGTGACCTCGCCGAGCTCCCCCGCCGCGGCCGCGTCCGCCTCCGCCTTGGCGGTGGCCGCCGCGAGGACGGTGGTGCCCCAGATCCCGGCCTCGGCCACCCGCACCGACAGCTCCGGCTCCCAGCGCAGCCGCCAGGTCTCCCGGAAGGTGCCCGTACCGGCCCGGGAGGCGGTGGGCCTGCCCCAGTCGATGCCGAGCAGCCGCAGCCGGTGCAGCAGCAGGGACCGGGCCGCGTCGGTGTCCTTGCGCAGGTCGAGCTCCAGCTCGCGCTCGGGGGCCTCGGCCTTGAGGCGCAGCGAGCGCTGCTGCCGGGTCAGGTCCCGCTGGAGCGGTACGGCGGGCGCGCCGTCCGGGACCCGGCCGAGCACGTCGCCGACGACCAGGCGGTCCTCGACGAGCGCGAGCGGCACGTCGGAGCCGTCGCACATCACGGCGCGGACCGCCTCCAGGGTCTCGGCCAGCCCGGGCAGCGGCCGCCCGCGCACCGCGGCCAGGGTCTCCGCGAGCCGGACCGCCTCGATGACGTGCGCCGTGGAGACCTGCCGGTCCTCCTCGCGGAGCAGTCCGGCCACTTTGGTCAGCCAGCGTTCGACCGGCCGGTCCCGGGCGGCGAAGAGGTGCGCGTACCAGCCCGGGGAGGCGATGCCCGCGCCGTACCCGCCGGCCCGGGCGAGCCGCCGGTGCGTCCAGGGCACCCAGGTCGTCTCCACCTTGGTCCGGGGCAGCCCGGTCAGCAGCTTCCTGTCGGCCGCCGCCGTGGTCCGGGCGCGCAGCGCCGGGACGTGCCAGGCGCCGCACACCACGGCGTAGGAGTCGCCGAACTCGCGGCGGGCGGCCCGCATCCGCTGCCGCATGTGGGCCTCGCGCACCAGGTCGCGGGGGTCCTCGCGGTCCGCGTACGTCTCCCGCAGCGCGGCCATGGCCTCGCCGAGCGCCTCGAACGCGGCCGCCGGGTCCCGCGGGGCCGCCCCCGGGCCCGCGCCGCGGTGTTCGACGGCGTCCTCCCACCAGCGCTCGGGGTCGTCGTACCCGGCGGTCTCGGCCAGTACGGCGAGCGGGTCGGGCCGTACCGCGCCGGGCGCGCCCGCACCGGCCCCCTCCTCCTCCCCTTCTCCCTCCCCCTGCGGCCGTCGGGCCAGGGTGTGCGCGGCGGGCAGGTCGATGAAGCGGACCGGGACCGGGTCGGGCTGCTGCTGGGCCCAGCGGATGGCCGCCCACTCCGGGGAGAACTCGGCCAGCGGCCAGAACGCGGCCCGGCCCGGGTCGTCGGCGGCGTGCGCGAGGAGCGCCACGGGCGGCCGCATCGCGGGGTCGGCGGCGAGCGGGAGCAGTGCGTCGCCCTCCGGCGGGCCCTCGATCAGGACGGCCGCCGGGCGGGCCGCGTCCAGGGCGGCCCGCACGGCGCGGGCCGAGCCGGGCCCGTGGTGGCGCACCCCCAGCAGCAGCGGCCCCCGCGCGGGCGCCGCCGGGCTCATGCCGTCACCTCCCGGCAGGCGCGGTAGAAGTCCTTCCAGCCGTCCCGCTCGCGCACCACGGCCTCCAGGTACTCCTGCCAGACCACCCGGTCGGCGGCCGGGTCGCGGACGACCGCGCCGAGGATCCCGGCGGCCACGTCGGACGGGCGCAGCACGCCGTCGCCGAAGTGGGCGGCGAGTGCCAGGCCGTGGGTGACGACCGAGATGGCCTCGGCGGTGGACAGGGTGCCGCTCGGCGACTTGACCTTCGTGCGGCCGTCGTCGGTGACGCCGTCGCGCAGCTCGCGGAAGACGGTGACGACGCGGCGGATCTCGTCCAGGCCCTCGGGCGGGGCCGGCAGGTCGAGGGAGCGGCCCAGCTGGTCGACGCGGCGGGCGACGATGTCGACCTCGGCGTCGGCGGAGGCGGGCAGCGGCAGCACGACGGTGTTGAAGCGGCGGCGCAGCGCGCTGGACAGCTCGTTGACGCCGCGGTCGCGGTCGTTGGCGGTGGCGATGAGGTTGAAGCCGCGCACGGCCTGCACCTCCTGGCCGAGCTCCGGTATCGGCAGCGTCTTCTCGGACAGGATGGTGATGAGGGAGTCCTGGACGTCGGCCGGGATGCGGGTGAGCTCCTCGACGCGGGCGGTCGACCCCTCGGCCATGGCCCGCATGACCGGGCTCGGTACGAGCGCCTCGCGGCTGGGCCCGTGGGCGAGGAGGCGGGCGTAGTCCCAGCCGTAGCGGACGGCCTCCTCGGGGGTTCCGGCGGTGCCCTGGACGAGCAGGGTGGAGTCCCCGCTGACGGCGGCGGCGAGGTGCTCGGAGACCCAGGTCTTGGCGGTGCCGGGGACGCCGAGCAGCAGCAGGGCGCGGTCGGTGGCGAGGGTGGTGACGGCGACCTCGACGATGCGGCGCGGGCCGACGTACTTGGGTGTGATGACGGTGCCGTCGTCGAGCGTGCCGCCCAGGAGGTAGGTGGCGACGGCCCACGGGGAGAGCTTCCAGCGGGCCGGGCGCGGCCGGTCGTCGGCGGCTGCCAGGGCTTTCAGTTCGTGTGCGAAGGCGTCCTCGGCGTGCGGTCGCAGCGCCTCGGCGCCGGTGCCGTTCCCGTGCGTGGTCATGGTCCCCCTCCGATGCTCGGCAGCCGCTCCCGACTGCTGTTGTCCACGGTGCACCACGCCACTGACAACGGGCCCTGCCGATAACGTCGTTGCAGGTCAGGGCGATTGTCAGTGGGGGTCCCTACGGTGGTTCCCATGACCGATCAGCAGGTCCGCTGGACAGCGGAACAGGTACTGGCCCTGGCTCCTGACGCCGCGTCGCACAAGGCCGGGGTCAAGCTGGGCGGGGCGGGCCCCTGGTCTGAGACCGGAGGTTCCGCTTCCGGTGCGGTGTGGGGGTTGTGCAAGGGCAGCGGCGCCACGCCGTACCGGACGGTCGTCGACCTCGCCGGCCCTGCCTACAAGTGCTCCTGCCCGAGCCGGAAGTTCCCGTGCAAGCACGCACTGGGACTGCTGCTCCTGTGGGCCGCCGAAGGCTTCGGCGAGCCCGCCGAGGCGCCGGAGTGGGCCGGCTCCTGGCTGGCCGGGAGGGCCGCGAAGGCCGCCCGGCCGGCGGCCGCGGCCGCCGGACCGGCCGACCCGGAGGCGGCGCGCCGCCGGGCCGAACGGAGGGCGGCCCGGATCGGCGCGGGTGTCGCGGAGCTGGAGCAGCGGCTCGCCGACCTGGTCCGCGGCGGACTCGCCGGCCAGGAACAGTCCGGATACGCGCCCTGGGAGGAGACCGCGGCCCGCATGGTCGACGCACAGGCGCCCGGACTGGCGGCGCGCGTGAGGGAGTTGGGGACGATACCCGGTTGCGGCGCCGGCTGGCCCGCCCGGATGCTGGAGGAGGGCGCGCTGCTGCACCTGCTGAACCGGGGCTGGCTCGGTGTGGCAGGCCTGCCGGAGCCGCTCGCCGCGACGGTACGGAGCAGGGTGGGGCTCCCGAACGCCGCCGCGGAGGGGGAGGCCGTACGGGACCGCTGGCTGGTGCTGTCCCAGTACGACTCGGTGTCGCCGGACGGCCGGCTCACCACCCGCCGGATATGGCTGCGCGGGCTGGAGAGCGGGCGCCCGGCCCTGGTCCTGGACTTCGGGCCGCCCGGGCGGCCGCCGGCGCTCGCGCTGCCGGTCGGCCTGGCGGTGGAGGCGGAAGCACGCTTCCGTCCCGGCTCGGCAGGGCTGCGGGCGGACCTCGGGGAGAGGTCGGCCCCGGCCGCGCCGTGCCACCGGGTCCCGGCCGGGATCGGTACCGGGGCGGCACTGGAGGCGTACGGGGCTGCGCTGCGGGAGGACCCGTGGCTGGAGTCGTGGCCGGTCGTGCTGGGCCCGGTGGTCCCGATACCGGGAGAGCTCGGCTGGCAGCTGGCCGACGCGGAGGGCGCCGCCGCGCTGCCGGTCCCGCTGTCCGGGGCGGGCAGCCGGTCCCGGTCGGGCCTGTGGCAGCTCGCCGCACTGTCCGGCGGGGGGCCGCTGACGGTGTTCGGCGAATGCGGCCACCGCGGATTCACCCCCCTGACGGCCTGGCAGCCGGGCTGCCCGGAGCCGGTGGCCCTGGTCTGACCGGACCGGGCCGCCGCCGGTCAGGGGCCAGGGGGACGCAGGACGGGCGGCGCGGGGGCGCCGGCCGAGGAGGGGCACGCGGACGCGGGGGCGTCCACGTGAACGAGAGAGAAGCCGGGGGGCTTGCCATGAACGACAACCACGCCAGCTGAAGGGCCGGGCACAGGGAACGACAGCGGCTCCGGTCCCGCACAGGGGACGGGACCGGAGCACGGAACAGCACCGAGAGGGAGGGACCCGATGGCCACCACGGCCGAGTACACGGGGTGCGGGGAGTGGGAGGAGCTGGTCGGCGCCGCGCTCCTGGGCACCGAGCGGCGACAGGGCGATCCGGCGGCCCTGCTCGACGCGGCGGCCGTGCAGACCGTGCGCCGCCGCGCCGGGCTCCGGCCCGCCGAGGCGGGCCCGCGGCCGGAGCCGGCTCCGGCCGACCCGCGGCCGGAGCCGCCCGGAGCGGCCCGGCGGCGGCTCGCCCAGCTGCTCGCCGGGCGGACCGGCACGGGCAGCAGCGGCGGGCGGCGGGGGGCCGCCCCGGACCTGACCGAACTGCTGCCGCAGTGGCTGGCAGCCGCCGGACACCACGGCTACCGGGCGCCGGCGGCGCTGCTGCCGGCCCTGCTCGATGCCGCCCGGGCCCGTACCGACCTGCGCCCGCAGGCCGTGGCCCTCGCCGGACCGCGCGGACTGTGGCTCGCCCGCCTCAACCCCGAATGGCGGTTCGCCCTGCGCGGCGGGGCGGGCGGCGGAGCCCTGCCCCACCCCGAGGACGAGGCCGCGGTGGAGCGGCTGTGGCAGGAAGGGCTGTTCGCGGAGCGGGTCGCACTGCTCGGGGCCGTACGGGCCCACGAGCCGGCCGCGGCCGTACGGCTGCTGTCCGGCACCTGGACCACCGAGCGGGCCGAGGACCGGCTGATGTTCCTCGACTCCCTGCGGGTCGGGCTGTCGGAGCAGGACGAGCCGTTCCTGGAGGCGGCCCTGGGCGACCGGAGCCGCAACGTCCGGGCCACGGCGGCCGAACTCCTGTCCGCGCTGCCCGGCTCGGCGCTGGCCGGGCGGATGGCACGGCGGGCCGTGGCCTGCGTGGGACCGGAAGGTGTGGTCCCGCCGGCCGAATGCGATGCGGGGATGCTGCGCGACGGAGTGGCGAAACGGCCCCCCGCCGGGCGCGGGGAACGGGCCTGGTGGCTCGGCCAGCTCGTGGAGGCGGCACCGCTGTCCTGCTGGCGGGAACGCTTCGGGGGGCTCGACCCGGAGCGGATCGTGGCACTGCCCGTGGCCGACGGCGAGAGCTGGCGGGAGGAACTGCACGCGGCATGGTGCCGGGCGGCCGTGCGGCAGCGGGACGCGGAATGGTCCCGAGCCCTGCTCGGCGCGGCGTCCGCACCGCCCGCGACCGCGCCGGGGACCGCGTCGCTCGCGGAGCGGGCCAAACTGCTGTCGGTCCTGCCGGACGGGGAACGGGCCGACTGGGTCGCACGGTTCATCCGGGCGCACGGGCTGTCGGAGGCGTTCCAGCTGCTCGGCGTGTGCGTGGTGCCGTGGGCGGGGCCGCTCGGCCGGGCCGTGATCGACGCGCTGGACACCGCCCGGGAGGCGGGCAGCTACCCGTGGAGCTTCAGCGGGGTGATGGGGCTGGCCGAGCGCTGCCTGGATCCTGCGGAGGCCGGCCGGCTGGAGGCGCTCACCGCCGCCGCGGAGTATCCCGAGGACGGGGCTGCCGGGGCGGCGGCGTACTGGGCCGAGGCGTTCCAGCGGCTCGTCGCCACGCTGCGGTTGCGGGCCGCCATGCTCTCCGAGCTGGATCCGGCCCCACCCGCCTGACGGCCCCCTCCGGCCGGGGGTTCCGCCGCCGGGTGGCTCCCGCCATGCCCCGGCGCGCCGCCGCTTCGGGGCGCCGCCCCGCACCCCGCGCCTCAAACGCCGGCGGGGCTGGTTTCGGCGGGGCAGGCGTGCCGGTGCGGCGCCGCTTCCGAGGGGGCTCCGCCCCCGCACCCCCGCGCCTCAAACGCCGGCGAGGCTGGGGTTGGCGGGGCTGAGTTTGGCGGGGGTGGGTTTGGCGGGGGTGGATTCGGCCGGGGGCGTCAGCGGCGGATGTTTTCTCGGACCCAGTCGACGATGGAGGTCGTCGTGGCGCCCGGGGTGAAGATTTCGGCCACGCCCTTCTCCTTGAGGGGGGCGATGTCGTCCTCCGGGATGATGCCGCCGCCGAACACCTTGATGTCCTCGGCCTCGCGCTCCTTGAGGAGTTCCAGGACGCGCACGAACAGCGTGTTGTGCGCGCCGGACAGGATCGACAGGCCGATCGCGTCGGCGTCCTCCTGGATCGCGGTGTCCACGATCTGCTCGGGGGTCTGGTGCAGGCCCGTGTAGATGACCTCCATGCCGGCGTCCCGCAGGGCGCGGGCGATCACCTTCGCGCCGCGGTCGTGGCCGTCGAGACCCGGCTTGGCCACCACCACACGGATCGGACCGGTCACACCCATCGCACTGCCTCCTGAGTGAACGAACGTTAAGTACAGCATCGCGCACGCCCCCGTTTCACGGTCAAGCACGAGGGGGAAATCACACGTGGGACGGCGTGATTCACCGCCAGGAGCCGCACCGCACCGGATCGCCGCGCCACCGTACCGGCAGCCGCACGGCACGGCGGCGCGGCCGGCCGCAGTCCCGTTCACGGTCATGGGGAGGCCAGGGGAGGCCGTCGATGGGGCTGTCCATACCCGTATACGGATCAGCGCCGGTCTCGGGCGCCGCGCTGCGGGCCGGGGTGCTGGAGGCGATCCTGTTCGGCGCCCATCTGCTGCACTACCCGACCGGGGTCCGGCAGGAGCGGCCCGCGGACGGGGACGCCCCGTCCGGGGCCCGGCCGCCCGTGCTGCTGCTGCACGGGTTCAGCGACAACCGGTCCGTCTTCGTCCTGCTGCGCCGCGCCCTCGCCGGCGGCGGCCGGCGGGTGGAGGCGCACAACTATTCGCCGCTCACCCTCGATCTGCGGGTCGCCGCCCGCAGTCTGGCCCGGCGGGTCGAGGAGCTCTGCGAGCGCACCGGCCGGGACCGGATCGACCTGGTCGGCCACAGTCTGGGCGGGCTCGTGGGCCGGTACTACGTCCAGTGCCTCGGCGGCGATGCCCGTGTCGGCACCCTCGTCACGCTCGGCACGCCGCATTCCGGTACGCGGATCGCGCCGTTCATGGACGCGCACCCCCTGGTCCGCCAGATCCGCCCGGACTCCGCGGTCATCGCCGAGCTGCGCGCGCCCGCGCCCGGCTGCCGTACCCGATGCGTGGCGTTCTGGACCGAGTTCGACGAGCTGATGGACCCGCCCGGGACGGCGCGCATCGAGCACCCGGACCTGCGCGCCGAGAACATCCAGGTCACGGGCGTCGGGCATCTTGCGCTGGCGGCCCATCCGGCCGTCGCGGCAGCCGTCCTGCGCGCCCTCGACGGGCCCGGCCCGGCGGCCGTCGAACCCCCGGAGGACACCGCCTCCGTCGCGTGAACCCACACCGGACCGGAGTCGAACGAATTTCGAACTCAAGGCCAAGGCTGTGCATGAAGGCGACCGAAACACGGCCGAATGCCCGGTTCCGCTCAGCTTGGAGCCCGCCGAAGATTGTCGTGGCCAGTGACCGCCGGGTACAGTCACGCCACTGCTCTCCCCAGGGAACCCCCGATCCCTGGCCACCCAGGCCCCCACTGCCGAGGCGAAAGAGAAGTTGGTGAACGACCGCCCCTCGTCGGGCCTGTATCCCGAGTCCGGGTACGACGGCCTCTCCACCACCACCTTCGGCGGCGATTCGTCCTACGCTTCCTACGAAACGCAGGGCCAGGGGTACGCCTACACCTCGTACGGCACGTACGACACCGGCTCGTACGACACCACCGCCTGGGCTCCGCAGCCGAGTTACCCCCAGGACGGCTACCTGTCGACCGTCCCGGCCCAGGGCGCCCCCGTGGACAACAACGCGGGAACCGGCCAGTGGGACACGACCGCCTGGACGGCGCAGACTCCCGACTACCAGTCCACCGCCACCGCGTTCGGCTACGAGCAGACCGGCCAGTGGGCGACGCCGGGCTACGGCACCACCGGCACCGAGACCGGCGCGTACGACGCCACCGCCTGGAACGCGGTTCCGCTGGACCAGCAGCAGACCCAGGCGTTCTCGTTCGACTTCGAGCAGTCGCAGGCTCAGTCGCAGCAGGCGTACGAGTACCAGGAGCCTGCCGCCGCCGTCGCCGCCGACGCGTACACCGAGACGGCCGTCTTCGAGGCCCTCGTCGACGAGGCCGCCGACCCCGCCCCGGAAGCGGACCACGAGGACCTGGACCTGGATCTGGACCTGGATCTCGATGCGGAGTCGGACCTCGGCCTCCTCGCCGGCCCGGTGCACGACATGCCCACCCAGGCCATGCCCATCACGCCCGCGGCTTCCCCGGCCGGCCCGTCGTCCGGGTCGCGCGCCTCGCGCCGCGCCGGCGCCAAGGCCCCGCACCCTTCCGGCAACAGCCGCCGCCGCACCCCGGCGAAGCGTTCCGCCCTGCTGACGGTGGCCGTTCCCTCGGCCTGCGTGATGGGCATCGCCGGTGTCGCGGCCGCCTCCGTCGGCGGCCTCACCGGCGGCGAGAAGCCCGCCGAGGAGACCACGACGGTGGCCGCGCCCGACCCGGCGTCGGTCAAGCCCGTGGCCGCCAACAGCAAGCTCGACACCCAGCTGGAGGCGCTCAGCGCCGATGCGGGCGACTTCGCGGACCGCGCGAGCCGCACCCAGGAGCGCATCGACCTGCGCCAGCGCCAGGACGAGGAGCGCAAGCGGAAGCTGGCCGAAGAGGCGGCCAAGGAGGCGGCCCGCCCCAAGTTCGCGATCCCCGTGGCGCAGCGCGGCCTGAGCGCCAGCTTCGGCCAGGCCGGCGGCATGTGGATGTCCGTGCACACCGGCATCGACTTCCCGGTCGGCTACGGCACGCCGGTCATGGCGGCCACCGACGGGACCGTGCGCACCCAGTGGAACAGCGCCTACGGCAACATGGCGATAGTGACGTCCCCCGACGGCACCGAGACCTGGTACTGCCACCTGGGCAGCACCAAGATCCGGTCCGGCAAGGTCAAGGCCGGCGACGTCATCGCGTACTCGGGCAACTCGGGCAACTCCACCGGCCCGCACCTCCACTTCGAGGTCCGGCCCGGCGGCGGGTCCGCGATCGACCCCGCGGCCTGGCTGCGCAGCCACGGCCTCAACCCGAACTGAGCCCTGCGCCGAACTGAGCCCTGAGCCGAACGGCGTCCTGCGCCGACCGGCGACGCCCCGAGCACCCGCAACCCGGCCCCGCACGCCCGCGTTCCGTACGCACGGCCCCGTACGCACGTCAGGCCCCGCGGGCCTGGTGCCCGCGGGGCCTGACGCCCGCTACAGCTTCTGCACCGGCGCGTAGCGCAGCAGCAGCCGCTTCGGCTTGCCGTCCCCGAAGTCGATGGTCGCCTGCGCGTCCGACCCGGCCCCCGTGACCTGCAGGACCGTGCCCAGCCCGAACTGGTCGTGCGTGACCCGGTCCCCGATCGCCAGCGCCGCGACCGGCTTGTCGGCGGCCCGGCGCGTCGCGAACCCGGACGGCCCCGACCGCGTACGGGAGGAGGACAGGAAGGCCTCCGGGGAGGTGCCGAACGAGGCCTTGCCCGACCCGTAGCCGGAGCCGGAGCCGGAGCCCCGCATCGGGCCGGCCGGCTTCTGCGCGGCGCCCGTGCGCTTCCACTCCAGGTACTGCGTCGGAATCTCCTCCAGGAACCGCGACGGCGGGTTGTACGAGGGCGTGCCCCAGGCGCTGCGCATCGAGGAGCGGGTGAGGTAGAGGCGCTCGCGGGCCCGCGTGATGCCGACGTAGGCGAGGCGCCGCTCCTCCTCCAGCTCCTTGGTCTGGCCGAGTGCCCGCATGTGCGGGAAGACGCCGTCCTCCATGCCGGTCAGGAAGACCACCGGGAATTCGAGGCCCTTGGCGGTGTGCAGGGTCATCAGGGTGATGACGCCCGACCCCTCGGTGTCCTCGTCGGGGATCTGGTCGGAGTCGGCGACGAGCGCGACCTGCTCCAGGAATTCGGCGAGGGTGCCGCCCGCGCCGCCAGGCGCTGATGTCGCGGTGTCCTCCCCGCGCGCCTGCTCGAATTCCAATGCGACGGCCGCGAGTTCCTGGAGGTTCTCGATCCGCGTCTCGTCCTGCGGGTCGGTCGAGGCCTGGAGCTCGGCGAGGTAGCCGGTGCGTTCCAGTACCGCCTCCAGCACCACCGCCGGGCCCGCGCCGGACTCGGCGATCGTGCGCAGCTCCTCCATGAGCACGTTGAACCGCTTCACGGCGTTGGTGGAGCGGGCGGCCATGCCGTACGCCTCGTCCACGCGCCGCAGCGCCTGCGGGAAGGTGATCTTCTCGCGCAGGGCGAGCGCGTCGACCATCGCTTCCGCCCGCTCGCCGATGCCGCGCTTGGGCACGTTCAGGATGCGGCGCAGCGGGACGTTGTCCTCCGGGTTCGCGAGGACGCGCAGGTACGCGAGGATGTCGCGGACCTCCTTGCGCTCGTAGAAGCGGACCCCGCCGACGACTTTGTAGGGCAGGCCGACGCGGATGAAGACCTCTTCGAACACACGCGACTGGGCGTTGGTCCGGTAGAAGATCGCGACGTCTCCCGCCTTCGCCCGGCCGGCGTCGGTGAGGCGGTCGATCTCGTCGGCGACGAACTGGGCCTCGTCGTGCTCCGTGTCGGCGACGTAGCCGGTGATCACGGCGCCGGAGCCGGCGTCGGTCCACAGGTTCTTGGCGCGGCGGTTCTCGTTGCGCTCGATGACCGCGTTGGCGGCGGAGAGGATCGTCTGGGTGGAGCGGTAGTTCTGCTCCAGCAGGATCGTCGTCGCGTCCTTGTAGTCCTCCTCGAACTGGAGGATGTTGCGGATCGTCGCGCCGCGGAAGGCGTAGATCGACTGGTCGGCGTCGCCCACCACGCACAGCTCGGCCGGCGGCAGGTCCGGCCCGCCGGGGCCGACGAGCTCGCGCACCAGCGTGTACTGGGCGTGGTTGGTGTCCTGGTACTCGTCGACGAGGACGTGCCGGAAGCGCCGCCGGTAGTGCTCGGCGACGTCCGGGAACGCCTGGAGCAGGTGGACGGTGGTCATGATGATGTCGTCGAAGTCGAGCGCGTTGGCCTCGCGCAGCCGCCCCTGGTACAGGGCGTACGCCTGGGCGAGGGTCTTCTCGAACCCGTCGGCTGCCTGGGCGGCGAAGGCGTCCTCGTCGATGAGCTCGTTCTTGAGGTTCGAGATCTTGGCGTTGAAGGACTTCGGCGGGAACTTCTTCGGGTCCAGGTCCAGGTCGCGGCAGACCAGCGCCATGAGGCGCTTGGAGTCGGCGGCGTCGTAGATCGAGAAGGACGAGGTGAAGCCGAGCCGCTTGGACTCGCGGCGCAGGATGCGCACGCACGCACTGTGGAAGGTCGACACCCACATGGCGCCGGCGCGCGGGCCGACCAGGTTCTCGACGCGCTCCTTCATCTCGGCGGCGGCCTTGTTGGTGAAGGTGATTGCCAGGATCTGGCCGGGGTGGACGCCGCGGGCGGCCAGCAGGTGGCCGATGCGGTGGGTCAGCACGCGGGTCTTGCCCGAGCCGGCGCCGGCCACGATCAGCAGCGGGGAGTCCGCGTGCACCACGGCCGCGCGCTGCTGCTCGTTCAGCCCGTCCAGGAGCGCCGCCGGGTCGATGACCGGCTTCGGCGTGCCGTCGCGGTAGTAGGCGTCGCCGCTCATGGGCGCGTCGAAGCGGCCCTCGAAGAGGTCGTCCGCGCCCGGCTCCGGGGCGGGCCCGTCCTCGTACTCCTCGGGCGGCGGCGGGACCTCGTCGGAGGGGGTGAGGTCCGCCAGGAAGCTGTCGTCAAAGAGGCTGCTCATCGCCTTCCGAGTCTAGGGGCCCGCAAGGACACCCGGGGCCTGATCAGCCTGTGACGAGCGCCAACAGGCCGGGGAAGCGCCGCTCCAGGTCCTCTCGGCGCAGGACGAGGTAGAGGCGGCGGCCCTGGGGGCGCTGGCAGATGACGCCGCTCTCGCGCAGCGTCTTGAGGTGGTGCGTGACGCTCGACCTGGGCAGATCGGGGACGACCTCGCCGCAGTAGGCCTCCTCGCCGGAGGAGAGCCTGCGGACGATCTCCAGCCGGACGGGGTGCCCGAGGGCCGCGAGGACCTCGGCGAGTTCGAGGCTGTCGGCGTCGGGGTGGGTCAGCTCTGCAGCGGCGGCCATGCCCTCACTGTACGCAGATCTCGTACGGCCATTGCGCGACAGTTCGGAGATCTCGTACAGTCGCAGCCATGACTGTACGAGATCTTCGAACGATCGCTGGATCCCGCCTGCCCACGGAGGACACCCCCATGCCCGGCACCGCCCCGCTCGACGACGCCGCCCGCACCGCCCCGCTCGACGACGCCGCCCTCGCCGCCTCCCTGGACGGCGGCTTCACCAGCCGCCACGCCGACGTCGGCGGCATCCGCCTGCACTACGTCGAGGGCGGCGACCCCGCCGGCGCGCCCCTGGTGCTGCTCGGCGGCTGGCCGCAGACCTGGTGGCAGTGGCGGAAGGTGCTCCCGGACCTGGCCCGCCGGTACCGCGTGATCGCCGTCGACCTGCGCGGCATGGGCGGCTCCGCCAAGCCGGAGGGCGGCTACGACAAGAAGACGCTGGCCCGCGACGTCCACGGGCTGCTGGGCCGGCTCGGCATCGCGTCCGCCCACGTCGTCGGCCACGACATCGGCGCGATGGTGGCGTACGCGTTCGCCGCCAACCACCCCGAGGCGACCCGGAAGGTCGCCCTCCTGGACGTCGCCCACCCCCACGAGGGCTGGGCCGCGATGCCACTGCTGCCCCGCGAGGACCTCAGGCACCTGTGGTGGTTCGCGTTCAACCAGGTCCACGGCCTGCCCGAGCAGCTGCTCGCCGGCCGCTCCCGCATCCTGCTGGACTGGCTCTTCGGCGCCATGACCACCCGCCGGGAGGACATCGACGAGCACGCCCGCGCCGTGTACGCCCGCGCCTACGACACCCCGGAGGCGATCCGCGCCGGAAACGACTGGTACCGCGCCTTCCGGCAGGACATCGCCGACCTGGCGACGTACGCCCCGGTGACCGCCCCGCTCCTCGCCCTCGGCGGCGAGCACAGCAACCACCGGAGCCTCGTGGCGGACGTCCCGGCACTCGGCACCGACACCCGCGTCGTCCGCATCGACGACAGCGGGCACTACCTCCCGGAGGAAAACCCGCAGGCGGTCGTGGAGGAGCTGACCCGCTTCCTGGGCTGAGCAGGGGCCCCCGTACGCTCGACCGCATGGACGTACTCATCAACGCCTTCGTCGGCCTGCACATCATCGGAATCGCCTCGCTCCTCGGCGGCTTCCTGACCCAGATGAAGGCGATGAGCGCAGGCACCGCCCGCTTCGTGCCCGCGATGCTGCACGGTGCCCTGACGATGCTGGTCACCGGCGTCCTGCTGGTCGGCTTCCGCGAGATGGACGGCGGCAGCGTCAACCACATCAAGATCGGCGTGAAGCTCGCCGTCCTCTTCGTGATCCTCGCCCTCGTCTACGTCAAGCGCGACGAGGAGCAGGTCGACAAGGCGCTCTTCGGCGCGGTCGGCGGCCTGACCGTGGTCAACATCTTCATCGCCACCCTCTGGACCTGATCCGAAGACGACACCTCCGGATCACGACGGGGCATTTGCGTTCATCTCGTCATCCGACCGTTACCCGGCGGTCTAGCGTCCTCCTCCGAGCCCCGACGGAGGAAGGACGTGAGGCCCTCGTGGCCAGTCATCGAAAGCCCCGGCAGCGCCCGCTTCGCGGCGGCACCGTACGCACCGCCGCCACCCTCGCCCTCGCGGGCGCTGCCACCGCCACCGCCTTCGAAGGCACCTCCCAGGCCGACCCGCAGCGGACGCCCTCGCAGATCAAGGCGGAGGTCGACCGGCTCTACGAGGAGGCGGAGGCCGCCACCGAGCGGTACAACGGGGCGAAGGAGAAGGCCGACGAGGCCCAGCGCGCGCTGAACGAGCTGCGCGACGAGACCGCACGGCGCACCGACCGGCTCAACGCCGCCCGCCGGGCACTCGGCTCCCTGGCCGCCGGCCAGTACCGCAGCGGCGGCCTCGGCCCGGCCGTGCAGCTGGCGACGGCCGACGACCCGCAGGACTACCTGGACCGGGCCGCGCTCCTGACCCGGGCCGGCGACCGCAGCGCCGCCGACATCGCCTCCGTACGCCGGCAGCTCGACGAGGTCGGCGCACTGCGCGACCGGGCGGCCGGGCACCTCGCCGAACTCCGCGCCGGGCAGGCCGAGCTCGCCGCGCAGAAGTCCGCCGTCGAGGGGAAGCTCGACGACGCGAAGCGGCTGCTGGCCCGGCTCACCGCCGAGGAGCGGGCCGCGTACGAGGCACCGGCCGGCGAGGCGGCCCCCGCGGGCGCGCACGCCCAGGCGCCGCCGGCCCCGTCGGACGGCAGCCGCGCCGCCCGGGCCATCGCCTTCGCCCGCGGGGCGATCGGCAAGCCGTACGTCTGGGGCGCGACCGGCCCGAGCGGCTACGACTGCTCCGGCCTGACCCAGGCCGCGTACCGCTCGGCGGGGCTCTCCCTCCCCCGCACCACCTACACCCAGATCAACGCCGGCCGGCGGGTGTCGCGGAGCGAGCTGGCCCCGGGCGACCTGGTGTTCTTCTACCCCGGGGTCACCCACGTCGGCCTGTACGTCGGCGACGGGCAGATGATCCACGCCCCCCGCCCGGGCTCGACGGTCCGCGTCGCCCCGGTCGACTCCATGCCCTGGGCCGGCGCGACCCGCCCGGCGTAGCCGGCGCGGCCGCGCAGCCGGCGCGGCCGTCCGCTACGGCGTCTTGACCTGGGTGCTCAGCCAGCCGAAGGCCTGGGGCAGCTGCTTCGACCACGTTTCGAGGTTGTGGCCGCCCACGACCTTCTCCGCGTGCACCACGGTGGGGCTCTTCGCGAGTGCCTTGAGGTCCGTGCCGGACAGGTAGCCGTCGTGCTCGGCCCCCGACATCCACAGCGAGACCGCCGGCGGGGCGGGTGCGGCCTGGAGCACCGCCTTCAGGTTGTGGGTGCGGCGCAGCTCCGGGTCCTGGGCGACCAGCGAGGACGGCTCCTGGCCCGGGTCGTTGTAGCCCGACAGGGAGACGGCGGCGCTGTAGCGGTCGGGGTGGGAGATCGCCAGCTTGGCGGCGCAGTACGCGCCGGCCGAGTAGCCGGCGATGCCCCAGGTGCGGGGCTCGTCCGTGGTCCGGAAGTTGTCGAGGACCATCTTGCGGACGTCGACGCTGAACCAGCTGTCGGCGTTGACCTTGCCGGGGAGGTTGGCGCAGCCGGTGTCGGCGTTCCCCAGCAGCATGGCGCGCGGCGAGACGAGGATGAACGGCGCCACCTTGCCGCTCTTCATCAGCGGCTCCAGCACCTCGTGCGCCTTGAGTCCCTGGAACCAGGACTTGCCGGTCCCGGGTATGCCCGGAATCAGCTCGACGACGGGGAACTTCTTGTCCTTGAAGGCCGGGTCGTCGTACTGCGGCGGCAGCCACACCATGACATCGCCCTTGACCCCGGAAATCTTGCCGTCGAGCTCGGTCTTCTTGACCCGGCCACCGAGGCCCTCGACCGGCTGCCACTCCTGGAGTACCTTCGGCGCCTCCTCGATCTTCTTGCCGCCGAGGCCGTCCGGACCGAGGTCGTTGGCGGCCTGCACGTAGTCGCTCGTGCCGAGCAGGTCGCCCCAGCTGGTGTAGAAGTTCTGCTCCCGGTTGACCGTGATGAACACCACGGCGATGGCGGTGACCTGGGCGAACACCATCATCAGCGCGCGGGTGAGGACCCGTACGGCGGCCGGGCCGCGCACCTTGCTCCACACGGCCAGCGGCAGGATGACGGCGATCGCCGTCAGGGCGATCACCGTCGCGAAGAGGGGGGTCCCGGTCAAGCTCATCACGCCAGCCTAGAGGGCCGCGCGCAGTGCCCGGGTTCCCCGCCCCGCCTGCGGCATGCGTCACAGACCAGGCGGAACGCCTCAGACGAGGCGTCGGGCGGTGGCCCAGCGGGTCAACTCGTGCCGGTTCGACAGCTGGAGCTTGCGCAGGACCGCCGAGACGTGCGACTCGACCGTCTTCACCGAGATGAACAGCTGCTTGGCGATCTCCTTGTACGCGTACCCGCGCGCGATCAGCCGCAGCACCTCGCGCTCGCGCTGCGTCAGCCGGTCCAGGTCCTCGTCGACCGGCGGGGCGTCGGTCGAGGCGAAGGCGTCCAGGACGAAGCCCGCGAGCCGCGGCGAGAACACGGCGTCGCCGTCCTGCACCCGGAAGACCGAGTCCACCAGGTCGCCGCCGGTGATGGTCTTCGTCACATAGCCGCGGGCGCCGCCGCGGATGACGCCGATGACGTCCTCGGCCGCGTCCGACACCGACAGGGCCAGGAAGCGCACCGGGTGCTCGGCCGCCGCCATCAGCGGGGCGCAGCGCCGCAGCACCTCGACCCCGCCGCCGCCGGGCAGGTGCACGTCGAGGAGGACCACCTCGGGCCGGGTGGCGGTGATGACGGTGACGGCCTGGTCGACGTCGGCGGCCTCGCCGACGACCTCGACGCCGGTGCGGCCGGTGTCCCCGATCTCGGCCTGCACGCCCGCGCGGAACATCCGGTGGTCGTCGACGAGGACCACCCGCACCCGCCGGTCCGCCGCGCCCCCGTCCTGACCCTGCCCCTGACCCTGGCCCTGGCCCTGTGCCTGCGTGCCCGCGTCTGTGTTCTGACCGTTCAGCCCGTTCATGCCGCCTTCGCCGCCCTCTCCATCTCCAGCTCGACTTCCGTGCCGCCGTCGGGTGCGGACCGCAGCCGTGCGGTCCCGCCGTTGCGCTGCATCCGGCCGATGATCGATTCTCGTACGCCCATGCGGTCGTCCGGTACCGCGTCGATGTCGAAGCCCGGCCCCCGGTCCCGTACGGACACGAACACGCGCTGCCCCTCCACCTCGGCGTAGACCTGCACCGGGCCTCCGTCGCCACCGTACTTGGCGGCGTTGACCATCGCCTCGCGCGCGGCCTGCATCTGCGCGCCCAGCTTCTCGTCGAGGGGGCAGTCGCCGACCACGACGACCTCGATGGGCACGCCGTGGTGGTCCTCCACCTCCGCGGCGGCCTTCTTCACGGCCTCCGCGAGGGTGGCGGGCTCCTCGGCCTCGTCCTTGCCGGTGCCCTCGGGCTTGTACAGCCAGTTCCGCAGCTCCCGCTCCTGCGCGCGGGCGAGGCGGCGCACCTCGCCGACGTCCTCCGCGTTGCGCTGGATCAGGGTGAGGGTGTGCAGCACGGAGTCGTGGACGTGGGCGGCGACCTCGGCGCGCTCCTGGGCGCGGATGCGCATCAGGCGCTCCTCGGAGAGGTCCTGGGTCATCCGGATCAGCCAGGGGCCGGCGAGCAGCGCGATGCCGACGAGGACGGCGAGGGCGGCGGTGAGCACGTTGCCGAGCTGGGCGGCCGAGCCGCGGACGACGATGAAGACGGTGAGGCCGACGCCGACGAGGACGACGCCGGCGAGGCTGCGGGCCAGGTGCAGCATCCGCGCGTTGCGGTCGGCGACAGCCCCCCAGTGGGCCCGCCGGGCGTTGTCGGCCTGCCGCCAGACGAGGACCACGCCGGCACCGACGAGCAGCGTCGGCCACACGTACCGGCCGGAGGCGCCGTCGTCCTGGACCTTGGCGATGAAGATGCCCGTGCCCACGCACAGCGCGATCAGCGCGCCGACCTGGCCCTTGTCGGGCCGGCGCAGGCGCCCGCTGCCGTCGGTGAGGCTGTCGAAGAAGGAGCGGTGCGCGGCGCGCCCGCCGACCCCGAGCGGTACGAAGACCCAGAACGCCGCGTACAGCAGGACGCCGAGCCCGTCGCCCCACAGGAACAGGCCCAGGAAGGCGAGCCGGACCCAGACCACGGGGAGCCCGAGGTGCCCGGCCAGGCCGCGCGCGACACCGCCGAGCATCCGGCCGTCGGCGCTGCGGTAGAGCCTGCGCTGCGGTGCTTCGTCGGGGTCGGGGGCGTGCGGGGTGCGCGGGGCGGCGGAAACGGGCATGTCACCGATGGTCACACGCGCGCGGGGCGCCCGGCATCAGGGCATCCCCCCAGATGTGACCGGGGGATATCAGGGTTGTGCCAGGGTTGGGCCCGATGCCGGGGGCTCCGACGGCCCGTCACCATGGACGCATGACCAAGCACGACTCCCCGCCGCCGGGCGGCATGCCCGACGACCGGTCCGACGCCGGTCAGGCCTCCACAGGGCGGGCCACCGCCGAACGGACCGGTGCCGAACGGACCGGTGCCGAGCGGGCCGCCGAGCGGCCGCCCCTGCGCCGCAGCAAGCGCGACAAGGTCCTCGCCGGCGTGTGCGGGGGCCTCGGCCGCTACTTCGACCTGGACCCGGTGATCTTCCGGATCGTGCTCGGCGTCCTCACCGTCACCGGCGGCTTCGGCCTGATCTTCTACGGCTTCGCATGGCTGCTGCTGCCCGTCGAGGGCGAGGAGGACAGCGAGGCGAAGAAGCTGCTGACCGGCCGGGTCGAAGGGACCACGCTGGCCGCGGTGTTCGCCGCGCTGGCGGGCTGCGCCCTGTTCCTGTCGATGCTGCACAACGGCGGGCTGGAGGCCTTCTCCGTCCTGGTCGTGCTCGCCCTGGGCGGGGCCGCGTACGTCTCCCAGCGCCGCCGGAGCACCACCGCCGACCCCGAGGCGGAGTCGCCGGCCGCGCACCGCCCGGCCCCGCCGGAGACGCAGGCCCCGCCCGCGCCGGGCAGCCCGTCCTGGTGGCGGGACCCGCTGGTCAAGGACGGCACCACCGGCCCGGTCGGGTCCACCGGCTACCTGTGGGGGCCGGACGACTCCCCCGGCGCGGCGGACGGCACGGACGGCCGCGCGGGCGACCGGTCCGGGCCGGGCTTCGACCGGCCGCGGCCGCGCGGCGGGATCGGCGGGCGGGTGTTCCTGCTCGCGCTGCTGGCGGGCGGGGTCGCGACCGCCGCGGTGTGGGAGGACGGCACCCTCTCGTACGCGCTGCAGATCGGCCTGGCCTCGGCCCTGGCCGTCTTCGGCCTCGGCCTCGCGGTCAGCTCCGTCAAGGGGCGCACCGGCTTCGGCACGTTCTTCCTCGCCACGGCCACGGCCGGGCTGCTGGCCGTCGCGTCCGCCCTGCCCGAGGACATCGGCACGGACTGGCAGGACGTCCGCTGGCGGCCGGCCGCCCTGGCCGACGTACGGCCGGAGTACACGGCGGGCACCGGGCTGGCCACGCTGGACCTGAGCCGGCTCGACGTGCCGAAGGGGACCACGCTGACCGTGCGGGCCGACATCGAGGCGGGCCGCCTCAAGGTGATCGTGCCCCGCGAGGTCACCGCGCAGGCCGACGTGTCGGTGCGGCTCGGCGACATCAAGATGCCCGGGGACAACTCGCAGACGATCCGCATCAAGAGCGGCGGCGAAACCGAGCAGAAGACCCTGGAACCGGCCGCGGGCACCGAGCCCGGCGGCACGATCGAACTGCGCCTGCACGCGGGTGCGGGACAGGTGGAGGTGGCACGTGCCGCGTCATGAGTTCCAGCCGGGACGGCTGCTGGCGGGCCTGGTCCTGACGACGGCGGGCCTGTTGTACCTGCTCGACGCGGCCGGAGAGGTGGACACGCCCTGGTTCCTGGTGGTCCCGATGGCCATGGGCGGGCTGGCGCTCGCCTCGCTGGTGGGGATGGTGACCTACGCGGTGCGGCGCGACCGCCGGGACCGCCCGGACGACGACGCGGTGCGCCGCGACCGGATCCGCGAGTCCAGGGACCAGTAGGGCGCGCCGGCCAGGATCAGCGGGGTCCAGGCCATCAGGTAGGCGAGGTCGTTGCCGTAGTAGTACGGGGTCACCTGCCAGGACACCGTGAGCCACAGGCTGAGCGAGATCAGCGCCCCGCCCGCGGCCGCGAGCCGGGTCAGCAGCCCGGCGAGGACGGCCAGGCCGACCGCGGTCTCCGCGACGGCCAGCAGGACGGCGAAGCCGACGGGCGAGAGCAGGGCCAGGTCGACGAGGCCGGGGATCGCGGAGGTGTCGCGGACCCCGCGCATCACCTCGCCGATCGAGCCGGGACCGGAGGCGGACAGGAACGCGGGGTCGGTGAGCTTGTCCAGGCCCGCGTAGACGAAGGTCACGCCCAGGAAGACGCGCAGCGGCAGGAGCGCGTACCGGGCGGCCCGGTCCTGCAGCGTGGAGGCGGCGGCCGCACGGCCGGAGGGGGCCTCGGGGCCGGAGGGGGCCTCGGGGCCGGAGGCGGCCGTGTCGCCGGTGGGGGCGTCGGGGCCCGCGAGGGCGGCGTGGCCGGAGGGGGTGCCGGAGACTTCGGGGGCGCCAGGAGCACGGGAGGCGCCGGGAGGGCGCGAGTCGTCGGGCGTGGGGAAGCCGTCGGAGGCGCCGGGGCTGTCGGGTCTGGTCACCCTCCCATCTCTACCATTCCTAATCAGTGAGCAGGAGTGGGTCTTGGACCCATGCCTGGTCGCTGCGGGCATCCCGAACGGTTTTGGGTGCCCTGGTCGCCCGCTTTCGCTCCGCGTCCGGTTGCGCGGATCGTGTCCGTGGTCCGGGGATGCGGGGGCGGGTTCCCTCGCGCTCCCGTGCACCACGATCGGCCTGGACGGTCCGATGCCCACGACGATCGCTCTGGTCGTCGTGGGGCGGTGCCGTCCGTCGCCGGATCGGGTGCCCGAGGGCGCGTCGCCCGATCGCGATGCCAGCGGCATCATGACGGGACATCTTTCGCTTGTTGCTGGTGAGGGGCTTGCGCCAGTGCTGGTCGCCCCATATCGACGTGTACGCCGGGTCGACGGCGACGATCGCGAGGTCTTGCTCGGCGGCCATCGACACCAGCCGGGCTCTGAGCTTCCCGGTCGGCATGCCGGAGATCAGCTGACGGAACCCTTTGCGGCTGCCGTGCTTCTCGCGGGTCTTCTCCTGCGTGAAGTCCAGGTCCTCGATGCCGATCGCTTTGACGCCGCACCTCTTGGCCCAGTGCAGCAGGCGGATGATGGCGTGCCGGATCTGCGCGTCGCGGTGGTCGGCGGTGCCGGCCAGGTCGTAGAAGAAGCGCTGGGGTTCGCCGACCGGGTTGCCGTGCGGGTCGAGCAGGTAGGCCGCGAAGTGGTCCGCGTTCGTGTCCACGCCGACTATGCCCTGGGCGCGCGCCGCCTCCAGCGGGATCGTCTTCACCACCGGGCGGGACCAGGCAGCGGTGAGGTACCAGCGGCCCCGCGCTGTGTCGTAGTGGATTCGGTAGGCCATGGCGCGGTTGCCGCGGACGCGGTCTCGCCACTCCTCGCCACGGTGCTGGAACTGCACCGTGGAGGCAAGGACGTACCGGCCACGCGGCGCATTGGCCAGGTGAGCGAGCGGCGCGGGCAGTTTGATGGAGACCTCGCCGTCGGGAGCGACGCGGATCGTCTCGTTCCCGAAGCGTTTGCCCGACTCTCCATCGGCGGCGAGGAACCAGCGCTCCGCTTCCCAGCGTTCCCGCCACTGAAGCTCGGTGAGCTGGGCGGCCTGGAGGTTGTGACGGTTGCGGGCCAGCTTCTTCCCGCCCCGCACGACGTGTACGACACCTGCCTCCCGGTCGGCGCGAGCCGTCTCGAGACGGCGCTCCAGGGTGTGCAGGCGCCGGGACTTTTGGAACCACTCGCCCTTCGACCGGTATCCACCCGGCGCCTTTTTGGTGCCCTTCTCCCCGATGGGCTGCGACAGGCGGTGCGTCAACGTGCGGACACCGGCCTCAAGGCCCTGGATGTGCGCGAGCTGACAGCGACGCGACAGTGCCCACTGATCGTGGGTGGCTTTCGTGATGCTCCCGGCCCAGCGGGAAGACGACCGGGCCGTCAGGCCCTGCTTACGGGCCGCCCACCTGTCGTTGTCGTGGTCGTTGCCGTCCGCGCACCGCTGCTTGAGGTCGAGGGACGCCAGAGAGCCCAGGTGCTCGCCGATCAGGCAGAGCACCTTCTCATCCTGCGCGGTGAGGTGCCCCAGCCGGTCCCGTATCGCCACACCAGAGGGGCCGAGCACAACGAACGGCAGTGCGATGGAACGCAGTTGCTTCTTCCTGGGCTCAGCCATGCTCGGCCGCCTCAAGGGCCTTGCGGGCACGGTTCTTCGCCGAGCGGCGGCCGTACAGGCGGGCGCAGAACGAGATCAGCACGTCCACGATGTCCTGCACCAGGTCGTCATCGGCCTCGCCGTCATCCAGAACCACCAGACGGCGGTTGGTGGCGGACAGGGCCGCTTCGACGAGTCCGACGTTCATGCGGCCAAGCCGGTCCCCGGTGCCCGGCCCTGGCCGCCCACTCCGAAAGGCGCGTCACCTGACGGGCCAGATCGTCCTTCTGGTCGTGGGACGACACACGGGCATACAGCCCGACACCACCCACCACCTCGGGCGTTGCGGCGGCCTCGGTGTCCACCAGGATCGTGCGCGGACCGACCTGCTGAGCCGGTAACGGCAATGTCCCCTCACGGAACCAGCGATACGCGGTCTGCGGGTGCACGCCCTGCGCTTTCGCCCACTCCTTGAGGTTCATACATCCGAACGTAACAACACTCATCAAAGTGCACTATCACTCACAAGAGTGAGCTCACGAACCAGCAGCTCCCCACCCCCTTCACTCGGCCACGTCGATGCCGTAGCGGTTGGATTCCACCCCCGCCGCGGTCACCACCTGGAGCTCGACCCGCCCCGGTTCCACCTCCGCCGGGACCGGAACCGTCAGCACCGTGTCCGACGGGTTGGAGAACCCGCCCGCCACCGGCACCAGCGGAACGTGCACGTGGACCGTCCCGATCCGCACCACCAGCCGCGCCAGCATCTCCGGCGTCTGCGCCCCGGGCGGGACGAACCCCACCCCGCGGATCTCGATGTCGTCCCCCGGCCGGACAGCCGCGTCCAGGTCCCCGGGCTCGCGTCTGCGGACCACCGACAGCACCAGCGGACGGGCCACCTCCGCGTACTTCGCCGCCAGGTACACCACGGCCGACAGGGCCACCAGCAGCGCCAGCGCCCACGGCAGCCGCGGCAGCCGGTCCGGGAACCGGGCCAGCGACACCGCCGCGTAGCCCAGCACCACCGTGGAGACCAGGACGTACTGGGCGTCCGGGAAACTGCCCCGGCCCGCGTCGTCCGTCAGCAGGTCCGCCCCGCACGGGCGGTCCGCGGGCAGCTTCTGCAGGCGCTGCCCGAGGATCCGTACGGCGACCACCCGGCGCACCAGCACCGCCACGGCCGAGGTCAGCGCGACCACCGCCAGCAGCGGCAGGGCCCGCCCGAGGGCCAGCCCCTCGTACAGCGCCCGCCGTTCCGGCCCGGATACCGACGCCGCCAGCCGCAGTGCGGGCAGCAGCGCGGCGAACGCGGTCAGCAGCAGCCAGGCGAGCGGCACCGCCTTCGAGGTGGACAGCCGGTTGTCCTCGCCGACCAGCGGTGCCAGCAGGCCGCCGCGCACCGACTGGGCGCGGGCGGCGACCGTGAGCAGTCCGGCCAGCACCAGGGCCGCCAGCAGGGCGGCGGTGCGCGCGGGGGACCAGCCGGTGCCGAGCGCGGTGCCGACCTGCACCACCAGCAGCACCCCGGCGGCGATCCACACGGCGAGCACGGCCCGCCGCGAGAACACGTACAGCCAGGAGGTGCCGGCCTCGCGCCCCCGGTCGGCGACGGTGCGCGCCGACAGGCCCAGCTCGTCGGAGACCCACTGCCGGGACGCCCCGGCGGACCGGGCCACCGCAGCGGGCAGCCCCTGTCCCGCGGCGTACTCGTCACGCTTCGCCAGGAACGCCGCGACCGCGCGCCGGTGGCCCTCCTGCGCGCCGTGCGGGCAGTCGTCGCAGGTGCATGCGCCGCCGTGGGGCACAAGGGAGATCGGGTGGACAGCCACGTGCCTGCCGCCTCTCTGAACTACGGTGCAATGCCAGCGAATTGTGCACCACTGCGGCAGTGCTCCGGATTGCGCGCGATGTCAGAGCAGGTGATTGACCGTTCATGGTGTTGACGTCACCCGCCCGGCGTCCGGTGCGCACCCGCCGGCCGGTCCCCCGCCACGGACTGCCACAGGGGCTGGTAGGCGGCCCAGGCCGCGAGGTCCGTCCCGAACCGCTCCCGCGCGGTGAGCGCGGCCCGGTGGCCGACCGGCACCGGCTTGCCCGCGGCCCGCGCGATCAGCTGGACCTGGGCGGCGCGCTCGGCCGCGACGGACCACCAGGCGGCCGCGTCCACGGAGTCCCCGACCGTCAGCAGCCCGTGGTTGCGCAGGACGAGCGCCTTGTACGGGCCGAGGGCCCGGGCGATGCGGCGGCACTCCGCCGGGTCGCCCGCCCCGGCGGTGTACTGGTCGACGAGGGCGTGGTCCTCGTAGAACGCGCAGGCCTCCTGGGTGACCGGGGCGAGCAGCTCGCCGAGCGCGGCGAGCGCCCTGCCGTACGGGCCGTGCACGCGGACCACGGCCACCGTGTCGGGCCGGGCCCGGTGGACGGCCGCGTGCAGGGCGAAGGCCAGCTGGTTCACCCGCCGCTCCCCCTGCAGCACGCGCCCGTCGCCGTCGACGAGGAGCAGGTCCCCGGCGGTCAGCGAGCCGAAGGCCCGCCCGAAGGGGTTCACCCAGTAGCAGTCCTCGAACTCGGGGTCGCGGGCGGTGGCCTGCCCGGCGACCCCCTCCTCGTACCCGAGCCGGCCGAACAGGCGCAGGGCGCCGGCGAGCCGCTCCTTGCGGTACGCGCGCTCCTGCGCCGGATCGGTGTGGACGGGCGGCAGCTCGAAACGCAGCCGGTCCTCGGGGACGGGCACGGGCACGGGCACGGGCGCGGGCTGGTCCGGCATGGCGGCCCTCCTCGGTCGGCGGCGGTCGCAGCGGTCGGCGGCTGGCGCGCAAGGTACCCGCGGGGCCCGCAACCCGCCAGAGAGGGGGCCGGAACCGGAAGGGGAGCCGGAGGGGCCCGGGAACGGGCGAAGCCGCCACCCCGGGACGGGGGTGGCGGCTTCGCCGCGGGCTCGGGCGGGGGTCAGTCCCTGGGGACTACTCCCACTCGATCGTGCCCGGGGGCTTGCTGGTGCAGTCCAGGACGACGCGGTTGACGTCCTTGACCTCGTTGGTGATGCGGGTCGAGATCCGGGCGAGGACCTCGTACGGCATCCGGGTCCAGTCCGCGGTCATGGCGTCCTCGGAGGAGACGGGGCGCAGCACGATCGGGTGGCCGTAGGTGCGACCGTCGCCCTGCACGCCGACGCTGCGGACGTCCGCCAGCAGGACGACCGGGCACTGCCAGATCTCCCGGTCGAGGCCGGCCGCGGTGAGCTCCTGGCGGGCGATCGCGTCGGCCTCGCGCAGCAGGTCCAGGCGCTCCTTGGTGACCTCGCCGACGATGCGGATGCCGAGGCCGGGGCCCGGGAAGGGCTGGCGCTGGACGATCTCCTCGGGCAGGCCGAGCTCCTGGCCGACCATCCGGACCTCGTCCTTGAACAGCTGGCGCAGCGGCTCGACGAGCTCGAACTCGATGTCCTCGGGGAGGCCGCCCACGTTGTGGTGGGACTTGATGTTGGCGGTGCCGGTGCCGCCGCCGGACTCGACGACGTCCGGGTACAGGGTGCCCTGGACCAGGAAGGCCACGTCCGGGCCGCCCTCGGCCTCGGCGATGATCTCGGCCTGGGCCTGCTCGAAGACGCGGATGAACTCACGGCCGATGATCTTGCGCTTGGTCTCCGGGTCGGAGACGCCGGCCAGCGCGTTCAGGAAGCGCTCCTGCGCGTCGACGACCTTCAGCTGCACGCCGGTGGCCGCGACGAAGTCCTTCTCGACCTGCTCGGTCTCGCCCTTGCGCATCAGGCCGTGGTCGACGTACACGCAGGTCAGCTGGGAGCCGATGGCCTTCTGCACGAGGGCCGCGGCGACCGCGGAGTCCACGCCGCCGGACAGGCCGCAGATGGCGCGCTTGTCGCCGACCTGGGCGCGGATCGCCGCGATCTGCTCCTCGACGATGTTGCCGGTGGTCCAGGTGGGCTGCAGGCCCGCGCCCCGGTAGAGGAAGTGCTCCAGCACCTGCTGGCCGTGCGTGGAGTGCATCACCTCGGGGTGGTACTGCACGCCGTACAGCTTCTTCTCGTCGTTCTCGAAGGCCGCGACCGGGACGACGTCGGTCGACGCGGTGACGGTGAAGCCCTCGGGGGCCTCGGAGCAGGCGTCGCCGTGGGACATCCACACGGACTGGTGCTCGGGGGTGCCCTCGAACAGGGTCGAGCCGGTCTTGCTGACGGCCAGCGGGGTGCGGCCGTACTCGCGGGAGCCGGTGTTGTCGACGGTGCCGCCGAGGGTGGTCGCCATCAGCTGGAAGCCGTAGCACATGCCGAAGACCGGGACGCCGGCCTCGAACAGGGCGCGGTCGAGCTGCGGCGCGCCCTCTTCGTACACCGAGGACGGACCGCCGGACAGGATGATCGCCTTGGGGTTCTTGGCCAGCATCTCGGCCACGGGCATCGTGCTCGGCACGATCTCGCTGTAGACCCGAGCCTCGCGGACGCGGCGGGCGATGAGCTGGGCGTACTGGGCGCCGAAGTCGACGACGAGAACCGTGTCCGGGGCGGCGTCGTGGACGGCGGAGGGTGCTTCTGGCACGGGACGGCCTTCCGGCGGAAGAGGGGGCTGTTTTGTCAATTCTAACGGGGGACGCGCCGACCGCTTTCGTCTCACCATCCGAACCGGGTTGGCCCACAGCCGCGCGGACGGCAATAATCCATTTCGTGCGCAAGCAGCTGAGCTTCCTCTTTACCTATGGCACCGGACGGTCCGGCCGCCATGGGTCCTCGTGATGCTCGCTCCGAGCCACTGACTTCCCGCAGCGCCCCGGTCCGCCAGGACCCGGGCGCTGCGGCGTTTCACCGGTCCTGCGGCCCCACCCGACAGGAGAACCCCGCCATGAACGCCACCGCCGCCACCGCCGACACGACCGCCGCCGCCGCCGCGACCGCCTCCCCCGAGGAGCTGATCGCCGCCTCCCGCGCGCGCATCGACGCCATCGACGACCGGATCATCGGCCTGATCCAGGAACGGATGGCCGTCTCGTCCGTCATCCAGCAGACCCGGATCGCCTCCGGCGGCCGCCGGGTGCACCTCTCGCGCGAGATGGAGGTGCTCGCGCACTGGAAGGACGCCCTCGGCAGGCCCGGCACCGCCCTCGCGATGTCCCTGCTGGAGCTCTGCCGCGGCCGCGTCTGACGCCCGTTCTTCACCCGTCCGGCCCCGTGACCGGCCCCGCGCGCCTTCGTTGGTGTGGATGGCCGCGTCAGCCAGTCGCGGGACCAGCACCACGCGTGGCTCCACCGGAGCGATGAGACGTACGGCCCGTGCGACGTGCGTCGTGGGACCTCGCTCCTTGTGACCGGACGGCAGGGGACAGCAGCCCGGTCACCCCGAAAAGACGGCCGGCCCAGGGGACGCCCCGGGCCGGCCGTTCGCATGCCCGTACGTGTGACGGACGCCACATGTGCGCGGGTGTCCCGCGGGTACAACCTTCGGCGCCGAACGTCTGTCACCTATGTACCGCGGCGGGTACCGCGCTCGGAGGGGGAGCGCGGTACCCGCCGCGTATCAGTACCGCGTATCAGTCGGCCGCCCCCGCCCCGGCTCCCGTCCCGGCTCCGGCCTCCGGCGCCGCCGTGCGCGGCGGGACCTCCGGGACCGCGAGGAACGGCAGCCGCAGCGCGCCGAACGCCTCCTTCGGCACCGCCGGACGGACCGGCTCCACCGCGGCGAGCCGCGCGTACGCCGCGCCCTGCTCCGGGCGCGGGTCCTGCTCGCCCTTGTTCGGCCAGTACGACATCGCCCGCTCCGCCTGCGCCGTGATCGTCAGCGACGGGTTGACGCCGAGGTTCGCGGAGACCGCCGAGCCGTCCACCACCGAGATGCCCGGGTGCCCGTACAGCCGGTGGTACGGGTCGACCACGCCCTGCTCGGGCGAGGCGCCGATCGGGCAGCCGCCGAGGAAGTGCGCGGTCAGCGGGGTGCCCATCAGCTCGCCGACGTTGCTGCCGGGGAAGCCGTTGATCTCCTCGGCCAGCAGGGTCGCGGCCCGGGTGGCCTCGGCGATCTGCACCGGGTTGGGGGCGCCGTGCCCCTGGCGGGCGGTGAGCAGGCCCTTGCCGGGGCCGCGGGGCCGGCGGTACGTGGTCAGCGAGTTGTCCAGGGACTGCATGACCAGGCCGATGATGGTCCGCTCCGACCAGCGCCGGTTGGACAGCGAGCGCAGCAGCTGCACCGGGTGCTTGGCGGTCCGCGCGAGCCAGGCCCGGACCCGGTGGGGGCTGTGGGGCACCTGCAGTACGGTCAGGAAGCCCATCGCGTTGGAGCCCCGACCGTAGCGGACGGGCTCGATGTGGGTGTCGGCGTCGGGGTGCACGGACGAGGTGATGGCCACGCCGCGGGTGAAGTCGGCCCGCCCGGGGGCACCTCCCAGCGGTAGCCGGGGGACCGCGCCGTGCCGCCTGCGGTAGCGGCGGTCGTCGGTCTGCGCGCCGACCAGGCCCTCGGAGTTGGTGCGGGTCAGCTCGCCGAGGCGGTCCGAGATCCGCGGGAGCAGCCCGTTGTCCTTCATGGTGTGCAGCAGCGTCTGCGTGCCGTACGTGCCCGCCGCGACGACCACGTACCGGGCGCGGAGCTCCTTGGCGATGCCGCGGCGGCGGCCGTCGGTGGGGACGGTGCGGACACGGTAGCCGCCGTCCGGGTGCTCGGCGAGGGCGGTGACCGTGGTCATCGGGTGGATCACGGCGCCCGCGCGCTCGGCGAGGTGGAGGTAGTTCTCGTTCAGGGTGTTCTTCGCGCCGTGCCGGCAGCCGGTCATGCACTCGCCGCACTCGGTGCAGGCCCGGCGGGCGGGCCCGGCCCCGCCGAAGTACGGGTCGGGGACCTCCGCGCCCGGCTTGGCCACGGCGGCGCCCTCGGCGTCGGCGCCGTCGCCGAAGAAGACGCCGACCGGGGCCATGTGGAAGGTGTCGCCGACGCCCATCTTCTCGGCGACGGCCTTGAGGTGGACGTCGGAGGGGGTCGTCGTCGGGTTGAGGCGCACCCCGAGCATCCGCTTGGCCTGGTCGTAGTACGGGGCGAGCTCCTCGCGCCAGTCGGTGATCGAGGCCCACTGGCGGTCCTCGAAGAACGCGGTCGGCGGCACGTACAGGGTGTTGGCGTAGTTGAGGGAGCCGCCGCCCACCCCGGCGCCCGCCAGCACCATGACGTTGCCGAGCAGGTGGATCCGCTGGATCCCGTAGAGCCCGAGGGCCGGGGCCCACAGGTAGTTCCGCAGGTCCCAGCTGTTCTTCGGCAGGCTCGCGCGGGTGAAGCGGCGCCCTGCCTCCAGGACGCCGACCCGGTAGCCCTTCTCGGTCAGCCGGAGCGCCGAGACCGCTCCTCCGAAGCCCGAGCCGATGACGATGACGTCGTAGTCGACGCCGTGGTCGACGTCGTGGTGGTGCTCGCGGGCGGACGGCTGTGCCACTGACGCGCCTCCTTGGCGGACGGACGGGGGCTGTTAGCGCAGGCGGAGGGCCTTCATCACCTTGAGGCTGCGGGTCATGAACGCCGCGTACCGCTCGTCGTCCATGCCCAGCGAGGGGGCCATCGGCAGCACCCGCTGGTGGGCGACGGTCTGCGCCTCGGTGTACTTGAGGATGCCCTCGGAGCCGTGCCGGCGGCCGAGGCCGGAGTCCTTCATGCCGCCCATGGGCGCCTGGGCGCTGCCGTAGGCCGGGGCGTAGCCCTCGTTGATGTTGACGGTGCCGGTGCGCAGGCGGGCGGCGACGGCGTGGCCGCGGCGGGCGTCCTTGGTCCAGACGCTGGAGTTGAGGCCGTAGGCGGTGGCGTTGGCCCGGTCGATCACCTCGTCCTCGTCGGTGAACCGGTAGATGGAGACGACCGGGCCGAAGGTCTCCTCGCCGCACACCGCCATCGGCGCCTCGACGCCGTCGAGGATGGTGGGCTCGTAGAACAGCGGGCCGATGTCGGGGCGGGCGGTGCCGCCGGCGACGAGGACGGCGCCCTTGGCCACGGCCTCGTCGACGTGCCGGGTGACGGTCTCCAGCTGGCGCTCGCCGACCAGCGAGCCCATGTCGGCGCCGTACGCGAGGGAGCTGCCGAGCCGCATCGCCTTGGTGCGGGCGGCGAACCGCTCCACGAACGCGTCGGCGATCGAAGCGTGGACGTAGAGCCGCTCGATCGAGATGCACAGCTGGCCGGCGGAGGAGAAGCAGGCGCGGACGGCGCCCGCGGCGGCCTTCTCGATGTCGGCGTCGTGCAGGACGAGCATGGCGTTCTTGCCGCCGAGTTCGAGGGAGACCCCGACGAGGCGGGCGGCCGCGCCCCGGGCGACCTCGCGGCCGGTGCGGGTGGAGCCGGTGAAGGAGACGTAGTCGGCGTGCCGGACCACCTCGGGGCCGACGACGGGCCCCTCCCCGAGGACGATCTGGAAGACCTCGGCGGGCAGCCCGGCCTCGACCAGCAGGTCGCGGGCCCACAGGGCGGTCAGGGCGGTCTCGGTGTCGGGCTTCATCACGACGGCGTTGCCCGAGACGAAGGCGGGCAGGGCGTCGCCGACGGAGAGTTCGAGGGGGTAGTTCCAGGGCGCGATCTGCCCGACGACACCGCGCGGCTGGCGCAGCTCGGTGACCTTGGTCAGGGTGGGCATGGCACCGGTGTGACTCTTGGGACGCAGGTACGCGGGCGCCTTGCGGCCGTAGTGGCGGGCGGCCACCGCGACGGCCTGGACCTCCTCGTGGGCGTGCAGGCGGGCCTTGCCGGTCTCCAGCTGGATCAGGTCGAGCACCTCGGCCTGGCGGTCCAGGACCAGGTCGTGGAAGCGGAGCAGGACCGCGGCCCGGCGGCGCGCCGGGACGGCGGCCCACGCGGCCTGGGCTGCGCGGGCCCGGGCGAAGGCCTCGGCGACCTCCTCGGGGGTGGCCTCCGGCAGGTCGGCGAGCTTGTCCCCGGTGAAGGGGGTGTGGTTCGCGGTGCGGCCCGAGCCGATCACTCCGCGGGTGAGCCGGGCGACCAGGTCGGGGGTCACCACGTCGGCCGCGGTGCGGGCTCCTGCCGGGGCCGGGGCGACCGGGTTGGTGGGCTGCGGTGCGCTGCGGAGGGGGGCCGGGGCCTGCGTGTCCGTCATGGCGGTGAGCGTATTGGTCCCGGCGGCCTTTGGGTACCCGTCGGTAACCGGATTTTGCCATATCTGCCAGTGAACGCTGGCAGGATGCCCGAGGGGGCGGGGCGGGCGGGGGCAGCCCCTTGGGGCGGGCGGGGTCAGCCCTTCTTGGCGGACGGGGCCCAGCCGGTGAGCACGGTGTCGAACTGCGCCCGGGTGGTCGCCCAGTCGGCCGCCGGCCCCGACATGTACACCGCGTACTCGGCGCCGTCCGGGGCGATGTACATCTGCTCGATGGACCGGCGCGGACCGGCGTGCACCCCCTTCTCGGTCCAGGTGAACTCCCAGATCGCCGCGCGGGTGCTGTCCCGGAAGGTGTTCGGGTTCAGCTTCTGCCGCTTGTAGTCGGTGCGCTGGCGCACCTGCTTCTCCAGGTCGAGCACGTGCGCGTACGCGGTGTCGTAGTCGGGCGTGGGGTCGACGGCGATGCGGATGAAGTGCTTGCCGTTGTCCGGGGTGTAGTCGATCTGGTTGCCGTCCAGCTGGCGCTTCCAGCCGTCCGGCACCCACAGCGTGAAGCCCGCCGGGTCGGTGACCTCGGTCCAGCCCGCGGGCAGGGTCGCGTCCTTGCCCGCCTTGCCGTCCGAGCCGCCCGTGCCGTCCGAGCCGTTCTGCTGGTCCGGGGCGCTCACGTTCTGGTCGGATCCGCCGCCCTGGTCGCCGTCCCCGGTGTACTTCAGCAGCCCGAACACCGCACCGCCGCCGACCAGCGCCGCCACCAGCGCCACCGCCGCGGCCCGCTTGATCCGGCCCGCGGTCGGGCCCGGCCGGGCGGCCGGCTCCGGGCGGCCCGGCAGCTCGGACGTCCGTGCGGGGTCCGGCGGCGCCGCGCAGTCCGGTTCGGGCTCCCGCACGTCGGCCAGCTCCTGCGGGGTCACCGCGCGCGTGGGTACGTACGCCTGCGCGGCCTTCGCCTCCCGGCCCTCCATCACCTCCAGCAGCATCCGCTCCGTCTCCTGCGCGGAGGGCCGCTCCTTGGGGTCCTTGCGCAGCAGCGCGGTGATGACCGGCCCCAGCGGCCCGGACTGCCGCAGCGCCGGCGGCTCGTCGTTGACGACGGCCTGCAGGCTGGAGATCGGCGAGGTGCGGCGGAACGGCGAGCGGGCCTCGACCGCCGTGTACAGGGTGGCGCCCAGCGACCACAGGTCGGAGGCCGGGTCGGGGGTGCCGCCGGTGACCCGCTCCGGGGCCAGGTAGTCGATGGAGCCGACGATCTCGCCGGTGCGCGTGATGGAGGAGTCGCCCTCGATCGCGGCGATCCCGAAGTCGGTGAGCAGGACCCGCCCGTCCTTGGCCAGCAGCACGTTGCCGGGTTTGACGTCCCGGTGCAGCACGCCGACCGCGTGCGCGGCGCGCAGCGCGCCCAGGACGTGCAGCCCGATCCGGGCGGCCTCCCGGGGCTCGATGCGGCCGGCGGCCTTGGCGGCCTCGGCGAGGGAGGGGCCGTCGATGTACTCCATGACGATCCACGGCCGGTCGTCGTGCTCCAGCACGTCGTGGACGGTGACGACGCCCGGGTGCTGGATGCGGGCCGCCGCCCGGGCCTCCTTCTGCGTCCGGGCGTGCAGGACGTCCCGGTCGGCCTGGGCGACGAACAGAGCCGCCGTCAGTTCCTTGACGGCGACGGTCCTGTTCAGGAGTTCATCGTGGGCGCGCCACACCTTGCCCATGCCGCCGCTGCCGATGGGCTCCACGAGCCGGTACCGGCCGGCGAGCACTGCGCCCGCACCTGTCTGCTGTTCCACGAATCCCCGCCACTGTTTGCACTTCGGGCCAGACTACGAAGAGCCCGGCACGGCCGGTACCGCAGAGGCGCGGATCGGGCAGCACTGTGACGCAATTGCCGTACTGAGTCACCGTCAGTCCGCGTTCACCCACCGGACTTGTAACTCCCCGTGGCCTTTTCGAAGACCTCGGTCACCTTGCCCTCGCCGTCCTGCGGGCCCGTCACCATGACGATGTGGTAGCTGCCGCCGAGCGCCACGACGAAGTTGCGGGCGACGACGCTGCGGCCGTTGCCGTCGATCCACGTGTACCGGCCGGTGACGCGGAGCTGCTGGCCCACCTTCGTGGTCTTCACATCGCCGCCGCTGGCCCAGGTCGACGAGCGGTACGGGGCCAGCTCCGGCTCCTTGTCCTTCTGGTACGTCGCCGGATCCGGGTTGCCCTCGACCTTGTCCCGGCCGGGCACCACGATCAGGACGTACGCGCCGTCGGTGTAGCGGACCTGGCCCGCCTCGTTCATGCCGCGGCGCTCCCAGCCGGCGGGCACCGCGATCTCGAAGTGCTCCGGGTCCTGCTGCATCGTGTAGCCGGGCGGTGCGGGCGCCGCGGGCTGCGGGGCCGCCGGGGACTCGGGCGCGCCGGACGGGGGCCGGGACCCCCCGGACGCGGGCGGCGAAGCCTGCGGGGCGGGCGCCTGCGTCCCGGCCACCGGGGTCCGGGAGGCCGTGTCCTGGCGGCGGTCGCCCTCGCCCCTGTCGCCGGGCAGGAACAGCATCGCGTACGCCACCGCCCCGGCCATCAGCACGAGGACCCCCAGCAGCAGGTTCCGGCCGAGGGCTCGGGGCCTGCGGGCGGGGGCCGGGCTGCGGTGCCGCCCGTGCAGCTCGCCCCGGCGGCGCACCACGGGCAGGCGGGCGGGATCCGGCTCGGGGGGCGGGGCCGCCGCACCGGGCCAGTGCCCCTGGCCGAGGGCCGCACCGAGGACGGAATCCGGTTCGGGGGCGGAGCGGACCAGCGAGCGCAGCCAGCCGCGGAGCTCCTCGAAGTCGGGGCGCTCGGTGGGGTCCTGGCGGAGCAGCGACTCCACGACCGGGCGCAGCGGACCGCACTCCTCCGCGAAGGCCGGGGCCTCGGCGCAGACCATCTCGACGAGCTCGGCGACACTGTCCTCCGGGTACGGGGCGTGGCCCTGCACCGCGCGGTAGAGCAGCGCGCCGAGCGCCCACAGGTCGGTGGCCGGCCCGACCGGGGCCGCCAGCTGCCAGGGCCCGCTGACCGTGCCCGCCTGCTCCGGCGCCCACCGCTCGGTGACGGCCCCGACCACCGCCATCCGCGTCTGCCGAGCCCGCTCGGCATCAAGCCCGCCGGACGGCCCGAAGCCCGCGCCCCCGCCCCCGCCCCCGCCCCAGCCGGACCGTGCCGGGTTCGCCGGGGCGGCAGGGGGCGCGGACGTGACGGGGTGCGGGGCGGGGGGCGCGGGCTTCGGCGTCGGCGCGGGCGGAGTCGGGGACTTCGGGACGGGGATGTGCGCGGGCACGGGCGGCGCGGGCTTCGGCGTCGGCGCGGGCGGAGTCGGGGACTTCGGGACGGGGATGTGCGCGGGCACCGGCCGGGGCTGGCCCGGCTGGCCCGGGCGCAGGTAGGCGGTGGCGTCCTCCGCCTGGCGGTACCCCTGCGGCAGGGCGAGCTGCGCCGGCAGCACCGGCTGCCCCGCCTCCGGACGCTGCTGCCCGGCGGGCAGGGCCGCGACCTGCCGACGCGGCGTCGCACCGTGCCAGGCGACCCCGCCGTCCGGGATGTCCTGGCCACCGGCTCCCCCGCCGGTGCCGACTGCCGCCGCGCTCCCCGCCCCGGCGTACGCGCCCGTGCCGACGCCGTTGGACGTGGCGTCTCCGGAGTCCGCGGCGGCGAGGCCGGCCACGCCGGATCCGGCTGCGTGGCCGAGGTCGCCGACCGGCTCCGCGGGACCGGTCGCGACGCCCGGACCCGCTTCCGGCGCCGCGTAGTCCGCACCGGGCTCCGGGCCCCGGCCGGCGGCGGGAGCGGTGTCCGGGGTGGTCTCCTCGGCGGTTCCCGGGGCGGGGCCGGTCGTCCCGGGGGTGCCGTACGGGTACGAGTACCCCTGGGGCAGGTTCGACCCCTGCGGCTGCCGCTCCGGTGCCGGCGCCGCACCGGCTGCCGCGGCCTTGCGCTCCTCCGCGACCCGCGCCACGGCCGCCCGGGACCCGGCCCGGTACGCGGCGAGCACGCCGGCCCGCGCAGCCGCCGCGGGATCCGGCCGGCCGGGGGTGATGTGGATGTGGTCCGCGTACTGCGGCCCGACGAGCCCGGGCGCGCCCGTACCGGGAGCACCCGGCCCGGGCTGCGGCGAGGCGACACCGCCTTCGGCCGTCTCCCGCCCGTACCCGGTGCCCGAGGCCGACGGCTCCGACGGCCGGCCGGGGGTGATGTGGTCAGCGTACCGCGGGCCGACGAGCCCGGACGTGCCCGGACCCGGGTCGCCCGGCGCGGGGCCCGGGGAGGCCGTATCGCCGTCGGCCGCCTCCCACCCGTCCCCTGCGGCAACGGGCTCCGGCTGCCGGTCCGGTGTGATCCGGTCGGCGTACCGCGGGCCGACGGTCCGGGCGGGGGCGTCCGCACCGGGGGCATGCGGCCCGGGGTGCGGGGAGGTCACGTCGCCGTCGGCCGTCTCCCACCCGTGCCCGAGGCCCGCGGTCGGCGGGGCCGGCTGCCGGGCGGGGGTGGTGTGGTCGGCATGGTGCGGGCCCGCCGGGGCGCCGTCGGGGTGCCGGGGGGTCGTTTCGTAGCCCGGGGCCACCAGGGGCGCGTCGGCGGCTCCCGGTGCGGGCGGCCCGTCCAGGGGGATGCGGTCGGCGCGGCGCGGGCCCGTCTCGTAGCCCGGGGCCACCGGCGGCAGGCCGGCGGGCTCGCGGCCGGGCGGCGGCGGGGTGCCCCAGCCCTGTCCCGCGTCCGCGGTGTCGTCCTCCGGCGGGACCGGGTCGTACCCGCACAGCGCGTCCTCCGCGGCCCCGGCGGCCAGGCCGGTCAGGACGACGCGCCCGTCATCGCATATCAGGACGGTCCGGACCGTGATGTTGCGGTGCGTCCACCCGTGCGCGTGCAGCACCCGCAGCGCGGTCAGGACGTCGGCGGCGACCTCCGCCGCCCGGTACGGCGTCATCGGTTCGTCGGCGAGCAGCGCGGCCAGCGGCCGGGCCGGCACCAGCTCGCTCACGATCCACAGCGACCCGCCCTCGGCGAACACGTCGAAGACCTGGTCCAGCCGCGGATGGTCGGGGACGGACGCGGCGGCCTGCGCCGCCGCGATGGCCCTGCGCACGGCCGGGAGCTCCCCCGCCGGAAGAACGCCACCGCCGCCGGCACCGGCCCGGGCTCCGGCCCGGGCGGCACCTGCCCCGCCCGACTCCTCGTCGAGCAGTTCCGCGTCCACGATCTCGGGTAACGGCACCTGCCGTACGAGCACTTCCTGCCCGCTGCGCGTGTCGAAGGCCCGGGTTTCGACCAGTTCGTACTCGTCCGACGGCGGCAGCGGCAGACGGTAGCGGCCGGCCAGGATCCGACCCGCGTAGTCGTCCACTCCGCCTCCCCCGAGTGCGCTGCGGGGGCAGGTTCCCCGCTGCCCCGCTGACACGATACGTGGCCGGGGGCACCCGCGTCCCGGGCCTGTGAAGGCTCGTCAGGCGGTGAAGCCCCGTCAGGCGAGCGGCTGGAAGGTCTGGAACGCCACGTTCCGCATCGTCGCGCACTCCGGACCGTCCCACTGGTCCGCCGGGCAGCTGATCATGATGGCGTAGCCGCGCTTCGCGTCGACCTTGAAGCCGCGGTTGAGCACCCGGACCCGGATGCCCTTCTGGTCCCGCTCGAACTCCCAGTCGGCGACGGTCGGGTAGTCCCGGTACGACACCGAGTCGATCCGGACCTGCTTGTAGCCCGAGCTGCTGCCCGCCACCGCCGGGGCGAGCAGCGCCCAGGCCTTGCGCGCATCGTCGCCGGGCTTGTCGGTGAAGTCGACCTGGATGCGCGGGAAGCCGCCGTCGCGGCTGTATATGGCGCCGGAGTTCTCGCCGGCGGTGTCCGTCTGCCGGAAGCCCTGCGGCATCGCCATCGAGAAGTGGAACCCGAGGTCGGTCACCACGGCGTACCCCGCCGGGAGGCCCGCGGCCGGCCCGCCGGGCGCGTTGCCCTGGCCCTGCCCCTGGCCGCCGCCGCTCGTCTGGCCGCCGTCCTGACCCTGGGTCTGGCCCTGGCCCTGGCTCTGCTGGCCGTTCGGCGTCTGGCCCTGGTTCGGGTCGGTGCTCGCGCCGGCCGTCTGGCCCGCGGTGGCGGCGGTCTCGCCCGTCTTGCCGGACGGGCCCGGGGTCGGGTTGCCGGAGGACCTCGTGTCCTGACCGGTCTTGCCCTGGTCCTTCTTGCCGCCCGGGCCGCCGCCGCTGAACGCGTACACGAGCAGCGAGCCGATGGCGGCGAGCGCGACGACCACACCGACGATCGCGAGGCCGATGGTGCGGCGGGACATGACGTCGGTGAGCGGCGCGGCGACCGGCCCGGTCCGGCCGGACGGCGCAGCCCCGGCGGGGGCGGCGGCTGCCGTCGACGCGTTCGCCACCGTGGCGGCGCCCGCCGTCGCCGCGGCCTTGCGGGCCGCCTTGAGGGCGGCGCGGGCCCGTTCGCGCTGCTCGCGCTCGCGCCGCTCGCGCTCCTTCTTCTCCGCCTTCTCCGCGGCCTTGTCCGCCACCGCCTTGGCCGCCGCCTCCTTGGCCGCGGACAGGGAGATCTGACGGGTCTCCTCGACCTCGGCGGCGAGGACCGGGGCGGCGGGCTCCGGCTCGGGCGCGTTGACCACGGCCGTCAGCATGGCCCGGGCGCGCTCCTCGTCGAGGCGGCGGGCCGGGTCCTTGACCAGCAGGCCGTAGATGATCTCGGTGAGCGGGCCGGCGTTGCGGGGCGGGTCCACCGGCTCGGTCATCACCGCCGTGAGGGTGGCCAGGGCCGACCCCTTGTCGTACGGGGGCACCCCCTCGACGGCGGCGTACAGCAGGCCGCCCAGCGACCACATGTCGGCGGGCGGGCCGGGCTTCTGGCCGCGGGCGCGCTCGGGCGAGATGTACGAGGGGGCGCCGACGAGCATGCCGGTGGAGGTGATCGAGGGGTCGCCCTCGACCTGCGCGATGCCGAAGTCGGTGAGGACGACCCGGCCGCTGGAGGCGATGAGCACGTTGGACGGCTTCACGTCGCGGTGCAGGATGCCCTGGTCGTGGGCGGCGCGCAGCACGTCGAGCACGGCGAGGCCGACCTCGGCCGCGCGGTGGGGCGTCAGCGGGCCCTGCTCTCGTATGAACTCGGCGAGGGAGGGGCCCTCGATGAGCTCCATGACGATCCACGGGCGGCCGTCCTCGTCCACGACGTCGAAGACGGTGACGGCGCCGCCGCTGCGGATCCGGGCGATGGCCTTGGCCTCGCGGAGGGTACGGGTGATCAGGCGGCGCTTCTCGTCCTCGTCGACGCCGTTGCCGAACCGGAGTTCCTTGACGGCGACGGTGCGGCCGAGGGTCTCGTCCTCGGCCCGCCAGACGGTGCCCATGCCGCCCTTGCCGAGGACCTGGCCGAGGCGGTAGCGGCCCGCGAGGAGGCGGCCCTCCGCGCCGGCGGCCGCGGCGGCCTTGGCGGCCGCGGCCTTGACTGCGGCGGCGACGGCGTCGGCCTTGTCGATGACGGGGTTCCCGGACGTCGTCCGGACGGCTTCCGCAGCGCCCTTGGCCTCGGCGGGCCCGTCCCCGGCCGCAGCCGCTCTGGGCTTCGACAGGTCGGCCTTGGCCGCCGCCGCGGGCTTCGCATCCTCCGGCTCGACCGCGGGAGCAGACGACTTGTCCTCGGCCGGCTCGGCCGCAGCCGCCTTCGGCTTCGACAGGTCAGCCTTCGGCGCCGCCGCAGGCTTCGCATCCTCCGGATCAGCCGCGGCAGACGGCTTGGCCGCAGCCGGCTTGGCCGCAACGGCCTTCGGCTTCGACAGGTCAGCCTTCGGCGCCGCCGCAGGCTTCGCATCCTCCGGATCAGCCGCGGCAGACGGCTTGGCCGCAGCCGGCTTGGCCGC
>NZ_JBIVXV010000004.1:0-131540 GCF_044769385.1 Streptomyces sp. NPDC090445 | reverse complement strand
ACGCAGCCGCCTTCGGCTTCGACAGGTCGGCCTTCGGCGCCGCCGCGGGCTTCGCGTCCTCCGGATCGGTCGCGGCGGCCGAACGCCCCGCCCCGGCCGCAGGCTTCGCGAGGTCGGGCTTGGCGGCGGCCGCACCGGCTGCCGCGGCCCGCGGCTTCGGCACGCCCGGCTTCGGCACGCCCGGCTTCGCCGCAGGCGCGTCGGCCGGCGCGTCGGCCGGGGCCTCGGCCGGTTCTCCGGCGGGAGGAACGGCGGCCTCGACGGACGGCTCCGGCTCGGCCGACACAGGCTTCGCCCGGTTCTGCTTCGCCGCAGGCGAATCGGTGTGCTCCGGCTTCGACATGCGTCCCCTCTGCGTTCGTGCCGCCTGCTCCGGCTGCCCCGGCATCCGCCCGAATGCCCGGTGGCCCGCCCCGGGAGAACCCGCGCGATAACCCGCCCCGGCAGAACCCTCATTGTTCCTCACTCCGCAACGGACGGGAGCCCCGGGTCCGCGGTTCCCCGCTGACGTATCCCGGAGTTACAACGGAACGATGTCGGGCGCCCCGAGCCGTGCCGCGTCGGCCGTCTGGTCGTCCGGCTGGCGCTGCGACTCCCGTTCCGCCTGCACTCTCTTCTCGTAGTGTTCCACTTCCTTCTCGATCTGCTGCCCGTCCCACCCCAGCACCGGAGCCACCAGTTCCGCACACTCGCGCGCCGACCGGGTCCCCCGGTCGAACGTCTCGATCGAGATCCGGGTCCGCCGCGTCAGCACGTCGTCCAGGTGTCGTGCCCCTTCGTGTGACGCCGCGTAGACCACCTCCGCCCGCAGGTAGTCCTCCGCCCCGCCCAGCGGGGCGCCCAGCGAGGGGTTGTCGGCGATCAGGTCCAGCAGCTCCTCCGTCATCGAGCCGTACCGGTTCAACAGGTGCTCCACCCGCGCCACGTGAAGGCCCGTCCGGGCGGCGATCCTGGCCCGGCCGTTCCACAGTGCCCGGTACCCCTCGGCCCCCACCAGCGGTACGTCCTCCGTCACGCACTCCGCGACCCGCTGGTCCAGCCCGTGCACCGCCTCGTCGACGGCGTCCTTCGCCATGACCCGGTACGTCGTGTACTTGCCGCCCGCCACGACGACCAGCCCGGGCACCGGATGGGCCACCGTGTGCTCGCGCGACAGCTTGCTCGTCGCGTCCGACTCCCCGGCCAGCAGCGGCCGCAGGCCCGCGTACACCCCCTGGACGTCGTCGCGGGTGAGCGGTACGGCGAGCACCGAGTTCACCCGTTCCAGCAGGTAGTCGATGTCGGCGCTGGACGCCGCCGGGTGCGCCTTGTCCAGGTCCCAGTCGGTGTCGGTGGTGCCCACGATCCAGTGCCGGCCCCACGGGATGACGAACAGCACCGACTTCTCGGTCCGCAGGATCAGCCCGGTGCTCGAATGGATGCGGTCCTTGGGGACGACGAGGTGGATGCCCTTCGACGCCCGGACGTGGAACTGTCCGCGCTCCCCGATCAGCGCCTGCGTGTCGTCCGTCCACACCCCGGTCGCGTTCACCACCTGGCGCGCCCGGACCTCGTACTCCCCTCCGCCCTCCACGTCCTGCACCCGCGCCCCGACGACCCGTTCGCCCTCGCGCAGGAAGCCGACCACCCTCGCCCGGTTGGCGCAGTGCGCCCCGTACACGGCGGCCGTGCGCACGAGCGCGGTGACGTACCGCGCGTCGTCCATCTGGGCGTCGTAGTACTGCAGGGCGCCCACCAGCGCGTCCTTGCGCAGCGCCGGGGCCACGCGCAGGGCGCGCCGGCGCGACAGGTGCCGGTGCAGCGGCAGCCCGCGGCCGTGCCCGCCGGACACGGACATCGCGTCGTACAGGGCGACGCCCGACCCGGCGTAGAACCGCTCCCACCCCTTGTGCTGCAGCGGGTACAGGAACGGGACGGGCCTGACCAGGTGCGGGGCCAGCCGCTCCAGGAGCAGGCCGCGCTCCTTCAACGCCTCGCGGACGAGGGCGAAGTCGAGCATCTCCAGGTAGCGCAGGCCGCCGTGGATGAGCTTGCTGGACCGGCTGGAGGTGCCCGACGCCCAGTCACGGGCCTCGACGAGCCCGGTGGACAGGCCTCTGGTCACCGCGTCGAGGGCGGTGCCCGCGCCGACCACGCCCGCGCCCACCACCAGTACGTCCAGTTCCCGTTCGGCCATCCGGGCGAGGGCCTCGGCGCGCTGCTCCGGCCCCAGTGTCGCTGTCCTCACGGCTGCCTCCCGTCGGTGCGGGCGTACCCACTCGGTGCGGGTGGTCCCGCTCGCGTCCCCCGCCCTCGATTCTGACCCGCCGTCCCCGCATCAGCCACCGCCTGTGGACAACACAACGGCGACCATCACCCCGTAATGCGACAGATCGGTCATATATACGCCTAGTCTGACATCGTGCCAGCTCATGCGGCCCCTCCGCGGTCCACAGGAGTTGCGCAACCAGCCCCGTCATGCATGCCAGGGAAGGGACGGCACCACCCCATGCCCGCAGACCTCGCCGTCATCGGACTCGGCCACCTCGGCCTCCCACTGGCCCAGGCGGCCGTCGCCGCCGGGATCGAGACGGTCGGCTACGCCATCGGACCGGCCACGGACTCCACCCTCACCGCCGCCGAGGTCCGGCGCATGTCGGCCGCCGGCTTCCGGGTCACCGCCAACCCCGCCGAGCTCGGCCGCGTCCGCACCGCCGTCATCTGCGCCCCCACCCAGCTCGGCGCCGACCGCGCGCTCGACCTCGGAGCCGTCGGCGAGGCCGGCCGCAGCCTCGCCGCCCGGCTGCGCCCGCGCACCACCGTCATCCTGGAGTCCGCCGCCCATCCGGGTGTCACCGAGGACTACCTGCGCCCGATCCTGGAGGACGGCTCCGGGCTGCGCGCCGGCCGGGACTTCCACCTGGCCTACTCCCCCAGCCGGCACGACCCCGGCAACCGGACGCACACCGTCGCCAACACCCCCAAGGTGATCGGCGGCCTCACCCCCGCCTGCACCGAGTCCGCGCACGCCTTCTACGCCCGCATCGCCGAGAAGGTGGTCCGCGCCCGCGGCCTGCGCGAGGCCGAGACCGTGCAGCTGCTGGAGACCAACTACCGGCACGTCAACATCGCCCTCATGAACGAGATGGCGGTGCTCTGCCACGACCTCGGCGTCGACCTGTGGGACGTCATCCGCTGCGCCGAGACCAAGCCGTACGGCTTCCAGGCGTTCCGCCCCGGCCCGGGCGTCGGCGGCCACAGCGTCCCCCTCGACCCCAACTACCTCCCGCACACCACCCGCACCCCGGGCCACCCCCTGCGCATGGTCGGCCTGGCCCAGGAGATCAACAGCCGGATGCCGCAGTACGTCATCCAGCGCTGCGCCACCCTGCTCAACGAGCACGGCAAGTCCGCCCGCGGCGCCCGCGTCCTGCTGCTCGGGGTCACCTACAAGCCCGACCTCGCCGACCAGGAGGGCTCCCCGGCCCGCGAGATCGCCAGCCGCCTCCTCGACCTCGGGGCCCTGATCAGCTACCACGACCCGTACGTCGCCGGGTGGCGGGTGCGGGACCAGCCGGTCCCCCGTGCCGAGTCCCTGTACGAGGCCGCCGCCACCGCCGATCTGACGATCCTGCTCCAGCACCACCGCACGTACGACCTCCAGGGCCTGGCGGTGAAGGCGCAGCTGCTCCTGGACACCCGCGGAGCCAGCCCGGCGGGCGCCGCACACCGGCTCTGACCGGGCCGGAAACCCCCTCGTCGGGCGTCGGTGCGGACTGCTAGCCTGCGGCGACCTCGTCCTGGGCCCGGGCGAGACCCGGCGCTGGTTCCCTGGGGCGTCTGCCTGCGCCGCCGGAGGCAGGGGCTGAGCTGAGCGGGCCGCGGGCCCGGACGCGCCGAAGGGCCGGCTCCCCGGTCAGGGGGGAGCCGGCCCTTCGGCGTACGTACGGCTGCCGGACGGGTCAGCGGCGGTGCTGGGAGTCCGCGACCGTGACCTCGACGCGCTGGAACTCCTTGAGCTCGGTGTAGCCGGTGGTGGCCATCGAGCGGCGCAGGGCGCCGAAGAGGTTCATCGAGCCGTCCGGGGTGTGCGACGGGCCGGTGAGGATCTCCTCGGTGGTGCCGACGGTGCCCAGGTGGACCTTCTTGCCGCGCGGCACGTCCTCGTGGACGGCCTCCATGCCCCAGTGGTGGCCCCGGCCGGGCGCGTCGGTGGCGCGGGCCAGCGGGGAGCCCATCATGACGGCGTCGGCGCCGCAGGCGATGGCCTTGGGCAGGTCGCCGGACCAGCCCACGCCGCCGTCGGCGATGACGTGCACGTAGCGGCCGCCGGACTCGTCCATGTAGTCGCGGCGGGCGGCGGCCACGTCCGCGACGGCGGTCGCCATCGGGACCTGGATGCCCAGCACGTTGCGGGTGGTGTGCGCGGCGCCGCCGCCGAAGCCGACCAGGACGCCGGCCGCGCCGGTGCGCATCAGGTGCAGGGCCGCGGTGTACGTGGCGCAGCCGCCGACGATGACCGGGACGTCGAGCTCGTAGATGAACTGCTTCAGGTTCAGCGGCTCGGCGGCGCCCGAGACGTGCTCGGCGGAGACGGTGGTGCCGCGGATGACGAAGATGTCCACGCCGGCGTCCACGACGGCCTTGGAGAACTGCGCGGTGCGCTGCGGGGAGAGCGCGGCGGCGGTGACCACGCCGGAGTCGCGGACCTCCTTGATGCGCTGCCCGATCAGGTCGGCCTGGATCGGGGCGGAGTAGATCTCCTGCAGGCGGCGGGTGGCGGTCTCTTCCGGCAGCTCCGCGATCTCGTCGAGCAGCGGCTGCGGGTCCTCGTGGCGGGTCCACAGGCCTTCGAGGTTCAGCACGCCGAGGCCGCCGAGCTCGCCGATGCGGATGGCCGTCTGCGGGGAGACGACGGAGTCCATGGGGGCGGCCAGGAAGGGCAGCTCGAAGCGGTAGGCGTCGATCTGCCAGGCGATCGAGACCTCCTTCGGGTCCCGCGTGCGGCGGCTCGGGACGATGGCGATGTCGTCGAACGCGTACGCCCGGCGGCCGCGCTTGCCGCGCCCGATCTCGATCTCAGTCACGTGTGGTGGCCTTTCCCTACTCGGCTACTGCCCGTCCAGTATCCCCGAAGGCCGGGGGCCCGCGTTCCGGCATCCGCTGTACGGACGGCGCACGGGCGGTCCCGGCGCCCGGGGCGGGCACGGGGGAGGGGCGGGTCCACGGCCGGACCCGCCCCTCACCCGATCACGCCGTTCAGCCCTGGCGGGAGTAGTTCGGCGCCTCGACCGTCATCTGGATGTCGTGCGGGTGGCTCTCCTTGAGGCCCGCCGAGGTGATGCGGACGAACCGGCCGCGGTCCTGCAGCTCCGGCACCGTGCGGCCGCCGACGTAGAACATCGACTGGCGCAGGCCGCCGACGAGCTGGTGGACGACCGCGGCGAGCGGGCCGCGGTAGGGCACCTGGCCCTCGATGCCCTCGGGGATGAGCTTGTCGTCGCCGCCCACGCCCTCCTGGAAGTAGCGGTCCTTGGAGAACGACTTGCGGTCGCCGCGGGACTGCATCGCGCCGAGCGAGCCCATGCCGCGGTACGACTTGAACTGCTTGCCGTTGATGAAGAGCAGCTCGCCCGGGGACTCCTCGCAGCCCGCGAGCAGCGAGCCGAGCATCACCGTGTCGGCGCCCGCGACGAGGGCCTTGGCGATGTCGCCGGAGTACTGCAGGCCGCCGTCGCCGATGACCGGGACGCCCGCGGCCTTGGCGGCGAGGGCGGCCTCGTAGATGGCGGTGACCTGCGGGACGCCGATGCCGGCGACGACGCGGGTGGTGCAGATGGAGCCGGGGCCGACACCGACCTTGATGCCGTCGCAGCCGGCGTCGATGAGGGCCTGGGCGCCGTCGCGGGTGGCGACGTTGCCGCCGATGACGTCGACCGACGCGTTCGACTTGATCTTGGCGACCATGTCGCCGACCAGCCGGGAGTGGCCGTGCGCGGTGTCGACGACGATGAAGTCGACGCCGGCCTCGATCAGCGCCTGGGCACGCTCGAACGCGTCGCCGGCGACACCGACGGCGGCGCCGACCAGGAGGCGGCCGTCCTTGTCCTTGGCGGCGTTCGGGTACTTCTCGGCCTTGACGAAGTCCTTGACCGTGATGAGGCCCTTGAGGACGCCCGTCTCGTCGACCAGCGGAAGCTTCTCGATCTTGTGGCGGCGCAGCAGCTCCATGGCGTCCACGCCGGAGATGCCGACCTTGCCCGTGACCAGCGGCATCGGGGTCATGACCTCGCGCACCTGGCGGCTGCGGTCCGACTCGAAGGCCATGTCGCGGTTGGTGACGATGCCGAGCAGCTTGCCGGCGGCGTCGGTGACCGGGACACCGGAGATGCGGAACTTGGCGCACAGCTCGTCGGCCTCGTGCAGCGTCGCGTCCGGGTGCACCGTGATCGGGTCGGTGACCATGCCGGACTCGGAGCGCTTGACCAGGTCGACCTGGTTCGCCTGGTCGGCGATCGACAGGTTGCGGTGCAGGACGCCGACACCGCCCTGGCGGGCCATCGCGATCGCCATCCGCGACTCGGTCACCTTGTCCATGGCGGCGGACAGCAGCGGAATGTTGACGCGGACATTGCGCGAGATGAGAGAGGAGGTGTCGATCTCGTCCGGCGCCATGTCGGACGCGCCCGGCAGCAGCAGGACGTCGTCGTAGGTCAGCCCGAGCATGGCGAATTTGTCGGGCACTCCGTCGGCGTTGACAGTCATGACACCTTCCCAAATGGTCTTGCTCAGCGCGGATGTCCATGCTAACGGGATCGCGGCGCGTCTCATTCCACGAGCGAGGTCACGGCCAGGTTTCGTCGCTTCCTCCTATTGATCGCCGGGCCCCTGACGGGTCATAGCGGAGCCACAGACTCCGCGAGACGCCGCGCGACGCCGCGCCGCTGCGCTACTGCTCGGCGAGCGCGCGCAGCCGGCTGAGCGCACGGTGCTGGGCGACCCGCACCGCGCCCGGGGACATCCCGAGCATCTGGCCGGTCTCCTCGGCGGTCAGCCCGACCGCGACCCGCAGGACGAGCAGCTCGCGCTGCGTCTCCGGCAGGTTGGCCAGCAGTTTCCGGGCCCAGGCGGCGTCGCTGCTGAGCAGCGCCCGCTCTTCCGGGCCGAGGGAGTCGTCCGGCCGCTCGGGCATCTCGTCGGAGGGGACGGCGGTGCTGCCCGGGTGGCGCATGGCGGCCCGCTGCAGGTCGGCGACCTTGTGCGCGGCGATGGCGAAGACGAAGGCCTCGAAGGGGCGGCCGGTGTCCCGGTAGCGCGGCAGCGCCATCAGGACCGCGACGCAGACCTCCTGGGCCAGGTCCTCCACGAAGTGGCGGGCGTCACCGGGCAGCCGGGAGAGCCGGGTGCGGCAGTAGCGGATGGCCAGCGGGTGCACGAAGGCGAGCAGGTCATGGGTGGCCTGCTCGTCGCCTTCCACGGCACGGCGCACGAGCGCGCTGACGGCCTCGGCGCTGTTGCCTTTGGCGGCTCCGGTGGGGCCGGTGGCCGCAGGGGAGCCGTGGGCCTCGTCGTCGCGCATCAATCCATGGTGCCTTGGCGCCGGAGCGTTCGCGGCACCACGGTCCGTGTTGTGCATCGAAGCGTTATGAGCGGGTGCGCCTGAACTCTTCACTTGCACGCTCCCCTCCCGCTCGCCCGAATGCTCCGAGGCCCCATCCCAGAAATGCGCCACACACTCAAGCATGCGGCATCGCGCACGAAGCGACACGTCCCCCGGATTGTGCCCCGCCAATCCCCGGCTACGCACGGGTACGGTCGGGAGCGGGATCCGCCGTCGAGCCCCTACGGCCGGCCCGGGCGTACGCCGGAGCGCCGGGCGGGCGGGCACGCCGGGCGGGGCGGCGCGCCGCCCCGCCCGCCCGAGGCGGACGGGACTGCTCTCAAGGGCCCGCGGTCAGCGGACCAGGCCCCAGCGGAATCCGAGCGCCACGGCGTGCGCCCGGTCCGAGGCGCCCAGCTTCTTGAACAGCCGGCGGGCGTGCGTCTTGACCGTGTCCTCGGAGAGGAAGAGCTCGCGCCCGATCTCCGCGTTGGACCGGCCGTGGCTCATCCCCTCCAGCACCTGGATCTCGCGCGCGGTGAGGGTGGGCGCGGCGCCCATCTCGGCGGAGCGGAGCCGGCGGGGGGCCAGCCGCCAGGTCGGGTCGGCGAGCGCCTGGGTGACGGTGGCCCGCAGCTCGGCGCGCGAGGCGTCCTTGTGCAGGTAGCCGCGGGCGCCGGCGGCGACCGCGAGGGCCACGCCGTCGAGGTCCTCGGCGACCGTCAGCATGATGATGCGGGCGCCCGGATCGGCGGAGAGCAGCCGGCGCACCGTCTCCACGCCGCCGAGCCCGGGCATCCGTACGTCCATGAGAATCAGGTCGGAGCGGTCGGCGCCCCAGCGGCGGAGGACTTCCTCGCCGTTGGCAGCCGTCGTCACGCGCTCGACGCCGGGCACGGTGGCAACCGCACGACGGAGCGCCTCTCGGGCAAGCGGGGAGTCGTCGCAGACGAGGACGGAAGTCATGACCGCCCTCCGGAGCTGCTGATGCGCGTCACCTTGAGCCTCCAGGCTGGTACGTATCGTCACCTGTGCGGTCGATGCTCTCGGACACCTGTCCGGGAACGCTTTGGTTCAACCGCCTTCGCTCTCTCAACGATGGTCACTCGAAAGAGTTACGGGTCGGACGGACACCTTCGGCACTCTACGTGAGGACGCGATCACGCCATCGGCGCCACTCGCCAACTGTCCTCCATCTGGAGCTATGCCCTATTTGGCGGCTTTCCTTCCGTTTGGGCCGTGTCTGAGGCTAGATTCCCAATGAGTCATATTTACATCTACTACGACAGTAGGTGTGGTAGGTGTGGAGACTTGGACCGTATTCGTCTCAGTACCGGCACCAAGAGGACTACCCATGGCAGATTTCTCCCGCCTCCCCGGACCGAACGCCGACCTCTGGGACTGGCAGCTGCTGGCCGCCTGCCGAGGAGTCGACAGCTCCCTCTTCTTCCACCCGGAGGGCGAGCGGGGCGCGGCGAGGAGCGCGCGCGAGGCCTCCGCTAAAGAGGTCTGCATGCGATGCCCGGTGCGCTCGGAATGCGCCGCGCACGCACTCGCCGTCCGCGAGCCCTACGGGGTGTGGGGCGGCCTCACCGAGGACGAGCGCGAGGAGCTGATGGGCCGGGCCCGCCATCGCCTGATCCCCGCGTCGAGCACCATCGGACGGACCCCTCCGGACTGACCGCTCCCGACCGGCCCCTCCGGACCGGCCGCCGCACGGACGATCGCCGCACGGACTCCTGCCGCAGGGCAAGGCTGCCCGCAGGAACTGCACACCGCCGGAACCGCACACCGCCGGAACGGCGCGCAGAAACGTTTCCTCAACCCGCGGTGCCCCAGGGGCGGGGCCGCCGCGCGCCGGTCAGCGCGCGGCGGCCCGCTCCAGCTCGGCCAGGGTCGCCGCCACGGCCGGTACGCGGGCCAGGTCGGGCAGTGTCAGCGCCACGATCTCCCGTTCCACGGCCGGCTCCACGGCCACCGTGCTCACGCCCTTGGCCCGTACGGACTCCAGCGCGAGCTCCGGGAGCACGGCGACCCCCAGCCCGGCGCCGACCAGGCCGGCCACGGCCGGGTAGTCGTCGGTGGCGAAGTCGATGCGCGGGGTGAAGCCGACGCCCTCGCACACCTCGACCAGATGGCGGCGGCAGCGCGGGCAGCCCGCGATCCAGGGCTCGTCCGCCAGCTCCGCCATGTCCAGCCGCTCCGCCCCGGCCAGCCGGTGCCCCTCGGGCAGCAGCCCGACGAGGCGGTCCGTCAGCAGCGGCCGCACGACCAGGTCGTCCCACTCGGCCGCCGCCGCGGAACCACCGCCCCCGGCGGCACCGCCACCGGCACCGGACGGCCCCTCTGCCCCGGCGTAGCGGAAGGCCAGCGCCACGTCGCAGTCGCCGTCGCGCAGCATCTCCACCGAGCGCGGCGGCTCCGCCTCGACCAGCGAGATCCGGGTGCCCGGGTGCGCGGCCCGCATCGCGGCGAGCGCGGTGGGGACCAGGGTGGAGCTGCCGCTGGGGAAGGACACGAGCCGGACCCGCCCGGCGCGCAGCCCGGCGATGGCCGCGACCTCCTCCTCGGCGGCGGTCAGCCCGGCCAGGATCCCGGCGGCGTGCCGGACCAGGGCGGTGCCGGCCTGCGTCAGCCGCATCTCGCGGCCGGCGCGGATCAGCAGCGGGGTGCCGGCCGACTGCTCCAGCGCCTTCATCTGCTGGGAGACGGCGGGCTGGGTGCAGCCGAGTTCGCGGGCGGCGGCGGAGAAGGAGCCGGTGCCGGCCACGGCGCGCAGGACCCGGAGATGGCGTGCCTCGATCATGCTTCGAGCATAAGCCCGGCTTTGACGGCGGCGCCCCGTACTCCCGGGCCCCTTTGAGGGCGCTGGGTTAGCGTGTCCCCATGGCGCCCAAGCATGTGATCTCCGTGAACCTCGGCCGGGCGACGGCCGTCGACTACACCAGCGCAGCGGGCGGGGTGACCGGCATCGGCAAGCGGCCGGCCCCGGGCCCGGTCCGCGTCTTCGCCCCCGGCCCCAAGGGGGTCGGCGCGAGCGGCGTGGAGGGCGACGCCGTCTGCGACCTGCGCCACCACGGCGGCGACCACCAGGCGGTGTACGCGTACGCGCGGGAGGACCTGGACTGGTGGGAGGGCGAGCTGGCCCGCGAGCTGCCCGCCGGGATCTTCGGCGAGAACCTCACCACCTCCGGCATCGACGTGACCGGTGCGCTCCTCGGCGAGCGCTGGCGGATCGGCGCCGACGTGGTCCTGGAGGTGGCCTCGGCGCGCATCCCGTGCGGCACCTTCCAGGGGGCCCTCGGCGAGCAGGGCTGGGCCAAGCGGTACACGCAGGCCGTGCGGCCGGGCGCGTACCTGCGCGTGGTGCAGGAGGGGGAGGTGTCGGCCGGCGACGCGGTCGAGGTGGTCAGCCGTCCGGACCACGACGTGACGGTGGGGCTGTGGTTCCGGGCGTTCACCACCGAACGCGCGCTGCTGCCGCGGACTCTGGCGGCCGGTGAGGCGATGGAGCCGCGGGCGCACGACAAGGTCCGCGCGTACGTCGAGAAGTACGGGAAGTAGCCGGCCGGCGACGCACCGGCGAGGAGCCGGAGCCCGCCTCCGGCGGGAAAGCGGACGAAGTGGTACCGCCAGGGCGGGCCCGCTCCGGACTGTCGTCCGGGGCGGCTAGGTTGCGCACATGACGACTGCGCTGATCACTGGATCCACGGCGGGCATCGGCGCCGCCTTCGCCCGCCGGCTCGCCGCCGGGGGCCACAACCTCGTACTGGTCGCCCGCGACACCGCGCGGCTCGCCGAGCAGGCCACGGAGCTGCACGACCGGCACGGCATCGAGGCCGAGGTGCTGACCGCGGACCTGTCGACCGAGGCGGGCATCGCCGCGGTCGAGCGGCGCCTCGGCGACCGTACGCACCCGGTGGACCTGCTGGTCAACAACGCCGGGTTCGGCAACAAGGGCCGCTACCTGGAGGTCTCCATGGCGGACGAGCTGACCATGCTGAAGGTGCACGTCGAGGCGGTGCTGCGGCTGACCTCGGCGGCCACCGCGTCGATGCGCTCGCGCGGCCGCGGCGGGGTCGTCAACGTGGCCTCGGTGGCTGCCTTCGTGCCGCGGGGCACGTACGGGGCGAGCAAGGCGTGGGTCGTGCAGTTCACGCAGGGCGCGGCGCGGGACCTGGCGGGGTCGGGCGTGCGGCTGATGGCGCTGTGCCCCGGCTTCGTGCGGACGGAGTTCCACCAGCGGGCGGGCATGGGCACGGACAACATCCCCAACTGGATGTGGCTGGATGCCGACAAGCTGGTGGCCTCGGCCCTCGACGACCTGGCGCGCGGCAAGACGGTCTCGATTCCGGACCCGCGGTACAAGGCGCTGATGGGCGTGGTGAAGCTGACGCCGCGCGGGCTGCTGGGCGGGCTGTCCTCGCGTACGGGCCGCAAGTACGGGCCCCGGTAACCGGCCCCGGTAACCGGCCCCGATGACAGGCTGCGGCAGCAGGCCGCGGCGGGCGGCGTCTGCCGGAGTCGGCCAGACGAGGCAAATCTCCCTAAAATGGATATATCCCATCCAGCCCGGGAGACGCCATGACATTCGTACAAATAGTCGATTACGAGACGAGCAAGCCCGACGCCGTCAACGCGCTCATGGACCGGTACCTGGCGCAGACCAGCGGCAAGCGCACCGTGACGCACAGCGTGGTCGGCAGGGACCGCGAATCCGAGACGCATTATGTCGACGTGGTCGAATTCCCGTCGTACGAAGAGGCCATGAGGAACTCTCACCTTCCGGAGACGGACCGGATGTTCCAGGAGATGGTGGCCCTCTGCGACGGGATGCCGCGGTTCACCAACCTGGACGTGGTCCGCGACGAGCACCTCAACACGCTGCTCGCGAACCGGATGTTCGACGACATCGCGATGAAGGGCGACATGGCCGTCATCGAGGAGGTCTTCGCGCCGGACTACATGGACCACGACGTGTCCAACCCCGTCGACAAGACCGGGCGCGAGGGCATCCGCGAGGACGTGGAGATGTGGCGCGGCGCCTTCGACTTCTCCTTCCGCCGCGACGCGCAGATGGCACAGGACGACTGCGTCAGCACCCTGTGGACCTGGACCGGCAGGCACAAGGGCGAGTTCATGGGGATCGCCCCGACCGGCAAGACCTGCACGATGACCGGCACGACGATCTTCCGCTGCGAGAACGGGATGATCAAGGAAGGCTGGTGGCACTACGACACCAACGGCCTGATGCGGCAGCTCGGGGCGATGTCCTGAACGGCACCCCGGGCGGCACCCGAGGCGGCACCCCGAGGGTCTCCTGAGGATGTCCTGAGCGGCGTCCCGACCCGGCCCGGCCCACGGAAAGACCCCGGCCGCCACCGCGGAGCGGCGGCGACCGGGGTCGCAGTCCGAGGCGAGCCGGTCAGCGGTCAGCGGACCGGCTCATCGGGGGTCAGTGGCTGTGACCGTGACCGTGGCCGTGCCCGTGACCGTTGGCCTCTTCCTCTTCCTTCTTCTCGACGACCAGGGTCTCGGTCGTGAGCAGCAGGGAGGCGATGGAGGCCGCGTTCTCCAGGGCGGAGCGGGTGACCTTGACCGGGTCGATGACGCCGGCCTTGACCAGGTCGCCGTACTCGCCGGTGGCGGCGTTGAAGCCGTTGCCCTTCTCCAGCTCGCCCACCTTGGAGGTGATGACGTAGCCCTCGAGGCCGGCGTTCTCGGCGATCCAGCGCAGCGGCTCGACCGCGGCGCGGCGGACGACCGCGACACCCGTGCCCTCGTCGCCGGTCAGGCCGAGGTTGTCGTCCAGCACCTTGACGGCGTGGACGAGCGCGGAGCCACCACCGGAGACGATGCCCTCCTCGACCGCGGCGCGGGTCGCGGAGATGGCGTCCTCCAGACGGTGCTTCTTCTCCTTCAGCTCCACCTCGGTGGCGGCGCCGACCTTGATGACGCAGACGCCGCCGGCGAGCTTCGCCAGGCGCTCCTGCAGCTTCTCGCGGTCCCAGTCCGAGTCGGTCGCCTCGATCTCGGCCTTGATCTGGTTGACGCGGCCGAGGACGTCCTCGGTCGAGCCGGCACCGTCGACGATGGTGGTGTCGTCCTTGGTGATGGTCACGCGGCGCGCGGTGCCCAGGATGTCCAGGCCGGCCTGGTCGAGCTTGAGGCCGACCTCCTCGGCGATGACGGTGCCGCCCGTGAGGGTGGCCATGTCCTGCAGCATCGCCTTGCGGCGGTCACCGAAGCCGGGCGCCTTGACGGCGACCGCGTTGAAGGTGCCGCGGATCTTGTTGACGACGAGGGTGGAGAGGGCCTCGCCCTCGACGTCCTCGGCGATGATCAGCAGCGGCTTGGAGCCACCCGACTGGATGACCTTCTCCAGCAGCGGCAGCAGGTCCTGGATGGAGGAGATCTTGCCCTGGTGGATCAGGATGTAGGGGTCCTCCAGGACCGCCTCCATGCGCTCCTGGTCCGTGACGAAGTACGGCGACAGGTAGCCCTTGTCGAAGGCCATGCCCTCGGTGAACTCCAGCTCCAGGCCGAAGGCGTTGGACTCCTCGACGGTGATGACACCGTCCTTGCCGACCTTGTCCATCGCCTCGGCGATGAGCTCGCCGACCTGCTGGTCCTGCGCGGAGAGCGCGGCCACGGCGGCGATGTCGGACTTGTCCTCGATCGGACGGGCGGTGTCGAGGAGCTCGGCGGACACGGCCTTGACCGCGGCGTCGATGCCCTTCTTCAGGGCGGCCGGGGAGGCGCCGGCGGCGACGTTGCGCAGACCCTCGCGGACCAGCGCCTGGGCCAGCACGGTGGCGGTGGTGGTGCCGTCACCCGCGATGTCGTTGGTCTTGGTCGCCACCTCCTTCACCAGCTGCGCGCCGAGGTTCTCGTACGGGTCGTCCAGCTCGACCTCGCGGGCGATGGTGACACCGTCGTTGGTGATGGTGGGGGCGCCGAACTTCTTGTCGATGACGACGTTGCGGCCCTTGGGGCCGATCGTCACCTTGACCGTGTCGGCAAGCTTGTTGACGCCGCGCTCGAGGGCGCGACGGGCGTCCTCGTCGAACTTCAGGATCTTCGCCATGGGAGCGGTTCAGCCCTCTCGGAAAACTCGGGTTCAACGACCCGCGCCCCTCGCCGCCCGGCAATCAGCGGGGTGACCAGGGGCGCAGATCAAAGCAGTTCTGGGAGAAGTGAATTACTTCTCGATGATCGCGAGCACGTCGCGAGCCGAGAGGACGAGGTACTCCTCGCCGCTGTACTTCACTTCGGTGCCGCCGTACTTGCTGTACAGCACGACATCGCCGACGCTGACGTCCAGCGGGAGACGCTGGCCGTCCTCGAAGCGGCCCGGGCCCACGGCGAGGACGACGCCCTCCTGGGGCTTCTCCTTCGCGGTGTCCGGGATGACCAGGCCGGAGGCCGTGGTCTGCTCGGCGTCGAGCGGCTGGACCACGATGCGGTCCTCAAGCGGCTTGATGGCAACCTTGGAGCTGGTGGTCGTCACGATCCGACCTCCCCCTTCGGAGATCTCACGGGGTTAACTGTCTGAGGTGGCGACCAGGTGGATCCGTCGTCGCGGGTGCCGGACCTGCCCGTCGCTGTGTTGGCACTCACCGGGGGCGAGTGCCAGGTGCGAGACTATTCCGGCGATTAGCACTCGGTCAAGCGGAGTGCCAATACGCTCCCCCCGGTTCGCACATCCGGCCACCCCGGCCGCCGATCCGGCCGGATCCGGACAGCCCCCCGGACCCCTCTCCCCCCATACGGCCCGAAGGAACCCGGGGGAGGGCATCGTCGTCTAAGGCGATATGAAGATAAAGCGGATCATTGACGACCAGAACGGACCAATGCCTTCCGCGCCCTGCGCCGGCACCGACGGTCACGGTGACCCGTGCGAGGGCTGAGGCCGCCGACGGCCGCCGGAGCCCGGCGCCGCACCGAGGCCCTGCTGCTCGTCCTCGTCGTCGGCACCACCGTCCTCGGGCACGCGAGCGCCGGCCTCGGGCTGAACGGCGAGCTGCCGGCCGACCTCTCCGGCTTCGCGATCAGCATGAGCCTGCTGGCCCTGGTGGCGCACCTGGGCGTGCGCCGGTTCGCGGCATACGCGGATCCGCTGGTCCTGCCGCTGGCCGTGCTGCTGACCGGGCTCGGGCTGGTGCTGCTGCACCGCCTCGACCAGTCGTACATCGAGCGGTACAACGGGGAGGCCAACGCCCCCGGCCAGCTGGTGTGGACGGTGATCGGCGTGGCCGCCTGCCTGCTGGTGGTGGCGCTCCTGCGGGACCACCGGCTGCTCCAGCGGTTCATCTACCTCACGATGGCCGGGGCGCTGGTGCTGCTGGTCGCGCCGGCGTTCTCGCCCGCGGACACCTACGGCGCGAAGCGCTGGATCGTCATCGGCGGCTTCTCCGCGCAGCCGGGCGAGTTCGTGAAGATCATGATCGCGGTCTTCTTCGCGGGCTACCTCGTCGTCCACCGGGACTCCCTGGCCCTGACCGGCCGGCGGTTCCTGGGCCTGCAGCTGCCCCCGATGCGGCAGCTCGGGCCCATCGTCACGGTGTGGATCCTGTCGATGCTGGTGCTGGTCTTCGAACGCGACCTGGGCACCTCGCTGATCTTCTTCGGCGTCTTCGTGGTGATGCTGTACGTCGCCACCGAGCGCACCGGCTGGATCGTGTGCGGGCTGGTCATGGCCGCGGGCGGCGCGTTCGTCGTCGGCTCGACCGAGCCGCACGTGAAGGCCCGCGTGGCCGCCTGGCTGAACCCGCTGTCGTACTACTGGCAGGACCGGCCGCCGGGGGTCAACTCGGACCAGTCGGCGCAGGCCCTCTTCAGCTTCGGCACCGGCGGCATCTCGGGGACGGGACTCGGCCAGGGACACCCGGAGCTGATCAAGTTCGCGGGCCGCAGCGACTTCATCCTGACGACGGTGGGCGAGGAGCTCGGCCTGGCCGGGGTCATGGCGGTGCTGCTCCTCTACGCCCTCCTCGTGCAGCGGGGGCTGCGGATGGCGCTCGCCGCCCGCGACCCCTTCGGGAAGCTGCTGGCGGTGGGCCTGGCGGCGGCGCTGGCGCTCCAGGTGTTCGTGGTGGCGGGCGGTGTGACGGGGCTGATCCCGCTGACCGGCAAGGCGCTGCCGTTCCTGGCGAAGGGCGGCTCGTCCCTGCTGGCCAACTGGATCATGATCGCGCTGCTGCTGCGGATCAGCGACAGCGCGGAACGGCAGCGCCTGGCGGACCGCCGCGGCCCGGTGGAGACCGTGATCACACCGGTGGTGGCGGCGGCCGGGCGAAGCTGAAGGGCGCGTACCGGGCGGGGCCGAGGGGCACGTACCGGGCGGGCTGAGGGGCACGTACCGGGCAGGGCCGAGGGGTGCGTACCGGGCGGCGCAGGCCGCCCGGGCCCTCCCCCCGTCGGCTCAGTCGCCCGCGGACTCGATCACCCGTCTGGCCGCCTCGGCCTCGGCCGCGGGCGGCGACAGCTCGGAGAGGGTGTCGAGGTCGTGGTCCTTCTCCAGCTCCCGCTCCCAGGCGTCGGCCAGCTCCTGCTGCCGGGCGGGGGGCAGCGCTCGGACCTTCTCCCGGTGGTCGGGGCTCAGGGCGTTCAGGAAACGCTCGACGGTGTCGATCGGCATCGGTTCGCCTCCCGGTTCGGCGGGGGTGGGGTGTGCGTCCATTCCTCCCGCGGCGGACCGGGCCCGTACCCGGCGGCCCGCGCCCTTCACCTGAACGGGCAGTGTCCTAGAGGTAGTCCTCCAGACGGCCTATGCGGAAGCCCTGCTCCTGGATGCTCTGCAGCATGCGGGTGGTCATCTGGACCTCGGTCGCGCCCTTGAGCTCGGAGGGGCCGCGGAAGTGGGCCAGGACGATGTCGCCGGGCTTGAGGCCGGAGCCCTCGGCGTACTGGAAGTTGTTGATCTGCATCGACGCCCGCCACAGGACCACCTGGGTGATGCCGCACTCGGCGGCCGCCTTGAGCGTGTCGTCGTTGTAGTTGCCGAAGGGCGGGCGGAAGCGGGTGGGCTTGGCCCCGAAGCGCTTCTCCAGGCGTTCCTGCTGACCGCATATCTCCTTCTTCTGCGCCGCGAAGGGCAGGGTCCGGAGGTTCGGGTGGGTCAGGGTGTGGTTGTTGACGGTGCTGCCGGAGCCGTTGTCCCGGAGCTTCTCGAAGTGCCCGTAGTCCGACGACGCGACGTTGTCGGTGAGGTACATGCTGATCGGCAGCTTCAGGTCGGCCGCCATCTTCAGGAACTCGGGGTCCTTCTCGGCGCCGTCGTCGAAGGTCAGGAAGACGACCTTCTCCGTCGCCGGCACGGGTATTCGGTCCACGACCTGGGCCTTGCCGGGAGCCGCCGGCGGCAGGGCCGGCTTCTGCGCCGGCTTCGGCGCGTACTGCACCGGGGCGGTCAGCCCCCACTTCCGGTACGCCTGGTCCCCGGCGCCGGCCGAGGGCGACGCGCCGGAGGGGCTCTGGGCGGCGGCCCCGGACGGGGCCGACGGGCTCGGCTGGTCGTGGGTGGCCTTGCGGCCGAGCCGCTCGATGGGGTCCACGCTGTTCCCACACCCCGTCAGGGACAGCGCGAGCGCGCCGGCCGCCAGCGTCCCGGCCACCGGCCGGCGCGCGTACTTCACAAGTAATCCTCCAGCCGGGCCACGGCGTAACCCCTGTCCGTGACGGTCTTCATGACGTAGCGGACCAGGTCGGGCATGCTGCCCTCCCAGTCCTCGCGCCCCCGGAAATGCGTGAGGATGATATCTCCGGGATGCAGTTCGCGGTCCCATTCACGGTAGTCCATCCGGTTCGGGAAGGCTTCTGCATTCCACAGCGGAATGGCTTTGACGCCACAGGACTTGGCCGCGCGGAGGGTGTCCTCGTTGTAGTTCCCGTACGGCGGGCGGAAGGCCGTCGGCCGCTTGCCGAAGGCCCTCTGCATCGCGTCCTGCTGTCCGCAGATCTCCGCGCGCTGCTTGTCGTACGACAGCGCCGGCAGGTAGCGGTGGTTGAGCGAGTGGTTGTTCAGGGTGACGCCGGCGGCCTGCATCTCCTTGAAGTAGGCGTAGTCGTCGCGGACGAGGTAGTCGCTGAGGAACGCCGTGTACGGGATCTTCAGCTCCTTCATCATCTTCAGGAACTCGGGGTCCTTCTCCGCGCCGTCGTCGAAGGTCAGGAAGACGACCTTGTCCTGCGTCGGGATCGCGGTGAAGACGGGCGGGAGGTTCTCGTGGCCCTCGACCTCGAAGCCCTCGCGGGTGCTGATCTCCGGCTTCTTCTTCGGCGCCGGCGGCGCCTCCAGGGGCGGTTTGTTCAGCTTCCACTTCTTCGCCGCGGCCAGCCGGGCCTTGAGCTGTTCGGCGCGGGTGACGGGGGCCGCGCCCGCCGCGCCGCCCGCGGCCGCCTCGGCGCCCTTGCCGCCCTTGGTGGGGGCGGGTGCGCCGCCGGAGTCCGCGGAGGTGCCGCATGCCGTTCCCAGGGCGGCGACGAGCAGGGCGGAGAGGGCGATCCCGGCCCGGCCGCGCGAGCCGGCGGTGCACCGGCGACCATGGAGCGTCTTTTGTTCCTTTTGTCGTACTAGCTGCATAGCAGCGGATCCTGGCACCACGACAGCGCTCCGCCCCGCCGACACCGCGGACGGAAGGCGACCTTCCATCGACTGGCGCACACTGACCGACAATGAGGCGGTGACCCCCGAAGACTTCGCCGCCCTCCTGGCCCCCGAGGGCCGCGCCCTCCTGGACTCGCTCCGCGACTACGACCCGGGCCGGGAGCTCGCCGTCGCGACCCGGCTGCGCCGCGAGCACCCCGCGCCGCTGGTCTCCGCCGCTCTCGGGCAGGCCCGGCTGCGGCAGCGCGCGGTGGCGAAGTTCGGGGCGGAGGACGCCTTCCGGATGTACTTCACGCCCGGCGGCGCCGAAATGGCCACGCGCGCCTCGGTGGCCGCGTACCGCGCCGAGCGGTTCGCGGCGCTCGGCGTGCGCAGCGTCGCCGACCTGTGCTGCGGCATCGGCGGCGACGCGCTGGCCCTGGCCCGGCTCGGCATCCGGGTGCTGGCGGTGGACCGCGACCCGCTGACCGCCGCCGTGGCCCGGGCCAACGCCGAGGCGCTGGGGCTGGCGGACCTGATCGAGGTCCGGGAGGCGGACGTGACCGGGGTGGACACCGCCGGGTACGACGCGGTCTTCCTCGACCCGGCCCGGCGCGGCGGCAATCGGGGAGGGGCTGCGCGCAGCGCGTCCGTGAGGGGTGGTGGCCGGGCGACGGGCGGGCGGGTGTTCGATCCGGAGGCCTACTCGCCGCCCCTGTCCTGGGCCGTGGAGGCGGCCCGTACGGCGCGGTACGCGGCCGTCAAGATCGCCCCCGGGATCCCGCACGAGGCGGTGCCGGAGCAGGCCGAGGCCGAGTGGATCTCCGACCACGGGGACGTGAAGGAGGCCGTGCTCTGGTTCGGCACCGCCCCGGGCACCGTCCGCGCGACCCTGCTCCCCGGGCCGCGCACCCTCGACACCGCCGGCCCGCTGCCCGACCCGGAGGTCGGACCGGTCGGCCGCTGGCTGTACGAGCCCGACGGCGCCGTCATCCGCGCCCATCTCGTCGCCGAGGTCGCGCGGCAGGTCGGCGGCCGGCTCATCGACCCGACCATCGCCTACGTCACCTCGGACGAGCTGCGCGCGACGGAGTACGCGACCGCGTACGAGATCACCGACGTGCTGCCGTTCGGCCTGAAGAAGCTGAAGGCACTGCTGCGGGAGCGGGAGGTCGGCATCCTGACCGTGAAGAAGCGCGGCTCGGCCATCGAGCCCGAGGAGCTGCGCAAGAAGGTCAAGCCGCAGGGGCGGAACGCGGCGACCGTGTTCCTGACCCGGGTCGCGGGTGCCCCGTCGATGCTGATCGGTTCGCCGGTCAGCGCCCCGTGACGGCGGGCGGCGGGGGCGGGGGCGGGAAGGCGCGCACGGCCCAGCGGTGGTGCGTGCCGGCCTTGCCGAGGCCCAGCAGGCCGGTGATCCACAGGATGGTGCCGAGGCCGATGAGGTAGGCCACCTCGCCGTACGTGGTGTCGCCCGGCCGGGCCGACGCGACGCCGGCGAAGGACGTCCAGAGCCCGAACGCGGCCACGGCGGAGGAGGCGAGCGCCCAGAACAGGCTCATGCCGGGGGCGCGGAGCCAGGCGTCGGCGGCCGGGTCCGGGGCCGCCGCGGCCCAGGCGCGCAGCAGCCGGCGCATCGCGCGGTCCTGCCGGACGCACCAGGCGAACCAGAACCCGGTCGGGATCATCACGCCCGCCCCGAGCAGGGCGAAGACCGCGCCGTAGATGACCGAGAAGGGGTCCGGGGCCTCGAAGGACATCAGGGCCGCGCCGACGAGGGACCAGCCGACGGTGAAGACGGTGGCCACGGCCCAGAGCAGGAGCAGCCGGCCCGGGCCCAGGCTGCGCCGGTCCAGCTCCCGCAGGATGCGCGCGCGGTCGGCGCGCAGGGCCTGCGCGGAGGCCTCGTCCAGCCGGGCCCTTACGGGCGCGGGCGGCGGCGGGGGCGGCAGGTCCGGGTGTGTCATGCGCATGACCCTACCCAGGGCTGGCCGCCCCGCGGCTCAGGACCCGCCGGTGCCGGTGCCGGAGGCCTCCGCCTCCACCTCCACCGACTCGAACCGCCAGCGGTGCACCGCGCGCGTGATCAGGTCGGCCGCGGGCTCCGGGAGTTCGGGGAGGTCGGCCGCCAGGCCCTCGGCCGCCTCCCACCAGGTGATCACCAACACCCGGTCCTGCGGGGCCCGCAGCACCTCCCGGCGGACCGGCTCCCGGGCCAGGACCTGCGCGCGGGCCCACTCCAGCAGCTCGGCGCCGCGACCGTCGGCGGCGCGGGCCTCCCACATCAGCGCAATGGTGCTCATGAGTACAGGTTGTCCTTGCTCAGCTCGTGCACGTGGTCGTGGTCGTGGCTGTGCCCGTGACCGTGCCCGTGGCCCTGACCGTGCACGTGCCCGTGCCCCTGGCCCTCGCCCTGCTCGTCCCCGTCCTCCCGGCCGGCGCCCGGCACGTGCGGGTCCGTCACCGGCAGCGAGGAGTCCGCCGACAGGTCCCAGTCCGAGGCGGGGCGGTTCCGCTTGACCATCTCCGCACCCAGCGCCGCGACCATCGCGCCGTTGTCGGTGCACAGCTTCGGCCGCGGCACCCGCAGGATGATCCCCGCGTCGTCACAGCGCTCCTGCGCGAGTGCCCGCAGCCGGGAGTTGGCCGCGACCCCGCCGCCGATCATCAGGTGGTCGACGCCCTCGTCCTTGCAGGCCCGGATCGCCTTGCGGGTCAGCACGTCCACCACGGCCTCCTGGAAGGACGCTGCGACATCGCGCACGGGCACCTCCTCGCCCGCGTTCCGCTTCGCCTCGATCCAGCGGGCGACCGCCGTCTTGAGCCCGGAGAAGGAGAAGTCGTACGCGGGGTCGCGCGACCCGGTCAGCCCGCGCGGGAAGTTGATCGCCTTGGGGTCGCCCTCCTTGGCGAGCCGGTCGATGACCGGGCCGCCGGGGAAGCCGAGGTGCAGCACGCGCGCGATCTTGTCGAAGGCCTCGCCCGCCGCGTCGTCGATGGTCGCGCCCAGCGGCCGCACGTCGGAGGTGATGTCCGGGGCGAGCAGCAGGGAGGAGTGCCCGCCGGACACCAGCAGGGCCATCGTCGGCTCCGGCAGCGGCCCGTGCTCCAGCTGGTCCACGCAGATGTGCGAGGCCAGGTGGTTCACGCCGTACAGCGGCTTGCCGAGGGCGTACGCGTACGCCTTGGCCGCCGAGACGCCGACCAGCAGGGCCCCCGCGAGGCCGGGGCCGGCGGTGACCGCGATGCCGTCGAGGTCGCGGGCGCTGACCCCGGCCTCCTTCAGGGCGCGCTCGATGGTCGGGACCATCGCCTCCAGGTGGGCGCGGGAGGCCACCTCGGGGACGACGCCGCCGAAGCGGGCGTGCTCGTCGACGCTCGACGCGACCGCGTCCGCCAGCAGGGTGGTGCCGCGGACGATGCCGACGCCGGTCTCGTCGCAGGAGGTCTCGATGCCGAGGACGAGGGGTTCGTCAGCCATGGGTCTCACCTTGTACGGGTCCGTCCGCGGGGACGGAGAGTGCGGGATCGGAAAGGCGCATCACGAGCGCGTCGACGTTGCCGGGCTGGTAGTAGCCCCGGCGGAAGCCGATCGGCTCGAATCCGAAGCGCTCGTAGAGCTTCTGGGCCCGGGTGTTGTCCACCCGCACCTCCAGCAGCACCTCGGCGGCCTCGAAGGCGGTGGCCGCGCGCAGCAGGTCGGTCAGGAGCCGGGCGCCGAGCCCGGTCCCCCACTGGTCGCGTGCGGCGGCGATGGTCTGTACGTCGGCCAGGTCGCCGGCGGCGGCCAGCCCGGCGTAGCCGACGAGGCGGCCTTCCGCGTCCTCGGCCACGACGTAGTGGCGGGTGGCGTGCGGGCCGCGGGCGTGGGCGAGCTCGGACCAGAACATTCCGGCGGACCAGGCGTCCTCGGGGAACAGCTCCTGCTCCAGTTCCAGCACGGGCCCGATGTCCCACCAGCGCATCTCGCGCAATCGAGGGCTGCCGCCGCGCAGCGGCGTCGATGAGGGGCGGTGGTCGGGCGGCGGGTGGGGCGTCACTGCGGGGTGACCACCTTGTAGTTCTTCGGCACCTGCGCGTCGGGCCGGCGCAGGTACAGCGGCGTCGGGGGCAGGAACTCCTGCCCGGCCGCGAGCCGGTGCACCGCCAGCGCCGCGAGGGCGGCGGCGCTCTGGTGCTCGGGGCCGCGCGCGTCGGGGAACACCTCCGGGTACAGCAGGGCGCCCTGGCCGACCGCGGGCAGCCCGGCGACCCGTTCGGCGATCTCGGCGGGGCGGTCCACGGCGGGCTCGCCGATCCGGGTGAGCGGGTCCTCGTAGCGGGCCCAGTAGACCTCCTTGCGCCGCGCGTCGGTGGCGACGGTGAAGGGGCCCTCGATCCCGGCGGCGCCCGCGGCGTACGCGAGGCCGTCGAGGCTGCACAGGCCGTGCACGGGGATGCCGAGGACGGACGCGAAGGTGGCGGCCGTGGCGAGGCCGACGCGCAGCCCGGTGTAGGGGCCGGGGCCGACACCGACGACGATGCCGGTGAGGGCGTCGAGCGTCAGCCCGGCCTCGGCGAGGACCCGGTCGACCGAGGGCAGCAGGAGCTCCCCGTGGCGGCGGGCGTCGACCTGCTGGGACTCGGCGAGGACGTTCTCGCCGTCGTGCAGGGCGACGGTGACGGCGGGCGTGGCGGTATCTACAGCGAGCAAGAGCACGCGAACAGCCTACGACTCCCCGGGCCCGGGCCCTCGCGGCCGGGCACGGGGCACCCCTGCTGCTACCTTCGACCCCAGGATTCGACCACGGCATTCGAACCCCGGGAATCGGCCCGGGAGATCTGCCGGACCCGGCGCACCGGGAAGCACGAGAGGTGGGGCAAGTGGGACGCAGCAGCTCGGGAATCGTGGCCGGGCTCACCGCCGCGGCATTGGCCGCGGTCGGGTTCCTCGGCTACCAGGCCTCGGCGACCGCGCCCGCGCCGTCCCCGCGCGGGGCTGCCGCGCCGTCGGCGGCGCCCTCCGTGCAGGCGCCCGCGCCGGCGCCCGGCCCGGCGAAGCCGAACGCCGTGCCGGCCGATTCCGGTACGGGTACGCGCGTCGTGTACTCGGCGGCCCTGAAGCGGGTGTGGCTGGTCGCCGAGGACGGCAAGGACCCGAAGACGTTCACGGTGGTGCCGAGCACGGTGCACCCGAAGCCGGGCACCTACCTGGTGAACTCCCGCTCGAACGCGGTCACCGGCTCCGACGGGGTGCCGGTCGAGCACGTCGTCCGCTTCGCGACCGCCGAGGGCAGCGGGGTCGTGGTCGGCTTCAGCGCCCGCGCGGACGGGAAGCTGCCCGAGCCCGACCCGACGCGGAAGACCGGCGGCATCCGGATGAGCCGGGCCGACGGCGACGCGATGTGGGCGTTCGCGACGATCAACTCCAAGGTCGTCGTCGTTCCCTGATTTCACCCGGACGGAGGACTCAGGCCGCCTCGGGCTCCGGGGCGGCCTGCGCGTGCCGGCCGGATCCGCGGCCCTCGGCCGCCCTGCCCGGGCCGGCCGGTCCGGCGTCCTCCTGCCCGGCGCGCGCGTGCACCGGCGGCGTCGAGACGGCGGTGGCGGCCGCGCCCGCGGCGAGCAGCACGCCCATGGGCACGGCGGACAAGGCTCCCCTCGGCACGGTCGGCCTGCGGGGGTCGCGCGGTGCCGCTGCTCCTGTCGACATGGCTGCCTCCTGGCCCGGGCCGGCCGTACTTAGGTAGGCCTAACCAGCCCTGCGTACCATGTGACCACGCCCGCCTCTCCCGGCGCAATATCTTGCCGACACCTTGTCGGCACCTCTTGGGGTCCGGCCCCGAGAGGTACCGGCCGCACCGCCCGGGCTCAGCCCGCCGTGCCGCCCGGGCTCAGCCCGCCGCGACGGCCCCGAGGCCCGCCAGCAGGCCCGGTGCGGCCCAGCGCCCGCCGACACCGCGCACGGTGACCTCCCGTACGTCGTCCAGGACCTCCTCGTGGCCGACCGCCCGCGCGATCACCACGTGCAGCCGGTCGTCCGAGAGTTCCTCGACCTTGCCGTCGCCCCACTCGACGACGACCACGGACTCGGGCAGCGAGACGTCGAGGTCCAGGTCCTCCATCTCGTCCAGCCCGCCGCCCAGCCGGTACGCGTCCACATGGACCAGCGCCGGCCCGCCACGCAGCGAGGGGTGCACCCGGGCGATCACGAACGTCGGCGAGGTCACCGCCCCGCGGACGCCGAGCCCCTCGCCGAGCCCGCGGGTCAGCGTGGTCTTGCCCGCGCCGAGCTCCCCCGTCAGCAGGACGAGGTCGCCGGGGCGGAGCAGGCCGGCAATGCTGCGGCCCAGCGCCTGCATGGCCGCGGGCGAGTCGACGGTGATGCGCGCGCCGGCGGCGCCTTCAGGATCCCGAGATCCCCGCGCCGGGCTGAGAGGGGCTTCCAGCGGTACTTCTTCCATGTCCGCCAACGTTAGCCGCTGCGGGGACCGCACCGGTGCGCGCGAGCAGCTCGGCCAGCAGCCCGGTCACCGTCTGCGGGTACTCCAGCATCATCAGGTGCCCGGCCCGCTCCAGGACGACGAGCTCCGCGGCCGGCAGCGCGTCCTTGATGGCCTGGCTGTGCGCGGCCGGGGTGATCATGTCGTGGTCCCCGGCGATGACGGTGACGGGGATGTCCGCGAACCGCTGGAGGGCGGCCGTCTTGTCGTGGGCCTGGAAGGCCGGGTAGAACTCGGCGACCACGTCGATGGGGGTGGCCTCGATGAGCCGCTCCGCGAACCGGGCGACGCCCGGGTCCACCTCGCGCGGGGCGCCGAACGAGTACATCTTGATCATGCCGGCGAACAGGTCCGCGGTGGCCCGGCGGCCCCGCTCCACCAGCTCCACCTGCGAGCCGAGCGCCTTGAGCACGGGCGGCAGGATCCGGCGCACCGCCCCCACGCCCACGGCGGGCAGACCGTACGTCACCTCGTTCAGACGGCCGCTGGAGGTGCCGACCAGGGCGATCCCGAGCACGCGGTCGCGCACCAGCTCCGGGTACTGCTCGGCGAACGCCATGATGGTCATACCGCCCATCGAGTGACCCACCAGGATCAGCGGGCCCTCGGGGGCGGCGGCGTCGATGACGGTCTTCAGGTCGCGGCCGAGCTGGTCGATCGTCACCGGCTCGCCGTCGGCCTGCGCGAAGCCGCGGGCGCTGCGGCCGTGGCTGCGCTGGTCCCAGTACACGGCGCGGACGAGGCCCCGCAGGGCGGCGCGCTGGAAGTGCCAGGAGTCCTGGGCCAGGCAGTAGCCGTGGCAGAAGACGACGGTCGGCGCGGGCCGGTCCTTGCGGCGCAGCCGGGAGCGCGGCCGCTTGGCGGTGTCCTCATCCGGCTCGTCGAGCTCGTAGTGGAGCTCGGTCCCGTCCTCGGCGTAGGCGGCGCCCGGCGTTCCACGCAGGGAGCCGTAGTCGCCGGCGGCATCGAGGGCAAGGCGCGCCTTGCGGCGCACGCTGCGCCCGACCGTGATCCGTTCGACGGCGACACCGGCCGCCGCACCCGCGGCTATCACGCCGATCGCGGCCCCGGCCCAGCCGGCCCTGCGCCAGTTCTCGCTCACGCCGTCGTCCTCAACTCAACTCAGCCGTTGCGGTAGACGCGGGGTACGCGCCCTCCGATACGGGTGACGATCTCATACGCGATCGTCTGTGCCGCCTGAGCCCAGTCCTCGGCGGTGGGTTCGCCGTGCTCGCCGCTGCCGAACAGGACGGCCTCGTCCCCCGCCCGCACCTGGGCTCCGGGGCCGAGGTCGACGACGAACTGGTCCATCGCGACACGCCCGGCGACACGCCGGACCCGGCCGCCGACGGAGACCGGGCCGCGGCCCGAGGCGTGCCGGGGGATGCCGTCGGCGTACCCGGCGGGGATCAGCGCGAGGGTGGTCTCGTCGTCGGTGACGTAGTGGTGGCCGTAGCTGACGCCGTGCCCGGCGGGCACCGTCTTGACCAGGGCCACCGACGCCTTGAGGGTCATCGCCGGGCGCAGCCCGAGCTCGGCGGGGGTGCCGAGCTCGGGGGCGGGCGACACGCCGTAGACGGCGAGGCCGCAGCGCACCAGGTCGAAGTGGCTGTCCGGGATGGTCAGCGTCGCGGGAGAGTTGGCGATGTGCCGGACCTCGGGCTCCAGCCCCTCCTTCTCGGCGTGCGCGAGCATGTCGCGGAACACGGCCAGCTGGAGCCGGATGGAGGGGTGCCCGGGCTCGTCGGCACAGGCGAAGTGCGACCAGACGCCGGTGACGCGGACGGTGCCCTCGGCCTCGGCGGCCACCGCCGCGCCGACGAGCTCCGCCCAGTCGGCAGGCTGGCAGCCGTTGCGGCCGAGGCCGGTGTCGGCCTTGAGCTGGATCCGGGCGGTCCGCCCGGCCGCCCGGGCGGCCGCGGTCACCTCGTCGAGGGCCCACATCCCGCTGACGGAGACGTCGACATCGGCCTCGATCGCCTCCCGCCAGGGCCCGCCGGGGGTCCACAGCCAGCACATGATCCGGCCGCCGATCCCGGCCGCGCGCAGGGCGAGCGCCTCGTCGGGGGTGGCGGTGCCGATCCAGGCGGCGCCGGCGTCCTGGGCTGCGCGGGCGCAGGGCACGGCCCCGTGCCCGTAGGCGTCCGCCTTGACGACGGCCATGAGCTCGGCCCGGGGAGCCCGCGCGCGCAGTGCGCGCACGTTCGCCCGTACGGCGTCCAGATCGATCTCGGCGTACACGCGCCCCGGTGTCTCGTTCATCGCCCCCAGTCTCTCAGAGCCCTCCCCACCCCCGCGCGCCCGCCATTCCCCCACCCCAACCCACCCAACTCAGCCCCACCCAATTCAGCCCCGCCGGCGCTTGAGGCGCGGGGGCGCGGGGCCGGCCCAATTCAGCCCCGCCCAATTCAGCCCCGCCGGCGTTTGAGGCGCGGGGGCGCGGGGGCCGGCCCCCGGAAGCGGCGGCGCGCCGAGCCACCACAGTCGGCCCCACCCGGCCCCGCCGGCGTTCGAGGCGCGGCGGACCGGGGGCCGGCCCCCGGAAGCCGCGGCGCCGGCCGGTCAGACCCGGGCGGCGTTACGCCAAGCGGCGGGCAAGGCTTCGGCCACCTCATGCGCGAGGACGGGAGCCCCGTCGGCGGCCAACCGGGCGGCCAGCCCGTGCAGGTACGCCGCCACCGCCCCCGCATCCGCGGCCGCCAGCCCGGCCGCCAGCAGCGACCCGCCGAGCCCCGACAGCACGTCGCCGCTGCCCGCCGTCGCCAGCCACGGCGTACCCGTCGGGTTCACCCGCACCGGCCGCCCCCGCCCGTCACCGCACACCAGCGTCGTCGACCCCTTCAGCAGGACCGCGGCCCCGTACCGCCCGGCCAACTCCCTTACGGCCGCCAGCCTCCCGGATTCCACGGCTTCCCGCGGTACCCCCAGCAGCGCGGCCGCTTCCCCGGCGTGCGGGGTCAGCAGCGTGGGCGCCGGCCGGGCGTGCAGCACCTCCGGGTCGAGCCCGCGCAGCCCGTCGGCGTCGACCAGCACCGGCACGGGGTCGGCCAGGACCCGCTCGACGTCCTGGCCGCGCCCCTCCCCGAGCCCGGGGCCGACGACCCACGCCTGGACGCGGCCCCACCCGATCAGCGTCTCGGGGTAGCGGGCGAGGACCTCGCCGGCCGCCGGGCCGACGTACCGCACGGCGCCCGCGCCGCCCCGCAGGGCCCCGGCCACGGCGAGCACGGCGGCGCCGGGGTACTGGGCCGATCCGGCGGCGATGCCGACGACACCGCGGCGGTACTTGTCGCTGTCGGCGCCGGGCCGGGGCAGCAGCCGCGCCACGTCGGCGTGCTGCAGGGCTTCGGCCTCGGGCCCGGCACCGCGGCCGGGCCCGGCCGCAGTCCCGCCCGCGGCGTCGAACTCCAGCCCGATGTCCACGAGCCGCACGACACCGGCGAGCGACGCCCCCGGGTCGATCAGCAGCCCCGGCTTGTGCGCCCCGAAGGTCACCGTGACGTCGGCCCGCACCGCGGCGCCGGCCACTTCCCCGGTGTCCGCGTCCACCCCGCTCGGCAGGTCGACGGCGACCACGGCGGCCCCGGCCGGGATCCGTTCCACCAGCGCCGCGGCGGCCGGCCGCAGTCCGCCCCGGCCGCCGATGCCGAGCAGCCCGTCCACGACGAGGTCGGCCCGCTCGGGCACGGTCCCGGCGACGCGCCCGCCGGCGGCGCGCAGCGCGGCCAGCCCGCCCGGGTGCATCCGCTGCGGATCCATCGGCACGGCGGTCACCCCGGCGCCGCGCCGGGCCAGCCGGGCGCCCGCGTACAGGGCGTCGCCGCCGTTGTCGCCCGGCCCGACGAGCAGCACGATCCGTGATCCGTAGACCTTCGGCAGCAGGTCGGCGCAGGCGGCGGCCAGTCCGGCCGCGGCCCGCTGCATGAGGGCGCCTTCGGGGAGCCGGGCCATCAGCTCCCGTTCGGCGGCCCGTACGTTCTCCACGCTGTAAGCAGTCCGCATGTGCCCAGCGTCTCTGATCAGCTGAGCAATTCCGTGCGAACCGTGGGGTTCGGCGTGGGTTCTGCCCACCACCTGGGTGGGGCGGCGTGAGCGCGGAGGTGGAATCCCGCGCCCAGTGCTGCTCCTCGTGGCCGGTGTCGGCGGGTGGTGGGTGTGCTGATCGTGTGCACGCCCTGGTGCCGGTGGGCTGCGCGGGGCAGCATCCTCCGGCCCGTTGGTGCGTGTCCCTCCGGACGCTGGCCGGCCCGGCCCGGAGGCCGGGCCGGGGAGGGAACCCCGCGTCGCCTGGGCGCGGGGCGGCTGGTGCGCGGCCGGGTGGGGCCGGTCTTCGACCGGTCCGCCCGGCTGGTCTTCGGGGCGGTCGTGATGACGGCCTTGGCCTCCATCGTGTCCGTCACCGTGCGGATCGCCATCTGCCCGCTGGTGCGGTCCACGACGGTCTTGGCCTGGTGGGCGAGTCCGCGTGCGGCGATACGGCGCCAGGCACCCTGGTCGCGGTCGCCCTGCCAGCCGCACTCGGGGCTGGGGCAGACGGCCCACTTCCAGCCGCTCACGGTGGGCCGGTCTGGGGCTTTGCGGTGCCGCAGCGGGGTGAGGCAGTGCGGGCAGTGCTTGGAGGTGTTGCGCGCTGGGCCATGCGCACGATGCGGTCGTTGACCTTCACGCCCTCGGGGGCGGCGGTGGTCCAGCCGAGGCGGCGCAGCGCCATCCACGCGTTCGACGGCAGCTTCCGGCCCCCGCCGTCCACCCCGGAGGCCAGCGCGTCCACGTCAGCGGTGTTCCAGCGTTCGGCCAGCAGTGTGGCAGTCATGCCGGCCACCAGGTCGGTGCACCAGCCGACACGTTCCGCCAGCGTGGCCGGGGCGAGAACCTCGCCGGTCCTCTCGTCCACGCCCGACCGGACAAGGGTGCGGGCGCAGGCGGTACGGGCCGTCTCGTCCCCGCCCAGCGGCAGCTTCCGTCCCACCACCACCCCTCCCCCTCGCCCGTGGTGCTGTCATCCGATCAACGACACCGCCGCAAAAGGGTCACGCATGCGATCCGCGAACCCATGAACGACACCGGCACCCGACACACGGCATGACACCGACGAATGACACATCACCACGGATCCCGAAGGAAACACGCGAGCCTGCCCGATCGAACAGCCCGATCGGCGGCGCTACGCCCCGGCTGGGCTACGCCTCGGCGATGACCACCGCCGAGGCGACGCCCGCGTCGTGGCTGAGCGAAATGTGAAAGGACTTCACCCCGAGCGCCACGGCCCGCGCTTCCACGGTGCCCCGCACCCGCACCCGCGGCTGCCCGGAGTCCTCCACGTACACCTCGGCGTCGGTCCACAGCATTCCGGCGGGTGCGCCGAGCGCCTTGGCCAGTGCCTCCTTGGCGGCGAACCGGGCGGCGAGCGAGGCGGTTCCGCGCCGCTCGCCGCTCGGCAGGAGCAACTCGGACTCGACGAAGAGTCGCTGGGCCATGCCCGGCGTCCGCTCCAGTGCCGCGCCGAAGCGGTCGATCTCGGCAACGTCGATTCCCACGCCGATAATCACAACGAACTACCCATTCACTCCACGGTCACGGACTTCGCGAGATTACGCGGCTGGTCCACCTCGTTCCCGCGCGCGGTGGCCAGTTCGCACGCGAACACCTGCAGCGGCACCGTCGCGACCAGCGGCTGGAGCAGCGTCGGCGTGGCCGGGATGCGGATGAGGTGGTCGGCGTACGGGACGACCGCCTGGTCGCCCTCCTCCGCGATCACGATGGTCCGCGCCCCGCGCGCCCGGATCTCCTGGATGTTCGACACGATCTTGTCGTGCAGGACGGAGCGCCCGCGCGGCGACGGCACGACGACCACCACCGGCAGGTCCTTCTCGATCAGCGCGATCGGCCCGTGCTTGAGCTCGCCCGCCGCGAACCCCTCGGCGTGCATGTAGGCGAGCTCCTTGAGCTTGAGCGCGCCCTCCAGCGCCACCGGGTAGCCGACGTGCCGCCCGAGGAACAGCACGGTGTTCTTGTCGGCCAGGGACCGCGCCAGTTCCCGCACCGGCTCCATCGTCTCCAGGACGGCGTCCACGGCCGCGGCGATGTCGGACAGCTCACGGACCACCGCCTGGATCTCGTCGCCCCACTTGGTGCCCCGGACCTGTCCGAGGTAGAGCGCGACCAGGTAGCAGGCCACCAGCTGGGTCAGGAAGGCCTTGGTGGAGGCGACGGCGACCTCGGGGCCGGCGTGCGTGTACAGCACGGCGTCCGACTCCCGCGGGATCGTCGACCCGTTCGTGTTGCAGATGGCCAGCACCTTGGCGCCCTGCTCGCGCGCGTGGCGCAGCGCCATCAGGGTGTCCATGGTCTCGCCGGACTGCGAGATCGCCACCACCAGCGTCCGCTGGTCCAGGATCGGGTCGCGGTAGCGGAACTCGCTCGCCAGTTCCGTCTCGCACGGGATGCGGGTCCAGTGCTCGATGGCCAGCTTCGCGATCATGCCCGCGTGGTAGGCCGTACCGCAGGCCACGATCACGACCTTGTCGACCTCCCGGAGCACCGAGGCGGGGATGCGCACCTCGTCCAGGGTCAGCGAGCCGCTCGCGTCGATCCTGCCCAGGAGGGTGTCGGCGACGGCCTTCGGCTGCTCGGCGATCTCCTTGAGCATGAAGTAGTCGTATCCCCCCTTCTCGGCCGCCGAAGCGTCCCAGTCGACGTGGTACGCCCGCACCTGCGCGGGCGAGCCGTCGAACCCGGTCACCGAGACCCCGTCGCGGCGGAGCTCGACGACCTGGTCCTGCCCCAGCTCGATCGCGGACCGCGTGTGGGCGATGAACGCGGCCACGTCCGAGGCGAGGAAGTTCTCACCTTCCCCAACGCCCACGACCAGGGGGGAGTTCCGGCGGGCGCCGACCACCACGTCCGGCGCGTCGGCGTGCACCGCGACCAGCGTGAACGCCCCTTCGAGCCGCCGGCACACCTGCCGCATGGCCTCCGCGAGGTCGTTCCCGGCGGCGGCGAACCGCTCCGCCAGCAGGTGGGCGACGACCTCGGTGTCCGTCTCGGACTCCAGCCGGTGCCCGCGCTCGGCCAGTTCGGTGCGGAGCGCGGCGAAGTTCTCGATGATGCCGTTGTGGACGACGGCCACCCGGCCCGCGTTGTCGAGGTGCGGGTGGGCGTTGGCGTCGGTGGGCCCGCCGTGCGTGGCCCAACGCGTGTGCCCCAGGCCGGTGGAGCCCGTCGGCAGCGGATGCGCGACGAGCTCCTTCTCCAGGTTGACCAGCTTCCCCGCCTTCTTGGCGGAGGCGATCTCCCCGTCGGCGAGCACGGCGACGCCCGCCGAGTCGTACCCGCGGTACTCCAGCCGCTTGAGTCCGGCGATGACCACATCGAGCGCCGACTGCGCTCCTACGTAACCCACAATTCCGCACATACGGCGCAGCGTACGCCGCGATCGGCTTCCCGCCCCGCACTTTCGGGCAAGACGGCGCAACCCCGCCCCGGCGAATGCGCCGGAACGGGGTTGACGGATGCTCAGGCGCCGAGCTCCGGCGCCGGTGCCGGCCTCAGCCGAGCTTCTTGACCTGCGCGTCGACGAGCGCCTTCGGCTGTTCGGCCTTCAGGCCGACCGCGGAGAAGGTCGCCAGGGTGTTGCCCTTGCGGACGACCACGAGCTGCGTCGCCATCTTCTCGCCGTCCATGTCGCCCTCGACGGTGTAGGAGAGGGCGGCGTCGCCCGCGGTGACCGGGGCGCCCGCGGCCACCTTGCCGATCTTGCCGGTGCTGCCGCCGGAGGTCGCGGAGTAGCCGCCGGCGCAGGCGGTGCCCGCGGTCTTCAGGGCGGTGAAGGCGTCCTCGGCGCCCTTGCCGTCGTACGAGGCGACGGTCACGGCGGTGACGGTGGAGCCGAGGGCGTCCATCGCGGCCTTCATCTTGTCCTCGGGGCTGGCGTCCGCGGCCGGCTCCTTCGGCTTGGCGATGGCCTTGGTGCGGGCGGCGCCGGTGGCCGTGCCGACCGGGGCGAGGCCCTGCGCCTTGACCAGGGGCAGGCACTCGGGCTTGTCGCTGGTGGCGGCGGCGCCGGCGGCGGCCTCGGCGGCCGTGGCCTCCTTGACCACGTGGTCCGGCAGGTCGGCCTGCTTCACGATCACCGAGGCGAGCTCGGCGTCCGTCTTGCCCTTCGCGGCGGGGGCCGCGGGCGAGGCCGGGGCGGCGGCGGACGAGGAGGCGTCGGCCTTGGCGTCCTCCTTCTTGCCCTCGGACGAGCCGCACGCGGTGGCGAGCAGCGCCAGCGCGGCGGCGGAGGCGGTCATGACGGAACGGCGGACAAGGATGCTGCGCACGGAAAATCTCCCCCACAGGGTGGTGCAATGAGACGGTCGGGACGGCCCGGACCGCGCCCACTCCCCATGGGCGCCGGAGCCATCATGATCAGCAATCTACGTGCCGCCGCCGACACCCGCCCGCCCGAACGCCCGTTCGCGGCCGATCGTGATCTCAGTGAGACCGAAAGCAGCCTCCGCGCCTCCGCCACGTGACCGACCCCACCACCCACGGGAGGCCCCGAGCCACGACAATGGCGGTGTGATCACTTCGCCGCCACGAAGCAGCACGCCCGACCCGGACTGCGCAACGACGCGCACCGAGCGGTCCGAGCGTTCCCCCCGCCGGGCCGAGGTCTCGCCGTACGTCGACCTCACCCGCGCCGAGTGGAGCGCCCTGCGCGAGCGCACCCCGCTGCCGCTGACCGCCGAGGAGGTCGAGCAGCTGCGCGGCCTGGGCGACGTCATCGACCTCGACGAGGTCCGCGACATCTACCTGCCGCTCTCCCGGCTGCTCAACCTGTACGTCGGCGCCACCAGCACCCTCCGCGGCACCCTCAACACCTTCCTCGGCGACGCGGGCGGCACCGGCCACGGCAGCCAGCAGGGCACCCCGTTCGTGATCGGCGTCGCCGGCTCCGTCGCCGTCGGCAAGTCCACCGTGGCCCGCCTGCTCCAGGCGCTGCTGGCCCGCTGGCCCGAGCACCCGCGCGTGGAGCTCGTCACCACGGACGGCTTCCTCTACCCGATGAAGGAGCTGGAGCGGCGCGGGCTCACCTCCCGCAAGGGCTTCCCCGAGTCCTACGACCGCCGTGCGCTGACCCGCTTCGTCGCCGACATCAAGGCCGGCAAGGACGAGGTCACCGCCCCGGTCTACTCGCACCTGATCTACGACATCGTCCCCGGCGAGCGGCTCGTCGTCCGCCGCCCGGACATCCTGATCGTCGAGGGCCTGAACGTGCTCCAGCCGGCCCTTCCCGGCAAGGACGGGCGCACCCGGGTCGGCCTCGCCGACTACTTCGACTTCAGCGTGTACGTGGACGCGCGCCCCGAGGACATCGAGCGCTGGTACCTCAACCGGTTCCGGAAGCTGCGGGAGACCGCCTTCCAGAACCCGTTCTCCTTCTTCCGCAGGTACACGCAGGTCTCCGAGGAGGAGGCCCTGGAGTACGCGCAGACCATGTGGCGGACGATCAACAAGCCCAACCTGCTGGAGAACGTGGCCCCCACCCGCGGCCGCGCCACCCTCGTCGTCCGCAAGGGCCCGGACCACAAGGTGCAGAAACTCAGCCTGCGCAAGCTCTGACAGCGCTCCCGCTGGCCCCGCGAGGGCTACTGTGCGGGCATGCTCCATCTGCGGATCATGACACCGCACGACCGGACCGGCGCCGTCCTCGCGCTGATCGGCCGGACGGTCGGCACCACGCACGTGGCCGTGCTCTCCGGGGCCGCCCGCGATCCGGTCGGCGACATCGTGCTGTGCGACGTGGCCCGGGAGGCCGGGGACGAGCTGCTGCACGGGCTGCGGGAGCTGGCCGTCGACCGGGACGGCGCGATCGCCGTCGACCACATCGACCTGTCCCTGTCCGCCCGCGCCGACGAGGCGGAGAAGGAGGCTCCGGGCGAGGCCGCGGACGCCGTGATCTGGGAGCAGCTGGCCGAGGCGACCCACGAGGAGTCCACCCTCACCATCACCTACCTGATGTTCCTCGGCATCGCGACGATGATCGCGGCCTGCGGTGTGGTCCTCGACAACGCCATCCTGATCGTGGGCGCGATGGCCCTGGGCCCCGAGTTCGGGCCGCTCGCCGGGATCTGCACCGGGCTGGTCCAGCGGGAGCCGCGGCTCGCCGGCCGCTCCGCCTTCGCCCTGGTGGTGGGCTTCACGGTGGCGATGGCGGCGACGACCCTGTTCAGCCTGGCCATGACCGGGCTGGGGCAGTTCAACGAGGCGATGCTGGAGAAGCCGCGCCCGAACACCAGCTTCATCTGGAACCCGGACCCGTTCTCCTTCATCGTGGCCCTGCTGGCCGGCATGGCCGGGACGCTGTCCCTGACCTCGGCGAAGTCCGGTGCCCTGGTCGGCGTGGCGATCTCCGTCACCACCGTCCCGGCCGCCGCGAACGCCGCCGTCGCCTTCAGCTTCGGGGACTACCCGCAGATGTGGGGCTCGGCACTGCAGCTGCTGCTGAACCTGTGCGGCATCGTCCTGGCCGGGGTCGCGACCCTCGTGGGCTGGAAACTGCTGTGGCGCACCCAGCAGCACCGGATGGTCCGGCGGCCGGGTGCGCCACGGCTCCCGTAGCCCGTTCGGGCGAACGCGGGAGCGACTAGCCGAGCGCCGTCTTCACGGCGTCCGCGAGACGCCCCGCCACCGTGCGGGCCTGCTCGATGTCGGCGGCCTCCACCATCACCCGGACCAGGGGCTCCGTACCGGACGGACGGAGCAGCACCCGGCCGGTGGTGCCGAGCTCGCGCTCGGCATCGGCGACGGCCGCGGCCACCTCGCCGGAGCTGGCGACCCGGGACTTGTCGACGTCGGGCACGTTGATCAGGACCTGCGGCAGCCGCTGCATCACACCGGCCAGCTCCGCGAGCGACCGGCCGGTCGCCGCGACGCGCGCGGCCAGCATCAGGCCGGTCAGCGTGCCGTCGCCGGTCGTCGCGTGGTCGAGGATGATCACGTGGCCGGACTGCTCGCCGCCCAGCGCGTAGCCGTGCTCCTTCATCGCCTCCAGCACGTACCGGTCGCCGACGCCGGTCTGCACGACCTGGATGCCCTCGGCCTCCATGGCCAGCTTGAAGCCCAGGTTGGACATGACCGTGCCGACGACGGTGGTACCGCGCAGGGTGTCGGCCTCGCGCATGGCCAGGGCCAGCACGGCGAGGATCTGGTCGCCGTCGACCTCCGCGCCCGAGGCGTCGACCGCGAGGCAGCGGTCGGCGTCGCCGTCGTGGGCGATGCCGAGGTCGGCGCCGTGCTCGACGACGGCCGCCTTGAGCAGGCCGAGGTGGGTGGAGCCGCAGCCGTCGTTGATGTTCAGGCCGTCGGGCTCGGCACCGATGGTGACGATCTCGGCACCGGCCCGGGCGAAGGCCTCGGGCGAGACGCGGGCGGCCGCGCCGTGCGCCTCGTCCAGGACGATCTTCAGCCCGTCGAGACGGTTGGGGAGGACCCCGATGAGGTGGGCGACGTACTTGTCGAAGCCCTCGTCGTAGTCGGAGACGCGGCCGACGCCGGCGCCGGTGGGCCGGTCCCAGGGCGCGCCCGTGCGGTGCTCCTCGTAGACGGCCTCGATCCGGTCCTCCAGCTCGTCGGCGAGCTTGTGGCCGCCGCGGGCGAAGAACTTGATGCCGTTGTCGGGCATCGCGTTGTGGGAGGCGGAGAGCATCACGCCGAGGTCGGCACCCAGCGCACCGGTGAGATACGCCACCGCCGGGGTGGGCAGCACACCGACGCGCAGGACGTCCACGCCCGCGCTCGCGAGACCGGCGACGACCGCGGCCTCCAGGAATTCGCCCGAGGCCCGGGGGTCGCGGCCGACGACGGCCGTCGGCCGGTGGCCCGCGAAGGTGCCGGCCTCGCCCAGTACGTGGGCCGCTGCCACGGAGAGGCCGAGCGCGAGCTCAGCCGTCAGATCCGCGTTGGCGACGCCCCGTACACCGTCCGTTCCGAAGAGTTGTCCCACTGTTGTCCTCCCAAGATCGCGCTTCGCTTGAGACCGCTGGTGACAGGTATGTGCCGCTTGTGGCGGTAAACGAACCGCCCCGGCAGCACAGAGAGTGCTGCCGGGGCGGTCGTTGCTGAACAGCAGGCGCAGATTAACGCTTGCTGTACTGCGGAGCCTTACGGGCCTTCTTCAGACCGGCCTTCTTGCGCTCGACCGCACGGTCGTCGCGGGAAAGGAAGCCGGCCTTCTTCAGCGCCGGGCGGTTGTTGTCGACGTCCGCCTCGTTCAGCGCACGGGCCACGCCGAGGCGCAGGGCGCCGGCCTGGCCGGAGACGCCGCCACCCGCGATGCGGGCGATGACATCGTAACGACCGTCGAGCTCAAGCAGCTTGAACGGCTCGTTGACTTCCTGCTGGTGCACCTTGTTGGGGAAGTAGTCCTCAAGGGTGCGACCGTTGATCTTCCACTTGCCGGAGCCCGGAACGATCCGGACACGGGCAATGGCGTTCTTGCGACGGCCCAGGCCGGCGGCCGGCTGGGGGTCGCCGAAGCGACCGGCAAGGGACTCGGAGGTGTAGTCGCCCTCGACGGCGACGTCCGACTCGGTGGTGTACTCCTCGACGCCCTCGAACTCGTCGACGGGGGTCTCGGCGGTGGTCTCGGCCACGATGCTCCTCAGAATTCTCTGTGTTTAGGGGGTGGCCGGAACTACTGCGCGACCTGGGTGATCTCGAACGGCACCGGCTGCTGGGCAGCGTGCGGGTGCTGGTCGCCCGAGTAGACCTTCAGCTTCGAGAGCATCTGACGGCCCAGGGAGTTCTTGGGGAGCATGCCCTTGACGGCCTTCTCGACGGCCTTCTCCGGGTTGTTCGCCAGCAGGTCGTCGTAGCGCACGGAGCGCAGACCGCCCGGGAAGCCGGAGTGGCGGTAGGCCATCTTCTGGGACGCCTTGTTGCCGGACAGGTGGACCTTGTCGGCGTTGATGACGATGACGAAGTCGCCCATGTCCATGTGGGGGGCGTAGGTCGGCTTGTGCTTGCCCTTCAGGAGGGTAGCGGCCTGGGTCGCCAGACGGCCGAGGACGACGTCCTGGGCGTCGATGACGAGCCACTGGCGCGAGATGTCGCCGGGCTTGGGGCTGTACGTACGCACGGTCGTATGCCTTCGCTTCTTCAGTGATGGGTTCTCCCCCGAGCCTCACGGCCCGAAGGGAAGGGTCCTGACAAGGCCACCACGGACGATCACGACAGCCCTGGTTCACATCGGGGACGCAACCCGTGTGTACCGCTGGTCATCGGCCCGGTGGACCGGCGTAAGGCCCTTTCACGTGAGAATGAGCAAGCCAATACGCATAACGAACCAGCAGGATACCCACCGTGCCCTGGAAGGGTCAAAACGCAGGCCTGGAGCCCGCCTCGGCGGGCTCCGCGGTGCGCTCTGTTCCGGGCCCGGGAAGGGTCCCTGCAGTTCGTACGGCTTCCAGGTTAACCCGCGCCGGGCGCAGGCACCGCCGCGCGAGCGTGGCCGCCCACACGCACAGCGTGAAGCAGTCCTTGAACGCCCGCCGCTTGCGCTCCAGCTCCGACGGCCACGGCACCCCCGCGACCTGCGGGAACATCCCCGCCCAGAACCAGCCCGAACGCACCGCCGAACCCGCCCGCACCCCCGAGGCCAGCAGCAGCGGAAGCACCACCAGCAGGTAGTGGTCGAAGGAGGGCCGCGACACCAGGAATGCGGCCAGCATCACCATGCAGGCCGTCTCCGCGAGCCGCAGCTCGCCCCGGTCCCGGTCGTCCTCCCGCCGCCACCGCCGCCAGGCCGCCCACAGCGCGCCGAGCGCCCCCAGCCCCGCCACCGCCACCGCGACCGGGACCGGCACCCCCAGCCGGGGCAGCACCGCGATCGGCGAGGCGTCCCAGGGCAGGGCGTACGCGTCCTGCCCCCGGAGCAGGAACGGCAGCGTCTTGGTGAAGAACAGCGAGGGGCTCGGCATCAGCAGCGCGCCCAGCAGCGACATCCCCAGCGGCACCAGCACGGCCACCGCCAGCCCCCGCCACCGGCGGGCCAGCACGAACAGCAGCCCGATCGGCACCAGCATCGGCTTGCAGGCGATCGCCAGCCCCACCACCAGTCCGGCGGCCGTCCACGAGCGCCGGTGCGCGAGCAGCAGGGCCAGCGGCAGGGCGGCCACCGATATCGCGGTCCAGTTGCCTATCAGGACGAGGTTCACGTACGGCCGGAAGGCCAGCGCCAGCACGGCGAACCCGCCGACCGCGAACCGCGACCGGGCCGGCACCGAGAACAGCCGCAGCGCCGCCCACCAGCCCGCGGCCACCAGCCCCGACATCACCGGCGGCAGCACCCAGCGCAGCACCGGCGTCGGCAGCAGCGCCTCCGGGACCGCCATGACCACGGCGCTCGGCAGGTACAGGAAGCGCTTGTCCTCGTACGGCGAGCCGCCCGCCAGCAGCGTCTCGGCGGCCTTCACGACGAAGGCGTTGTCCGAGCCCCAGTTCGACCGCAGGCTGGTGGCGACGCAGATCCCGAGGACCACGACCAGCAGGCCGGCGCACCACGGGCGGGAGGCGGGGGCCAGCAGCCGGGCGGCGAGCTCCCGACGCACCGCCGGGTCGTGCCGTTTCCTGAGCCAGGTACCGGACCGCAGCCGCACTGTGCCTCCCCGATCGACCCGCCCGGGGGCGGGCTCCCCCTAGCGCTCGCGCTCGACCCTACGTTCGTCCCAGACGGGTTCCCGAGTCTCCCGCACAACACCGTCTGAACCGAAGACCAGGAAACGGTCAAATGTGCGCGCGAACCAGCGGTCGTGCGTGACGCACAGCACCGTGCCCTCGTACACCTCCAGGCCGTCCTGCAGCGCCTCCGCGGACTCCAGGTCCAGGTTGTCCGTCGGCTCGTCCAGGAGCAGCGCCGTGGTGCCCGCCAGCTCCAGCAGGAGGATCTGGAAGCGGGCCTGCTGGCCGCCCGACAGCTTCTCGAACGGCTGGTCGCCCTGGCGTTCCAGCTCGTACCGGCGCAGCACGGACATCGCGGCGCCCCGGTCCTTCGCGGACTCCGTCCACAGGATGTCGACGAGGGTGCGGCCGAACAGCTCCGGGTGGGCATGGGTCTGCGCGAAGTGGCCGGGGACCACGCGGGCGCCCAGCTTCCACTGCCCGGTGTGGGCCACGTCCTCGCCGGCCAGCAGCCGCAGGAAGTGCGACTTCCCCGAGCCGTTCGAGCCGAGCACGCCGACCCGCTCCCCGTAGTAGACCTCCAGCGAGAACGGCTTCATCAGGCCGGTCAGCTCCAGGTTCTCCACGGTCAGCGCGCGCACGCCGGTGCGCCCGCCCTTCAGCCGCATCCGGATCTCCTGCTCGCGCGGCGGCTCCGGCGGCGGCCCGGCCTCCTCGAACTTCTGGAAGCGGGTCTGCATGGCCCGGTAGCGCGAGGCCATGTCGGGGCTGATCGCGGCCTGGTTGCGCAGCCGCAGCACCAGCGCCTTCAGGCGGGCGTGCTCCTCGTCCCAGCGCCGCTTGAGCTCCTCGAAGCGCGCGAAGCGCTCCCTGCGGGCGTCGTGGTACGTGTCGAAGCCCGCGCCGTGCACCCACACGTCCGTGCCCGTCGGGCTCGGCTCCAGGCTGATGATCTTCTCGGCGGCCCGGGACAGCAGCTCCCGGTCGTGGCTGACGAAGAGCACCGTCTTGCGGGTGGCCTTCAGCTGCTCCTCCAGCCACCGCTTGCCCGGGACGTCGAGGTAGTTGTCCGGCTCGTCGAGGAGCAGCACCTCGTCCGGACCGCGCAGCAGCGCCTCCAGCACCAGCCGCTTCTGCTCGCCGCCCGAGAGCGTGCGCACCTCGCGGAACTGCGCCTTGTCGTACGGGACCCCCAGCGCGGCCGTGGTGCACACGTCCCACAGGGTCTCGGCCTCGTACCCGCGGACGTCGGCCCAGTCGCTCAGCGCCTGCGCGTACGCCATCTGGGCGGCCTCGTCGTCCACCGTCATGATCAGGTGCTCGGCGTGGTCGACCGCCCGGGCGGCGTCCCGGATCCGCGGCTGGGCCACCGAGACCAGCAGGTCCCGTACGGTCGTCTCGTCCCGCACGGAGCCCACGAACTGGGACATCACGCCGAGGCCGCCGCTGACGGTGACGCCGCCGCCGTGCGGCTGGAGCTCACCGGAGACCAGCTTCAGCAGCGTGGTCTTGCCGGCCCCGTTCGCCCCGACCAGCGCGACCACCGCCCCCTCCCCCACGCGGAAGGAGACGTCGGGGAGCAGAACCCGCCCGTCGGGAAGGTAGTACTCCAGGTGGCTGGCTTCGAGATGTCCCATGCGGGGCATTGTCCCGGCCCGGGAGGGATCCGCCCAAACGGATATCGGGCGGCGGTGGCCGCCCGGGCCGTACACCGGCGGGATCAGCAGCAGCCGGCGGCCGGCAGCGTGCGCACGTTCCGGGCTTCCTTGCTGCGGGCGGCCAGCAGCTCGTCCGCCGGGTAGCCGACCTCCTCCAGGGTCAGCCCGTGCGGCTTGACCACGTGCACCGAGGAGTCCCGTACGGCGGCCCGCAGCACCTTGCCGGGCCAGTCCGTGGTCCGGTGCCCGTCCCCGACGTGCAGCAGGGCGCCGACCAGCGAGCGGACCATGTTGTGGCAGAAGGCGTCGGCGCGGACGGTCGCGGTGACGATGCCGTCCCCGCCCCGCTCCCAGCTCAGCTGCTGGAGGGTGCGGATCGTGGTGGCGCCCTCGCGCTTGCGGCAGTACGCGGCGAAGTCGTGCTCGCCGAGCAACAGGGCGGCGGCCTCGTTCATGGCGGCCACGTCCAGCGGCCACGGGTGCCACAGCACATGGTTCCGCAGCAGCGGGTCCACACCCCCGGCGTGGTCGCCCACGCGGTAGGCGTAGCGGCGCCAGACGGCGGAGAACCGGGCGTTGAAGCCCGCCGGGGCCTCGGCGACCTTCCACACCCGTACGTCGTGCGGCAGCTTGCCCGCGAGGCGGCGCAGCAGCTTGTCGCCGTGCTCCGCCCACACCTCCTCGGCCAGGTCGAACTGGGCGACCTGCCCGCGGGCGTGCACGCCCGCGTCGGTCCGCCCGGCCACGGTCAGATCGACCGGGTACGGCAGCCGCATCACGGTCTGCAGGGCCGACTCCAGCTCGCCCTGGACGGTCCGCAGCGTGCGCTGCTTCGCCCAGCCGGAGAAGTGCGTGCCGTCGTAACTCAGGTCCAGCCTTACCCGGACGTGCCCGGGCTCCACCTCGTCACTCACGTGACCGATCCTCTCAAGCGCATGCTCTTCTCCCCATGCAGAACGGGCCCGCCCCGGGAAGGGGCGGGCCCGTTCAGAGCCGATCAGGCAGGCACGATCCCGAAGGATCAGGCCTCCTTGGTCTCCTCGACCTCGGCGGGGGCCTCGGCCTCAGCCTTGGCCTCGGCCTCCTTGACCGCACGCTTGGTGGCGGCCTCGGCCTCACCGGTGGCCTGCTGGGCCACGGTCAGGGCCTCGACGAGCTCGATGACCGCCATCGGGGCGTTGTCGCCGCGACGGTTGCCGATCTTGGTGATGCGCGTGTAACCACCGGGGCGGTTCTCGAAGCGCGGGGCGATCTCGGTGAAGAGCGTGTGGACGATGCTCTTGTCCGTGATCGTCTGGAGAACCAGGCGACGGTTGTGGATGTCGCCCTTCTTCGCCTTGGTGATCAGACGCTCGGCGACCGGACGCAGGCGGCGGGCCTTGGCCTCGGTCGTCGTGATGCGGCCGTGCTCGAAGAGCGCCTTCGCGAGGTTCGCGAGGAGAAGCTTCTCGTGCGCGGCGCTGCCGCCCAGACGGGCACCCTTGGCGGGACGCGGCATGGTGTTACTCCTTCGTATCTGCACCGGCCGTGTCAGGTACCGGTGTCAGTTCCCCCGGGGCGGACGCCCCGGGAAAGTGCAATCAAGCCCGGCCGGCGGTCGAGGCCCAGGACCTCAGCCGCTGGCGGCGGGAAGAAATCAGTACTGCTGGGTGCTGGGTCTCGACGTTGCGATCCCCTGGGCCCGAGCCCAGCCGACTAGTACTGCTCGGTCTCGACGAAGCCGGCGTCGGCGTCGTCGTCCGCACCGAACGCGTCGGCGGCGGCGGTCGGGTCGAACCCGGGCGGGCTGTCCTTGAGGGCCAGGCCCATGCCGGCCAGCTTCGCCTTGACCTCGTCGATCGACTTCGCACCGAAGTTGCGGATGTCGAGCAGGTCGGCCTCGGAGCGGGCGACGAGCTCACCCACGGAGTGGATGCCCTCGCGCTTGAGGCAGTTGTAGGAGCGGACCGTGAGCTCCAGCTCCTCGATCGGCAGCGCCAGGTCGGCGGCCAGGGCGGCGTCCGTCGGGGACGGGCCCATGTCGATGCCCTCGGCGTCGATGTTGAGCTCGCGGGCCAGACCGAACAGCTCGACCAGGGTCTTGCCGGCGGACGCCATGGCGTCGCGCGGGCGCATGGCCTGCTTGGTCTCGACGTCGACGATCAGCTTGTCGAAGTCGGTGCGCTGCTCGACACGGGTCGCCTCGACCTTGTAGGTGACCTTGAGCACGGGGCTGTAGATGGAGTCGACCGGGATACGGCCGATCTCCTGGCCCACCTGCTTGTTCTGGACGGCGGAGACGTAGCCGCGACCGCGCTCGACGGTCAGCTCCATCTCCAGCTTGCCCTTGCCGTTCAGCGTGGCGAGGACCAGGTCCGGGTTGTGCACCTCGACACCGGCCGGGGGCGCGATGTCGGCAGCGGTGACCAGGCCGGGACCCTGCTTGCGCAGGTACATCACGACCGGCTCGTCGTGCTCCGAGGAGACGACCAGCTGCTTGATGTTGAGGATGAGGTCGGTCACGTCCTCCTTGACGCCCGGCACGGTGGTGAACTCGTGCAGGACACCGTCGATGCGGATGCTGGTGACAGCGGCACCCGGGATCGAGGACAGGAGGGTACGGCGCAGGGAGTTGCCGAGGGTGTAGCCGAAGCCCGGCTCCAGCGGCTCGATCACGAACCGCGAGCGGTACTCGTCGACGACCTCTTCGGTCAGCGAAGGACGCTGAGCGATAAGCATGTCTTTTTCCTTCAGTCGTGGACGCCCACTATTTGACGTCCGACCCAGCCACCGGGCGGAGCCCGATGTTGTTACCGCGTACGGGTACAGCGGTACTGCAAGGGTACGGGCGACATGCTCCCGGAAAGGGGGCATGTCGCCCGGAATCCCACATCAACCACAGATGCGTAACGCACCTGAGGTCAGACGCGCCTCCGCTTGGGCGGACGGCAGCCGTTGTGCGGGGTGGGGGTGACGTCCTGGATCGAGCCGACCTCGAGGCCGGTGGCCTGGAGGGAGCGGATCGCGGTCTCGCGGCCGGAGCCCGGACCCTTGACGAAGACGTCAACCTTGCGCATGCCGTGCTCCTGCGCGCGGCGGGCGGCCGACTCGGCGGCCATCTGCGCGGCGAAGGGGGTGGACTTGCGCGAGCCCTTGAAGCCGACGTGGCCGGCGGAGGCCCAGGAGATCACGTTGCCGGACGGGTCCGTGATCGAGACGATCGTGTTGTTGAACGTGCTCTTGATGTGGGCGTGCCCGTGAGCGACGTTCTTCTTTTCCTTGCGGCGCACCTTCTTGGCAGCGCCCTGACGACCCTTGGGGGGCATCTCTTACTCCTACGGGAGGTGGTCGGTCCTACAGCGCAAGACCGCTGAACAGGACTACTTCTTGCCCGGCTTCTTCTTGCCGGCGATCGCGCGACGCGGGCCCTTGCGGGTACGCGCGTTCGTGCTGGTGCGCTGACCGCGGACCGGCAGGCCACGGCGGTGGCGCAGACCCTGGTAGCAGCCGATCTCGACCTTGCGGCGGATGTCGGCCTGGATCTCGCGGCGGAGGTCACCCTCGGTACGGAGGTTGGCGTCCACGTACTCGCGGATCTTGACCAGGTCCTCTTCGGACAGGTCACGAACGCGGGTGTTCGGGTTCACGCCGGTGGAGGCGAGGATCTCCTTGGACCGGGTGCGCCCGATACCGAAGACGTAGGTGAGTGCGATCTCCACGCGCTTTTCGCGCGGGATGTCAACACCGGAAACGCGTGCCATTCAATGGCTCCTGTGTGTTCGGGGGTCTTCCGCAAGACCGCTCCCGACCGCCGACCGCCCGTGAGCAGTGGTACGTCCGGGTCCCCGGCCCCCGCCGGAGGTGCCGCCGACCCCTGGTGGGGCTGGGCGGGTCCTGCGTATGTACGTTTTCTTACGTCGCGCGAAGAACTGCGAAGTGCAGGTCGGTCGGCGTGCGTCAGCCCTGGCGCTGCTTGTGGCGCAGGTTGTCGCAGATGACCATGACCCGGCCGTGACGGCGGATCACCTTGCACTTGTCGCAGATCTTCTTGACGCTCGGCTTGACCTTCATGTTCTTAAGGTTCTCCGGGTCAGTGCCACCACCCGCACCGGGACGTCAGCCCAGGCAGGAGTGAGAGCAAGATCTACTTGTATCGGTAGACGATCCGGCCACGCGTCAGGTCGTACGGAGAGAGCTCCACGACGACCCGGTCATCGGGCAGGATGCGGATGTAGTGCATGCGCATCTTGCCGCTGATGTGCGCGAGGACCTTGTGACCGTTCTGGAGCTCCACCTTGAACATGGCGTTCGGGAGGGACTCGATCACGGTGCCCTCGATCTCGATGGCACCTTGCTTCTTGGCCACGCTTCGCCTTTCGAATCGGCTACCTTGATCGGCTCACGGACATGCGAATGCACGTAAGCCGACGAGTCAGTCTACGTCAGGGCACCCAGAAAGACGAATCCGGAAAGTTTGCCCCTGAGTCTAGATCATTAACCGAGGGGGTCCGGAGCCGTGGTGACTCCGTACTCCGCCAGCTTCTCCTTGCCGCAGTCCGGGCTGGTCAGGACGATGGGGCCGTCCTCCGTCAGGGCGACGGAGTGCTCCCAGTGCGAGGACCAGGTGGAGTCCGTGGTGACGACCGTCCAGTCGTCGGCCAGTACCTCCGTACGGGCGGTTCCGAGGGAGACCATCGGCTCGATCGCCAGGCAGACGCCCGGGACCAGCCTGATGCCCTTGCCCCGCTTGCGCGAGACGTAGTTCAGCAGGTGGGGGTCCATGTGCATCTCGGAGCCGATGCCGTGGCCGCCGTAGTCCTCGATGATCCCGTACTTGCCGGTCGCGGGCCGCGGCTGGCGGCGGATGTAGCCCTCGACCGCCTTCGAGATGTCCACGAGGCGGTTGCCGTTCTTCATCGCGGCGATGCCGGCCCACATCGACTCCTCGGTCACCCGGGAGAGCTCCAGCAGCTCCGGAGCGTGACCGCTGCCCACGAAGGCCGTGAAGGCCGCGTCGCCGTGCCAGCCGTCGACGATCGCGCCGGCGTCGATCGAGATGATGTCGCCGTCCTTCAGGACCGTCTTGTCGTCCGGGATGCCGTGGACGACGACCTCGTTCACCGAGGTGCAGATGGTCGCGGGGAAGCCGCCGTAGCCCAGGAAGTTCGACTTGGCCCCGGCGTCGGCGATCACCTTGCGCGCGACCATGTCCAGATCCCGCGTCGTGGCGCCCGGAACGGCCGCCTCACGGGTCGCCGCGTGGATCGCGGCGACGACCAGCCCTGCCTCGCGCATCTTCGCGATCTGCTCGGGGGTCTTGATCTGGACCATGAACGTGCCTTCCACCTTTTGAACCGGGTCTTCTCAACAGTACGGCCGCGGTGTCCCGGGGACACCGCGGCCGTACGCACAGCAGGGGTACTACTTCTGCACTACTTCTTCAGGGCGTCCATCGCGCGCTGCGTGACTTCCTCGACCTTGCCCAGGGCGGGGATCGTCACCAGCAGGCCCTGGGCCTTGTAGTAGTCGATGATCGGCTCGGTCTGCGTGTGGTAGACCTCCAGCCGGGTCCGGACCGTGCCCTCGGAGTCGTCGTCGCGCTGGTACAGCTCGCCGCCGCACTCGTCGCAGACGCCCTCGGCCTTCGGCGCGGCGTACACGACGTGGAACACGTGCGCCGAGTCGTTGCGGCAGATCCGGCGGCCGGCGATGCGCTTGACGACCTCGTCCTCCTCGACCTCCAGGTCGAGGACGGCGTCGAGCTTCATGCCCGCGGTCTGCAGCATCTCGTCCAGCGCCTCGGCCTGCGAGACGTTGCGCGGGAAGCCGTCCAGCAGGAAGCCGTTCACGGCGTCCGGCTGCTCCATGCGGTCCTTGGCCATGCCGACGGTGATCTCGTCCGGGACGAGCTCGCCGGCGTCCATGAACGCCTTCGCCCGGCGGCCCAGCTCGGTGTTCTGGCTGATGTTGGCCCGGAACAGGTCGCCCGTGGAGATGTGCGGGATCGACAGGTTCTTTGCAAGGAACGCGGCCTGCGTTCCCTTGCCCGCACCGGGCGGTCCGACGAGGACGATACGCATCAGCGGAGGAACCCTTCGTAATTGCGCTGCTGGAGCTGGCTCTCGATCTGCTTCACGGTTTCCAGACCCACACCCACGATGATGAGGATGCTCGTCCCGCCGAACGGGAAGTTCTGGTTCGCTCCGAAGCCGGCCAACGCCATCGTCGGCACTAGAGCGATCAGACCCAGGTACAGCGACCCCGGCCAGGTGATCCGGTTGAGTACGTAGCTCAGGTACTCGGCGGTGGGTCGACCGGCGCGGATACCCGGGATGAACCCACCATACTTCTTCATGTTGTCTGCAACTTCCTCGGGGTTGAACGAAATCGCCACGTAGAAGAACGCGAAGAAGACGATCAGGAGGAAGTACGTCGCGATGTAGTAGGGGTGGTCACCCTTGACGAAGTGCTTTTGGATCCAGATCGCCCAGTCTGCGGTGGACCCGCTGAACTGAACGATCAGCGCCGGGATGTACAGCAGCGACGAGGCGAAGATGACCGGAATCACACCGGCCTGGTTCACCTTGAGCGGGATGTAGGTCGACGTACCGCCGTACGCGCGGCGGCCGATCATGCGCTTCGCGTACTGCACCGGGATGCGGCGCTGGGCCTGCTCGACGAAGACCACCAGCGCGACCATCGCGAGGCCGACGAGGATCACGACACCGAACTCGACCCAGCCGTCGGCGATCTTGCCCTGGAGCTTGATCTGCCACAGCGCGCCGATGAAGCCGGCGGCGATCGAGATGAACATCAGGATCGACATGCCGTTGCCGATGCCGCGGTCGGTGACCAGCTCGCCGAGCCACATGACGACACAGGTACCGGCGGTCATCGTGACGACCATGGTGATGGTGGTGAAGATCGACCGGTCCGGGACGATCTGGCTCGCGACCGGGCAGCCCTGGAACAGCGCGCCCGTGCGGGCGGTGGCGACGAGACCCGTGCCCTGGAGGATGGCGAGCGCGACCGTCAGGTAGCGCGTGTACTGCGTGATCTTCGCCGTGCCGGACTGGCCCTCCTTCTTGAGGGTCTCCAGTTTCGGGATGACCACGGTCAGCAGCTGCAGGATGATGCTCGCCGTGATGTACGGCATGATCCCGAGCGCGAAGATCGTGATCTGGAGCAGCGCGCCGCCGCTGAACATGTTGACGAGACCGAAGAGGCCATTGCTGCTTCCGGCCTGGTCGACACAGATCTGGACGTTCTTGTAGTTCACGCCGGGTACCGGGACGTGGGACCCGAGGCGGAACAGCACGATGATGCCGAGCGTGAAGAGCAGCTTCTTGCGCAGGTCGGGCGTCTTGAACGCCCGGGCGAACGCGGTGAGCACGGTGCCTCCTGCGACCCCCGCGCTACTGCGTCAGAGGTGACGGTCTGAGGTTCGACGAATACGTACAAGCAAAGGTGCAGGCCACCTTACCGGCGACTGCGCCCCCCGTGGAACGACCAACCGGGGATGCCCCATATGTGAGGCATCCCCGGTCGGGTTTTCAGCTATCTGTCACGTGGGTTCGTCTTAGACGAGCTCGGTGACGGAGCCGCCGGCGGCGGCAATCTTCTCCTTGGCGGAGGCGGAAACGGCGTCAACCGAAACCGTCAGCGCCACGGAGATCTCGCCCTGGCCCAGGACCTTGACGAGCTGGTTCTTGCGAACGGCACCCTTGGCGACCAGGTCGGCCACCGTGACCTCGCCACCCTGCGGGTAGAGCGCGGCCAGCTTGTCCAGGTTCACGACCTGGAACTCGGTGCGGAACGGGTTCTTGAAACCCTTCAGCTTCGGCAGGCGCATGTGGAGGGGCATCTGCCCACCCTCGAAGCGCTGCGGAACCTGGTAACGGGCCTTCGTACCCTTGGTACCACGACCGGCCGTCTTACCCTTCGACGCCTCACCACGACCCACACGGGTCTTGGCGGTCTTGGCGCCGGGGGCGGGACGGAGGTTGTGGGCCTTCAGCGGGCTGGTCTCAGCCATGATTAGTCAACCTCCTCAACCGTCACGAGGTGGCGGACGGTGTGCACCATGCCGCGGAACTCGGGGCGGTCCTCCTTGACGACCACGTCGTTCAGGCGCTTCAGCCCGAGCGAACGGAGGGTGTCGCGGTGGTTCTGCTTGCTGCCGATGTACGACTTCGTCTGCGTGATCTTGAGGCGGGCCATCAGACACCCGCCCCTGCACGCGCACGAAGCAGGGCCGCGGGGGCGACGTCCTCGAGCGGCAGACCGCGGCGGGCCGCGATCTCCTCGGGACGCTGCAGGCCCTTCAGGGCCTCCACGGTCGCGTGCACGATGTTGATCGCGTTGTCGGAGCCGAGCGACTTCGACAGGATGTCGTGAACGCCGGCGCACTCCAGAACGGCGCGCACCGGGCCACCGGCGATAACACCGGTACCGGGGGAAGCAGGCTTCAGCAGGACGACGCCCGCGGCCTTCTCACCCTGGATCGGGTGCGGGATGGTGCCCTGGATGCGGGGGACGCGGAAGAAGTTCTTCTTCGCCTCCTCGACACCCTTGGCGATGGCCGCGGGAACTTCCTTGGCCTTGCCGTAACCGACACCCACGGTGCCGTCACCATCGCCCACCACGACCAGCGCGGTGAAGCTGAAGCGACGACCACCCTTCACAACCTTGGCGACACGGTTGATCGCGACAACGCGCTCAACGTAGGCGGTCTTCTCGGCGGCAGCGCCACCGTCGCGACCCTTCCGGTCCCGCCGCTCGCCGCCACCGGCACCGCTGCCGCGGCGCTGGGGTCCAGCCATTGGATTACCTCTCTCTGTTACGTCCGTTAGTCCCGGAACCGGGGCTTAGAACTTCAGCCCGGCTTCGCGGGCGGCGTCAGCCAGAGCGGCAATGCGCCCGGCGTACCTGTTGCCACCGCGGTCGAACACGACGGCCTCGACACCGGCGGCCTTGGCGCGCTCGGCGACCAGGAGACCGACCTGCTTGGCCTGCGCGGACTTGTCACCCTCGCCACCGCGGACCGACGCGTCCAGGTGCGACGCCGACGCCAGGGTGTGACCCTTGAGGTCGTCGATGACCTGAGCGGTGATACCGCGGTTCGAGCGGGTCACGACGAGGCGCGGACGCTCCGCCGTACCCGAGATGCTCTTGCGGATGCGGATGTGGCGGCGCGCCTTCGCAGCGCGCTTGTAAGCGTCGCCCTTGGCGATCTTCACACCGTATGCCATGGCTTTACTTACCAGCCTTTCCGACCTTGCGGCGGATGACCTCGCCCGCGTACTTGACGCCCTTGGCCTTGTACGGGTCGGGCTTCCGCAGCTTGCGGATGTTGGCGGCGACCTCGCCGACCTTCTGCTTGTCGATGCCCTCGACCGAGAACTTGGTCGGCGACTCGACCTTGAAGGAGATGCCCTCGGGCGCCTCCACCAGGATCGGGTGGCTGTAGCCGAGCTGGAACTCCAGAGCGGAGCCCTTCGCGGCAACGCGGTAACCGACACCGCTGATCTCGAGCGCCTTGGTGTATCCCTGGGTCACACCGGTGATCATGTTGGCCACCAGCGTGCGGGACAGGCCGTGGAGGGCCTTGTTCTGACGCTCGTCGTTCGGACGGGTGACGTTCAGAACGCCGTCCTCGCCCTTAACGATCTCGATGGGGGCGGCAACGGTGTGGGAGAGGAGACCCTTGGGGCCCTTCACCGCAACCGTGCGGCCATCGATGGTGACGTCCACGCCGGCGGGAACCGGGATGGGGAGCTTGCCGATACGAGACATAGCTTTTCCTCCGTTCCCGACTACCAGACGTAGGCGAGGACTTCCCCACCCACGCCCTTCTTCTGCGCCTGCTGGCCGGTCAGGAGACCGTGGGACGTGGAGATGATCGCCACGCCCAGGCCGCCGAGGACCTTCGGCAGGTTGGTGGACTTCGCGTAAACGCGCAGACCCGGCTTCGAGATTCGCTTGATGCCGGCGATCGAGCGCTCGCGGTTCGGGCCGAACTTCAGCTCGAGGACGAGGTTCTTGCCGACCTCGGCGTCCTCGACCTTCCAGCCGGTGATGAAACCCTCCTGCTTGAGGATTTCCGCGATGTGCGACTTGATCTTGCTGTGCGGCATCACGACGGAGTCGTGGTACGCCGAGTTAGCGTTCCGCAGACGCGTGAGCATGTCTGCGATCGGGTCAGTCATGGTCATGAATTGGCCTTCGGCCTCTCTCGCCGGGGTTTCCTGTATGCGCCATCCCTCTCCCCGTACTGAGACGGGACGGGTGCGGTGCGGGGACCTACGGCGTAGTAAGTCGTGCGGGCGGCGGACGCCCAACCCCACTAGCCTACGGCATGGGGGAGGGGCCTCCGCCGACCCAGATGCTTACCGAGAGTTACCGGCAATCCCAACTGTCCGAGGACAGAAGGGTTTACCAGGAGCTCTTGGTCACGCCCGGCAGCTCGCCACGGTGAGCCATCTCACGAAGGCACACGCGGCACAGGCCGAACTTGCGGTACACGGAGTGCGGGCGGCCGCAGCGCTGGCAGCGGGTGTACGCACGCACACCGAACTTGGGCTTACGAGCAGCCTTGGCAATCAGAGCCTTCTTCGCCATCTCGCTTACGCCTCCTTGAAGGGGAAGCCGAGGTGACGGAGGAGCGCACGGCCCTCAGCGTCGTTGGTCGCCGTGGTCACCACGGTGATGTCCATACCCCGGACGCGGTCGATCTTGTCCTGGTCGATCTCGTGGAACATGACCTGCTCCGTGAGACCGAAGGTGTAGTTGCCACGGCCGTCGAACTGCTTCGGGGACAGGCCGCGGAAGTCGCGGATGCGCGGCAGCGCGAGCGACAGGGTGCGGTCCAGGAACTCCCACATGCGGTCGCCACGGAGGGTGACGTGCGCACCGATCGGCTGACCCTCGCGCAGCTTGAACTGCGCGATGGACTTGCGGGCCTTGGTGACGGCCGGCTTCTGACCGGTGATCGTGGTGAGGTCGCGGATGGCGCCGTCGATCAGCTTCGAGTCACGGGCGGCGTCGCCGACACCCATGTTCACGACGATCTTGACGAGGCCGGGGATCTGCATGACGTTCTCGTACGAGAACTCCTCACGCAGCTTGCCCGCGATCTCCTCGCGGTACTTCGTCTTCAGACGCGGAGTAGCCATCAGATGTCCTCACCCGTGCGCTTGGCAACGCGGATCTTGTTGCCCTCGTCGTCGAAGCGGTAACCGACGCGGGTGACGACCTTCTTGCCGTCCTTCTCCACGACCAGCTGGACGTTCGAAACGTGGACGGGGGCCTCGGTGATCACGATGCCGCCGGCCTGGTTCGGACCAGCCTTGGTGTGCTTCTTGACCCGGTTGACACCCTCGACCAGGACGCGGTTCTCGCCGGGGAAGGCCGCGACGACCTTGCCCTGCTTGCCCTTGTCCTTACCGGTGATGACCTGGACCAGGTCGCCCTTCTTGATCTTCATGCTTACAGCACCTCCGGCGCGAGCGAGATGATCTTCATGAACTTCTTCTCGCGCAGCTCACGGCCGACCGGGCCGAAGATGCGGGTGCCGCGAGGGTCGCCGTCGTTCTTCAGAATGACGGCGGCGTTCTCGTCAAAGCGGATGTACGAGCCGTCCTGGCGGCGGCGCTCCTTGACGGTGCGAACGATGACCGCCTTGACGACGTCACCCTTCTTCACGTTGCCACCGGGGATCGCGTCCTTGACGGTGGCAACGATGACGTCACCGATGCCCGCGTAGCGGCGACCCGAGCCACCGAGAACACGGATGCAAAGGATCTCCTTGGCACCAGTGTTGTCGGCGACGCGAAGTCGCGACTCCTGCTGGATCACGTCTATCTCCTGTTTGTCTGCCGGTTCCCGGCCGGGGCGCCCTCAAGCGGGCGGCCCCGGCCGAGCCTGGCGGAACGAACCTGAAGGAAACCCTTCAGGTGATTACTTGGCCTTCTCGAGGATCTCGACGATGCGCCAGCGCTTGCTCGCCGACAGCGGACGCGTCTCCATGATGAGGACGCGGTCGCCGACGCCGGCAGCGTTCTGCTCGTCGTGAGCCTTGAGCTTGTTCGTACGGCGGATGACCTTGCCGTACAGCGCGTGCTTGACGCGGTCCTCGACGGCGACGACGACGGTCTTGTCCATCTTGTCGCTGACGACCAGGCCCTCACGGGTCTTGCGGAAGCCGCGCTCGGTCTTCTCAGTCACGTTCTTCTCGCTCATCAGGCGTTCTCCACCGTCTCGATGCCGAGCTCACGCTCGTGCATCAGGGTGTAGATCCGGGCGATGTCCTTGCGGACGGCCTTGAGCCGGCCGTTGTTCTCGAGCTGTCCGGTCGCCGCCTGGAAGCGGAGCTTGAACAGCTCTTCCTTGGCCTCGCGCAGCTTGGCAACGAGCTCCTCGTTGCCCAGCTCGCGCAGCTCCGACGCCTTGGTACCGGCCGCCATCACGACTCACCTGCCTCGCGCTTGACGATCCGGCACTTCATCGGCAGCTTGTGGGCCGCACGAGTGAGAGCCTCACGCGCAATCTTCTCGTTCGGGTAGGACAGCTCGAACATGACCCGGCCCGGGTGCACGTTCGCGATCCACCACTCGGGGGAACCCTTACCGGAACCCATGCGGGTCTCGGCGGGCTTCTTCGTCAGCGGACGGTCCGGGTAGATGTTGATCCAGACCTTGCCGCCACGCTTGATGTGACGGGTCATGGCGATACGAGCGGACTCGATCTGACGGTTCGTCACGTACGCCGGGGTCAGCGCCTGGATGCCGTACTCGCCGAATGCCACCTCAGTGCCACCCTTGGCCATGCCGCGGCGCTTGGGGTGGTGCTGCTTGCGGTGCTTGACCCTACGGGGGATCAGCATGTCGGTCAGGCCTCCGTTCCGGTGCTCTCGGCCGGAGCGGCGGCAGCGGCGTCGGCCTTGGGGGCCTCGGCAGCGGCAGCCTGCTGCGGCTTGCGGCCACCACGGCCGCCGCGCTCGCCACCGCGGCCACCACGGCCGGCGGGACGGTCGCCAGCGCCGGCACCACGGGCCGGGCGGTTACCCGCGCGGGCCGCAGCGTTCTCGGCGCGAACCTCGGCGATGTTCTTGACGTCGCCCTTGTAGATCCAGACCTTCACGCCGATGCGGCCGAAGGTGGTCTTGGCCTCGAAGAAGCCGTAGTCCACGTTCGCGCGCAGCGTGTGCAGCGGCACACGACCCTCGCGGTAGAACTCGGACCGGGACATCTCGGCGCCGCCGAGACGGCCACCACACTGGATCTTGATGCCCTTGGCGCCGGCCTTCATGGTGCCCTGCATGCTCTTGCGCATGGCACGGCGGAAGGAGACGCGGGAGGAGAGCTGCTCGGCCACGGCCTGCGCAACCAGCTGAGCGTCGAGCTCGGGGTTCTTGACCTCGAGGATGTTCAGCTGGACCTGCTTGCCGGTGAGCTTCTCGAGGTCACCGCGGATGCGGTCGGCCTCGGCGCCACGGCGGCCGATGACGATGCCCGGACGAGCGGTGTGGATGTCCACACGCACGCGGTCACGGGTGCGCTCGATCTCAACCTTCGAGATGCCGGCGCGCTCCATGCCGGACGTCATCATCCGACGGATGGCGACGTCTTCCTTGACGTAGTCCTTGTACAGCTTGTCGGCGTACCAGCGCGACTTGAAGTCGGTGGTGATGCCGAGCCGGAACCCGTGCGGGTTTACCTTCTGGCCCATTACCGGGTTCCTTCCTTGCTGCTGACGACCACGGTGATGTGGCTGGTCCGCTTGCGGATCCGGTAGGCACGGCCCTGGGCACGCGGACGGAACCGCTTCAGGGTCGGACCTTCGTCAACGAACGCCTCGCTGATGAACAGCGAGGAGGCGTCCGTGTGGTTGTAGTTGTGCGCGGCGTTGGCGATGGCGCTGTCAAGCACCTTGCCCACCGGCACAGTCGCGGCCTGCGGAGCGAAACGCAGGACCGCCTGAGCCTCCGTGGCATCCATGCCACGGATGAGGTCCACCACGCGGCGGGCCTTCATGGGCGTGACGCGGATGTACCGCGCCTGGGCCCTGGCTTCCATGGTTGTCCCTTCGGTGTAAGTCATAGTCGTTCCCACCCCGCTTTAGCGGCGCTTCGACTTCCGGTCGTCCTTGACGTGGCCGCGGAAGGTGCGAGTCGGCGAGAACTCGCCGAGCTTGTGGCCGACCATGGACTCGGTGACGAACACCGGGACATGGGTCTTGCCGTTGTGCACCGCGATCGTGTGACCCAGCATGCTGGGGATGATCATCGAGCGACGGGACCAGGTCTTGATGACGTTCTTGGTACCGGCTTCGTTCTGTACGTCCACCTTCTTCAGGAGGTGGCCGTCAACGAAGGGTCCCTTCTTGAGACTGCGCGGCATCTAAACCCGCTCCTAGCGCTTCTTGTTCGTCTTGCGGCGGCGGACGATGTACTTGTTCGAAGCCTTCTTCGGCGAACGAGTACGACCCTCCTTCTGACCCCACGGGCTGACCGGGTGGCGACCACCGGAGGTCTTGCCCTCACCACCACCGTGCGGGTGGTCAACCGGGTTCATCGCGACACCGCGGACGGTCGGGCGGACGCCCTTCCAGCGCATGCGGCCGGCCTTGCCCCAGTTGATGTTCGACTGCTCGGCGTTGCCGACCTCGCCGACGGTGGCGCGGCAGCGCGCGTCGACGAGACGGATCTCACCGGACGGCATACGAAGGTGGGCCATGGTGCCCTCCTTCGCCAGCAGCTGCACGGAGGCACCCGCGGAGCGGGCGAACTTCGCACCGCCGCCGGGACGCAGCTCGATGGCGTGGATGGTCGTACCGACCGGGATGTTGCGGAGCGCCAGGTTGTTGCCGGGCTTGATGTCGGCCGTCGGGCCGTTCTCAATCCGGTCACCCTGCTGCAGACCGCGCGGCGCGATGATGTAGCGCTTCTCGCCGTCGGCGTAGTGCAGCAGCGCGATGCGCGCGGTGCGGTTGGGGTCGTACTCGATGTGCGCGACCTTGGCCGGCACGCCGTCCTTGTCGTGACGACGGAAGTCGATCACGCGGTAGGCGCGCTTGTGGCCACCGCCCTGGTGGCGAACGGTCACACGACCGGTGTTGTTACGGCCGCCCTTGCTGTGCAGGGGGCGGACCAGCGACTTCTCCGGCGTGGACCGCGTGATCTCGACAAAGTCGGCGACGCTGGAGCCACGACGGCCCGGGGTCGTCGGCTTGTACTTGCGGATACCCATTTCTCAGTCCTCGTCCGATTCCGGACGACTCAGGACTCCGTTAGGAGGCCTGGCCGCCGAAGATGTCGATACGGTCGCCCTCAGCGAGGGTCACGATGGCGCGCTTCGTGTCAGCACGCTTGCCGAAACCGGTCTTGGTGCGCTTGCGCTTACCCTGACGGTTGATCGTGTTGACCCCGGTGACCTTGACCGAGAAGACCGCCTCGACGGCCTGCTTGATCTGGGTCTTGTTGGCGCCGGGCGCGACGATGAACGTGTACTTGTTCTCGTCCAGCAGCGCGTAGCTCTTCTCCGAGACAACCGGCTTGATCAGCAGGTCGCGCGGGTCGGTGAAGGTCTTGCTGGTAACGGTCGCCTCGGACATCAGGCGTCGCTCCCTTCGGTCTCATCGGCCTTGGGGCCAGACACGAAGGACTCCAGCGCGGCCTGGGTGAAGACCACGTCGTCGGAGACGATCACGTCGTACGTGTTCAGCTGGCCCGGCTCCAGGATGTGCACCTGGGGCAGGTTGCGGGCGGACAGCCACGCGGCCTCGTCGGCACGCTCGACGACCAGGAGCAGGTTCTTGCGCTCCGTGATCTTGCCGAACAGCGTCTTGGCGGCCTTCGTGGAGACGGCACCCTCGACCACGCCGGTGACGACGTGGATGCGGGAGTGACGCGCGCGGTCCGAGAGGGCACCGCGGAGGGCGGCGGCCTTCATCTTCTTCGGGGTCCGCTGCGAGTAGTCACGCGGCACGGGGCCGTGGACGACGCCACCGCCGGCGAACTGCGGAGCGCGGGTCGAACCCTGACGGGCGCGGCCGGTGCCCTTCTGGCGGTAAGGCTTCTTGCCACCACCACGGACTTCGCCACGGGTCTTGGTCTTGTGCGTGCCCTGACGGGCCGCGGCCAGCTGCGCGACGACGACCTGGTGGATCAGCGGAACGCTGGTCTTCGCGTCGAAGATCTCCGCGGGGAGCTCGACGGTACCGGCCTTGTCGCCTGCCGGCGAAAGGATGTCAATGGTGCTCATTAACCTCAAGCCCCCTTGGCCGCGGTACGGACCAGGACGAGGCCGCCGTTCGGACCGGGGACCGCACCCTTGATGAGGAGCAGACCCTTCTCCGCGTCCACCGCGTGGATGGTCAGGTTCTGGGTGGTGACGCGCTCGTTGCCCATACGACCAGCCATGCGCACGCCCTTGAAGACGCGCCCAGGGGTGGCGCAGCCACCGATCGAACCGGGGGAGCGGTGCTTGCGCTGCACACCGTGACCGGCGCCGAGGCCCCGGAAGTTGTGCCGCTTCATGACACCGGCGAAGCCCTTGCCCTTGCTGTTGCCCGTGACGTCAACCTTGACGCCGGACTCGAACACGGCCGCGGTGATCTCCTGGCCGAGCGTGTACTCGCTGGCGTCGGAGGTGCGGAGCTCCACCAGGTGGCGGCGGGGGGTGACGTCGGCCTTGGCGAAGTGGCCCTTGAGGGGCTTGTTCACCTTGCGCGGGTCGATCTCGCCGAAGGCGATCTGGACCGACTCGTAGCCGTCGGTGTCGTTGGTACGGACCTGGGTGACGACGCAGGGACCGGCCTTGACGACGGTAACCGGGACGACACGGTTGTTCTCGTCCCAGACCTGGGTCATGCCGAGCTTCTCGCCCAGGACGCCCTTGATCTGCTTTGCCATCTTCTCGACGCCTCTCAGAGCTTGATCTCGATGTCAACGCCGGCCGGAAGGTCCAGGCGCATCAGCGAGTCAACGGTCTTGGGCGTCGGGTCGAGGATGTCGATCAGGCGCTTGTGCGTGCGCATCTCGAAGTGCTCGCGCGAGTCCTTGTACTTGTGCGGCGACTTGATGACGCAGTACACGTTCTTCTCAGTGGGCAGCGGCACCGGGCCCGCGACCGACGCACCAGTGCGGGTCACCGTCTCGACGATCTTCTTCGCCGAGGAGTCGATGACCTCGTGGTCGTAGGCCTTGAGCCGGATGCGGATCTTCTGTCCCGCCATGGCTACTCCGTAGTCCTGTCTGTTGTGGAAACGCTCTGGCCCTCGGCCGGCTGTGGATCTCTCCACCGCTTCTCTCCGACCCCCGCGGTCGGGCGTGTCGCACTCCCTCCCAGAAAATTCCCATACGGAAATTCCCTTGTTCAGGGGGTGCGGTCCCTGGACCGCGTTTCGGGGGAGAAACACCCACCGAGCGCCTGGCCGGCACCGTGCTGACGCTTCCCGGAAGATTCCCGTACGTCCGCCCCATTGCTGCCCCGTGAGGCAGATAAAGGCGACGAGTACTGTGGGACTCGCTTCCGGTCCTCCCGGCGGGAGGCGCGCAGCATCGACACTCAGCCGAGCAACTTGAGTAGTCTGCCATACGAGGCGCGTACCTGGCCAATCGGGCGGAAGAGAATACCCCTCCCCCGTGAGCGATCAAACCGCGCCACGCGGCCGGCGCCCGGGAACCGGTCCCGGGCGCCCCCTGCGCCGTCCGGCTGCACGATCGGGCCGGTCAGAGCCGTGAGGCCGCGGTGCAGCCCTCCCCCTGGCCGCTCCGGATGTCCTTGCTGCGGTCGTACGGGTCCTGCGGGGTCCCGGAGGGGGCGGTGCCGGTCGCCGGCCGCCCGGGGAACTCGGGGTGCAGGTACCCGTCCCACCGGTCGCACGAGGTGTTCGCCGTGTCGGCCGCGTACGCCCCGAGCTGCAGCGTTCCGGGCTTGACCCGCCAGCGCACCGGGTCGGCGATCGTGAACTCCATCTGCCTGCGCACGATCGAGCGCGTGACCTCCTCCGCGCCCGCCCGCGCCTCGACCACCGGGTACACGAACGTGTAGTCGACGACCACGTCCACGAGGCCCGGCTTGTCCCCGGGCTGCAGCTCCATCCGGCCGCGGACCTTCACCACGTCCCCGGCGGGCCGTATCTCGGCGGCCTTGAACCGGGTGAACAGGTGCAGCGGGTCGCTGTCCCGGTCCGGCGTCGCCAGCGACCGCTCCACCAGGGCGACGAGCTCGTCCTGGGCCGGGTCGATCAGGTCCAGCGCCGGCTGGGGCCGCTCGCCCCGCAGGGTCGCCGGATCGAGGTTGGCCGCGACCAGGAACCGCTTGGTGCGGGCCAGGCCCTCGGCGACGTACTCCTTCGACACCCCGTTCAGGGCCTGCGCCTCCGGCACCTCGATGCCGGCGGCCCCGTCGGCCCACTGCGCGGCCGGGGAGCCCCGGAACGGCTCCCGCAGCGTCGGCCGGTCGGGGAGGGTCTCGGACGGCGCGGCACCGGGGCGGGCCGTCTCGGCGGGCAGCGGCCCCCGGGAGGCCTCGGCCCCGCGCTGCGCGGCCTTGCCGGTGAGGCGGTCGATGACGAGCTCCGGCCGCAGGGCGACCAGCGCGAGGGCGGCGATGGCCGCGATGGCCAGGCCCGCCTTGAGACGCCGCCGGCCCCTCCCCCGGCCCTCCAGCTCCTGCCAGGCCGGGCCGGTGCGCCAGCCGGGCGGGTCGCCGGGCCGGCCCCCGCCCTTCCTCCCCCACTTCTTCTTCGCCGCCTTGGCCCGCTGCTCCTCCTCGCGGCGCAGCCGGGCCGTGACCTCGCGGGCCCGTGCGGAGGGTTCCTTGGGGGCGGTGGCCATGCCCGCCTCGGCCTGCTCCAGGAACCGGGCCCACTCCTCGTCGGAGACCCCCGCCCTGTCGTCCTTGCCGTTGCCGTTGCCGTTGCCGTTGCCGTTGTCGGCCATGTGTATGTCCTTGCGCAGCGCGGCGGGGCCGCCCCGTTGCCGGGAGCCCCGCCTACGGGATTCGTCGGTGCAGAAGTCGGCCGCCTTCCCGCCCCCTGCGGCGCGTCCGCCCCGGTGATCTGCACCTGTCACGGCGGATGCTACTGGCGGGTACTGACAGCCCGGCCCCGCTCCTCGCCGGAAGCGGACGGCCCCCCGCATCGCTGCCGCTGCCCGTACCCCTGAACGCCGAGGCGGGGCCCCCGGACCGCGTCCGGGGGCCCCGCCGTCTTCCTTGCCCTATCCGCGGCGCCAGACCACGTACTCGCGCTTGCCGATGTGCCGGTCCACGTACCAGCCGGCCGGCGCATTGCGCCAGCTGTCGGTGGCGGGGGCCTTGCGGTCGAAGAGGGCGAGCACGGCGACGTTGGCTTCCGCCGGCGGGGTCTCGTTCTTGATCAGATAGCGGGTCCACACCCGTCCGTCGAGCACCTGGAAGGACATCGTCACCTGGGGCTCCCAGCGGAAGTCCTTGTCCATCACCAGGCGGTCGCCGGGCCGGATGCCGGCTTCCTTGACGAATCCGGAGGCGTCGTAGTAACGCCCCGCGGTGAAGGGCTTGGTGACGTGGTTGGTGATGGAGACGGTCGCGTAGCCCGCGAGCAGCGCCAGCGCCACCCCGAAGCCACCGGCGGCGAGCCGGGCCCGGCGGGTGCCGCCGAGCAGAACCGGCAGCAGCAGGACCGCGAGCGCGAGCAGGGCGACCGCCGTGGTGCGCGCCGCACGGAAGCTCTCCCAGTCCCCCGACAGGCGGCTGGCGAGGAAGGTCACGTCGGGCAGGCCCCACACGAGGAAGAAGGACTTGCGGAGTTCCTCGGCGCCCATGTGGATCAGCACGACCGCGAGGGCCAGCGTCACGCCTGCCGCGGCTGCGCCGAGTGCGGCGGTCTTCTTCCGGCTGCGGACGCGGTACAGGACCGCAGCCGCCACCAGCACGTACACCGCAACCAGCGGGGACAGGTAGCGCGCGTAGACGATGGTGTCGATCCGGTGGTCGTCGGGGAGTCCGGCGGCCGCCGCCAGGGCGATGCCCCCCAGCAGCGCGACCATCAGGAAGGCCACCACGCGATCGGCCCGGCTGAAGCGCCCGCTGAACACCGCGTACACGCAGACCACCAGGGTCAACGCGCCCAGGCCCCAGGTGCTCGTCATGAAGTACCAGAGGTGGCCGACCATCCGCATGAGGGTGCGGCGCATCAACTGCGTGTTCTGCAGCGTCTGGAAGACGGCGTTGCCGACCTCGCTCGGACGGGCGCCGTCGATCCGGGACATCAGATAGGCGGTCATGAGCTGCTTGGCGACGAACATGGCGGCCAGCACGGCCAGCGCCAGCACGCCGGCGATCCGGGGGGCCCAGCCCCGGACCAGCAGCGCCAGCAGCACCAGCGCGGTCAGTGCGATGATCACGCCGCCGCGGTCATGGGTGAGCAGGCAGTACCCGGCGGCGAAGGCGGCCAGCAGGCCGAACGCGATCCGCCGGCGGCGGGTCCCCTCGGAGAACAGGCCGTGGATGCCGATCAGCCACGTCAGCACCAGGACCGGCAGCGGGGTGTCGGCCATGGCGAACTGCGAGTAGAAGACCACCGGCGGCAGCAGCACCGCGGCGCCGGCGACGATGTACGCGACCGGCCTGGAGACGTCCAGCCGGCGCAGCGCGCAGTAGGCCACCGGCAGCAGCAGGCAGCTGATCAGCGCGTTGATGCCCATGATCAGGTGGTAGGCGAACACCGGGTCCTGCGTGATCCGCAGGGCGGGCGAGATGAGCAGCGAGTAGCCGCCGGGGATCACCTGGTTGCCGGGGATCTCGGTGGTCGGCCGGCCGGCCATGATCCTGGCCATGACCAGGTACATGGGCTCGTCGGGGTTGACCGTCGGGTAGTGCTGCCTCGTGACCAGCGACAGCCGGAACAGCACGTTGAGCACGTACCCGGCAGCCAGCGCCGTCGGCACCACCCAGCGGGCGTGCCACCACCCCGTCCGGGTGCGGCTGTCCGCCGGAGGATCCCCGACCGGCCGGTCGGTTTCCGGGTCGGCGGTGGGCTGGGGGGCCAGGCGAGTCATGCCAGATCACACTTCCGTGAGGTGTCCGTCGAGTACGGGTGCGGTGCTGCGGCGCGGCACGGCGCCGCGCAGGGTCAGCAGCATCGAAGCGGCGGTGGCCAGCGAGCCGATCGCATAGGCGAGGCCCACCCGCAGCGCGATGTCGCCGGGGAGCAGCGTGATGCCGAGCAGCACCGCGGTGCCGAACGCCCAGCAGGCCAACTGGGCGCGGTGCTTGTGCAGCACCATCTGGGCCTGGCCGAGGACCATCGCCAGCATGTAGCAGGTCGTCCCGGCGGCGAACCACAGGAAGTCCGTGCGGCCGAGCTGGCCGGGGGTGGCGCCGAACAGGACCTCGATCAGCCAGGGACCGATCGCGACGGCGGGTACGGCGCCGACGGTGCCGAGGCCGAGCACCACCAGGCAGGCCTTGCGCAGCATCCGGGCGAAGCCCTGGTGGTCGCCGGCAGCCACCACGGTGGACAGGCCGGACAGCAGCGAGGCCTGGAGCGAGCCGAAGACGAACAGCGGCACCCGGGCCAGCACCAGGGCGCTGAGCAGGGCCGCGATCAATTCGGTCCGGTCCGGTTCGAGCAGCTGGGTGCTCATCACCGCCGCGTTGACCACCACCTGGGCCAGCAGGGTGGACGCGATCAGCGGCCCGAGGCCGCGCACCAGCTCCGGGGTGCGGATCGTACCGCCGGGGCGCGCCGCGCCCAGGGTGGGGCGGAGCGTTGCCAGCAGGGCGACGAGCGGCGCCACCACCAGGATGAGGCTGAAGGCGAGCGCGGAGTGCAGTCCCGCGGCCGCGCAGGCGAAGGCCAGTGCGATCCGCAGGCCGCCGTCGATCGCGAGCTGGGAGCCGTACGCGGTGAACCGGCCGGTGCCGGCCAGCACGCCCCGCGTGAGGTAGCACAGGGCCATCCCGACGAAGGCTGCGCCCAGGGCGGCGACCATCTGGAGGTCGCCGTGGAAGAGCCGGTCGGCGATCGGCCGGGCGAAGGCGGCGAGTGCGCCGAGTACCGCGGCGAGGATGCCTGCGGTCAGCACCCCCGCCTTCCGGAGCACCGGCGCGACGCCCTCACCGCGTACCGCCCGGGCCGCGACGATACGGGTGAGCTCCTGCTCGACCGGGAAGAACAGGCCGATCCCGACGGACATCACCAGGGTCCACAACACGGAGACCCCGGCCATGCCGGCCTTGGGCAGGCTGTGGCCGGCCACCGCGAGATGGATGTAGGAGGCGGCACCGAGCACAGCGGTGCCCCCCGCGACCATGGCGGTCCCGGGGGGCAGGGCTTTGAGCAGCTTCGTGACCGGATTCATGGAAAGCCTTCGACGGTCGCGCGCTCAGCGCGCGGCGTGGCGGAGCATCGCGCCGACACCGGCGCGGCCGGCGTACTTGGCGGCGCCGGGCAGCAGGGTGAGCGCGTGCAGCCGGGAGGAGAGGTGGAAGCGGGAGGCCTTGGCAGCGCGCGGCCAGCCGTGCCGGTCCAGGCGGTCGGCGGTCTCCACGAAGAAGCGCTTGGCTTCCTCGAACCGCTGGCCGGTGTAGGCCTTGGCCGAGGATTCGCTCCCGGCGTGCCGGCGGTAGCTGAAGCAGACCTCCGGGGTGGTGGCCAGGGTCTCCCCCGCCACCAGCAGGTCGACGACCAGGGCGAGGTCCTGGATCACGCCGAGGTCCGTGCGGAAGCCGAAGCGCTTGACCGCCTCCGTGCGCCAGCAGATCGACGGGAAGTACAGCCAGTTGCCGCGGAGCAGGCTGACGGCCAGCTCCTCGCCGCCGAGCAGCGCCCGGCCCGGCCCCTTGGGCGCGTACAGCTTGCGCTTGGTCCGGTCGCCCAGGGTGTCGTACGGCAGGCCGTCGGTGCCGATCACCTCGACGCCGGGCTGGATCATCGCCGCGGTCGGCTCACGATCGGCCGCCGCCCGCACCACGTCGAGGTAGTCGGGGTGCATGAGGTCGTCGCAGCCCATGAGCACCAGGTACGCGTACTCGGCGAGTTCGACGCACCGGTTGAAGTTGCCGGTCACACCGAGGTTGCGCTCGTTGCGGAAGTAGCGGACCCGGGGGTCGGCCAGTTCCTCGAACCACTCGGGGACTCCCGGCTCCCGGCCGTCGTCGACGACGGTGAGACGCCAGTCGTCGCCGCCCTGGACCAGGACGCTGCGCACTGCGTCCTGCATCAGCGAGACGTCGCCGTAGTACGGCAGGAGGATCTCGAAACGCGACATGTTCTCCGCCTAGGCCTTGGTCAGCTCGCGCCCGCGCCGCTCGGCGGCGTCCTGCTGGAAGGCGGTGTACGCCGGGGAGCCGGGCGTGAACGCCCGCAGCTCCTCGGGCATGCGGCGGATCATCGCGAGCAGCAGCACCAGGCCGGCCCGGGCGAGGTACACCGTCGCCCTGAACGGAGAGGCGCTCGGCCGTCCCGTCGTCCGCTCCCGCATGGCCACGGGTATCTGGCGGACGGTGAAGCCGGAGCGGGCCGCCCCGACCATGGACTCGATGGTGTCGCCGAGGTACTCCACGGGGTACCAGCGGGCGAAGAACTCGATGAGCGGCCGGTTGCAGGCCCGGAAGCCCGAGGTGGTGTCGGTCAGCTTGGTCCGGGTGACCCGGGAGAGGATCACGGACAGCAGCGACATCGCCCACTTGCGGGGGCCGCGGGCCTTGTACTCGCCGTCGCCCGCGAACCGGGCACCGATGACGAGGTCGGCTTCGCCGGCGGCGAGGCGTTCGAGGAGTGCCGGAACGTACGACGGGTCGTGCTGGCCGTCGGCGTCCACCTGGATCGCGACGTCGTAGCCGTGCTGCTGCGCGTAGCGGTAGCCGAGGCGCATCGCGCCGCCGACACCGAGGTTGAAGGGGAGCTGGGCCACGGCCGAACCGGCTGCCCTGGCCACTGCCGCGGTGTTGTCCGCCGAGCCGTCGTCCACCACCAGGGTGTCGACGTAGGGCAGTTGCTCCTGGATCTCGCGCAGGACGGACGGCAGGCCGTCCTCCTCGTTCCAGGCAGGAAGAATGATCAGAACACGACGACCGTCGTTCACGGCTTCACCTGTGCCTCGATGGCGGCGCCGGACTCCTCCGTGCGCGGCGACGTGCTGGGGTAACCACCCTGCTGGACAAGGTGCGCGCGGATCAGGGCGACGTCCTCTGCGAGGGTTCGCGTCTCGGCTTCCAACCTGCTGGTCTCCCAGCTGAGGTGGAGGCTGACGAGCAGGACGAGCACGAATCCGACGAACAGCACCAGGCTCACGCCGGAGGCGACACCGAGGCTGCGGGCGACCGGGTCCAGCAGGTCGGGCACGAATCCGAGCGGCGCGACCACCAAGCCGATGGCGAGCCATATCGCGGCGTACTTCTCCCGCAGTTGCTGACGGCGCAGCAGCTCAAGGATGTACCCCAGCACCAGAAGACCGGTGACGGAGGTCAAGACGGAGAGTTGCACGGCGGACGGCTCGCCTTTCGCGCGAAGAAGCCAAACATCTTAATAGGAGAAGCATATGGCACACCTGATGGCGCCTGCGGGGCCCTGACAGTCCTGTCAGGGCCCCGCAGCGCGGTGTGCGGAGGAGGGTGAGCCGCTCTGCCGCTCAGCCCTGCGAGGGGGATTTCAGCAGGTCGGCGAAGGCGGGCTGCCGCAGCGCCCCGGCGAGTTGCTCGCGCCAGTCCGGCAGCGGGGACAGGCCGGCCTCGGACCAGCGGGCGTGACCGAGGACACTGAACGCGGGGCGCGCCGCCGGGCGGACGAAGGCCTCGGAGGTCGTCGGACGGATGCGCTCCGGGTCCAGGCCGCCGAGCCGGTAGGCCTCGCGGGCCAGCCCGAACCACGTGGTGCGGCCGCTCGCGGTGCCGTGGTAGACGCCGCCGGGGGCGCGTCCGGCCAGCGCGGCGAGGCCCAGTTCGACCAGCCGGTGGGCGAGGGCGTACGACCAGGTCGGCTGCCCGTGCTGGTCGTCGACCACGTCTAGGGTGTCGCGCTGCGCGGCCAGCTTCAGCATGGTGGCGACGAAGTTCGGGCCGTGCTCGCCGTACAGCCAGGCGGTGCGGACCACGTAGCCGTCCTGCGGCAGCAGTTCGGCGACGGCCTGCTCGCCGACCAGCTTGCTGCGGCCGTACGCGTTGACCGGGCCGGTGGCCGTGTCCTCGCGGTACGGCTCGGAGGCGTCCCCGGGCAGCACGTAGTCGGTGGAGACGTGCAGCAGGCGTGCGCCTGCGTCGGCGCACGCGGCGGCGAGCACGCGCACCCCGGTGCCGTTGACGGCGGTGGCGGCCTCCTCGGCCGTCTCCGCGCCGTCCACGTCGGTCCAGGCGGCGCAGTTGACCACCACGGCGACACCGTCGACGGCGGCGCGGACCGCCGCCGAGTCGGTGATGTCGAGGTCGGCCCGGCGCAGGCCGGCGGCCTCGATCCCGGCGTCCTTCAGGACGGCCAGGACGTCCTGGCCGAGCATGCCCGCGGCACCGGTGACGAGCCAGCGTCCGGCGGCCTCGGGGGCGGCGGACGAGACGGGGGCGGCGTCGGCGTTCGGGTCGGCGGCGGTCACTTCTGCAGCGCCGCCTTGTCCTTCAGCTGCTCCCACCAGGCGCGGTTCTCGCGGTACCAGGCGATGGTCTGCGCGATGCCGTCCTCGAAACGGACCTGCGGGGCGTAGCCCAGCTCCGCGTTGATCTTGCTGATGTCGATGGAGTAGCGCAGGTCGTGGCCCTTGCGGTCCTCGACGTGCTCGACCATGTCCCAGCCGAGGCCCGCGGCCTCCAGCAGGACGCCGGTGAGCTCCTTGTTGGTGAGCTCGGTGCCGCCGCCGATGTTGTAGACCTCGCCGCCGCGCCCCTTGCGCATGGCCAGGTCGATGCCGCGGCAGTGGTCGGAGACGTGCAGCCAGTCGCGGACGTTGCCGCCGTTGCCGTACAGCGGGACCTTCTTGCCGTCCATCAGGTTGGTGACGAACAGCGGGATGACCTTCTCCGGGAACTGGTAGTGCCCGTAGTTGTTGGAGCAGCGGGTCACCACGACGTCCATGCCGTGGGTCCGCGCGTACGCCAGGGCCAGCAGGTCGGAGGAGGCCTTCGAGGCGGAGTACGGGGAGTTGGGCACCAGCGGCCACTCCTCGGTCCAGGAGCCCTCGTTGATGGAGCCGTACACCTCGTCGGTGGAGATGTGGACGAAGCGGCCGACGCCGTGCTTGCGGGCGGCGTCCAGCAGGACCTGCGTACCGACGACGTTCGTCATGACGAACGGGCCGGCGCCCGCGATGGAGCGGTCCACGTGCGACTCGGCGGCGAAGTGCACCACGACGTCGTGGCCGGGCATGACCGCGTCGACGGCCTCGGCGTCGCAGATGTCGCCCTTGACGAACTTGTAACCCGCGTGGCCGGCGACCGGGGCGAGGTTGGCCTCGACACCGGAGTAGGTCAGCTTGTCGAACACCGTGATCTGGGCCGATGCGTCCGCGCCGAGCTGCTGGCGGACGAATTCTGAACCGATGAAGCCGGCGCCGCCGGTCACAAGAATGCGCATAGTACGGAGAGTCTAGTCGCTTGTACTACCGCCCCAGCGGTCCGGAGCCCTTCGTTCCGGTTGCTCTCGCATAGTGTGGTGCCATGCGTGGAATTCTCTTGGCCGGCGGCACCGGATCCCGACTCTGGCCGCTGACCCGGGCAGTCTCGAAGCAGCTGCTCCCCGTCTTCGACAAGCCGATGATCTACTACCCGCTCTCCACCCTGGTCATGGCCGGAATCAGCGAGATTCTGGTCGTCACCACGCCGGAGGACCGTCCCCAGTTCGAGCGCCTGCTCGGTGACGGATCCCAGTTCGGCCTGCGGCTGGAGTACGCGGTCCAGGAGCGCCCCGAGGGCATCGCCCAGGCGTTCGTGCTGGGCGCCGACTTCATCGGCGACGAGTCCGTGGCCCTCATCCTGGGCGACAACATCTTCCACGGCAGCGGCCTCGGCACCCGCCTGGCCGAGCACACCGGCGCCAAGGGCGGCCGGGTCTTCGCGTACCCGGTCGCCGACCCGACGGCGTACGGCGTCGTCGAGTTCGACGAGAACGGGCAGGCCGTCTCCATCGAGGAGAAGCCGGAGAAGCCGAAGTCCCGCTACGCGGTGCCGGGTCTGTACTTCTACGACAACCGCGTCGTGGAGATAGCCCGCGAGCTCAAGCCCAGCGCCCGCGGCGAGCTGGAGATCACCGCCGTCAACGACGCCTACCTCCAGGCCGGCGAGCTCAACGTCACCATCCTCGACCGCGGCACCGCCTGGCTGGACACCGGCACCTTCGTCTCGATGGTCCAGGCCTCCGAGTTCGTCCGCGTCATCGAGGAGCGCCAGGGCTTCAAGATCGGCTGCATCGAGGAGGCCGCCTGGCGGGCCGGCCTGATCGACGGCGCGCAGCTGCGCGAGCTGGCCCAGCCGCTGCTGAAGAGCGGCTACGGCCAGTACCTGCTGAACCTGCTCGACGAGGAGGCCGCCAAGTGAAGTTCCGCGAGCTCTCCATCGAGGGCGTGTACGAGATCACCCCGCAGCTGCACGGCGACCCGCGCGGCCTGTTCACCGAGTGGTACCGCTTCGACAGGCTGTCCGAGCTCGTCGGGCACCCGCTGAAGCTGGCCCAGGCCAACCTCTCGGTCTCCTCGCGCGGCGTGGTCCGCGGCATCCACTTCGCCGACGTGCCGCCCGGCCAGGCCAAGTACGTGACCTGCGTGCGCGGCGCCGTGCTCGACGTCATCGTGGACCTGCGGGTCGGCTCCCCGACCTTCGGCCGCTGGGAGGGCGTCCGCCTCGACGACACGGACCGCCGCGCGGTGTACATCCCCGAGGGCATGGGCCACGGCTTCTGCGCGCTCTCCGACGACGCCACGCTTTCGTACCTCTGCTCGGAGACGTACAACCCGACCGGCGAGCACTCGGTTCACCCGCTCGACCCCGATCTGGGCATCGACTGGCCGGCGGAGGTCCCGCAGCTGTCCGCGCGCGACGAGGCCGCCCCGTCGCTGGCGGAGGCCATCGAGACGGGCCTGCTGCCCGACTACGCCGTCTGCAAGGCGTTCACGGAGTCCCTGCGCGTGAACTGACGGCCGCGGCCGCACGCCGGACACGAGAGGGCTGCACCGTTCCTGGTCAGTGAGCAGGAGTGAGCCTTGGGCCCGTTCCTGTCCACTGCGGACATCCCGAACGGTTTTGGGTGTCCTGGTCGCCCGCGTCCGCTCCGCGTCCGGCTGCACGGATCGTGTCCGTGGTCCGGGGATGCGGGGACGGGTTCCCTTACGCTCCGGGGTGCCCGGTCCGGCCTGGACGGCCCGATGCCCTACCACATCGCTCTGGTGTGGTGGGGGCGGTGCCGTCCGTCGCCGGATCGGGTACCCGAGGGCGCGTCGCCCGATCGCGATGCTCGCAGCATCGTGGCGGGACATCTTGCGTGTCTTGCTGGTGAGGGGCTTGCGCCAGTGCTCGTCGCCCCACATCGAGGTGTAGGCGGGGTCCACGGCGACGATGGCCAGGCCGCGCTCGGAGGCCATGGACACCAGACGGGCCTTGAGTCTGCCGGTGGGCATGCCGGAGATCAGCTGGCGAACCACTCCTGCCTGCTGCGGTACCCGCCCGGCGCCCCCTTGGCCCCCTTCTCACCGACTGGCTTCGACAACCGGTCCGTCAGCGTGCGCACGCCCGCTTGCAGGGACTGGATGTGCGCGAGCCGGCAGCGGCGGGCCAGCGCCCACTGATCGTGCGTCGCCTTCGTGATCGACCCGGCCCACCGCGACGAAGACTCCAGCGTGAGCGCACGCTTACGCTTCGCCCACTGCTCGGCGTCGTGATCCAGCCCCGCCGCGCACCGTGCCTTCAGATCCCGGGAAGCGAGCGAGCCGAGCAGCGCACCGGCCAGCCGGAGAACCCTCTCGTCCTCGACGGTCAGGCCCTTGAGCCGGTCGCGGACCGCCACACCGGACGGCCCCGGGACGACGAACGGCGCCGCCACCTCCCGCAACCCGCCCACTACCGCACCCCCGCCCCTGCGCCAGCCGAAGAACCCCTCCCTGCACTCAACGACCACCCCCGGCAAAGGTCACCCATTCGGTATGGAAACCTCTGTTCCCTTCCAGGGTTCAGCCGTCGCGCAGACCGGCACTCACTCGCGTGCGCCAGAGCACGCCGACGCGCAGGCAGTCGCTCGCCAGCAGCCCCCAACTCTGGAAACCGCGACGGAGGTGCGGCTCTCTCCCGTACCCGCCCCCTCCCCCGCGTACGGACGCAGGGGAGGGCGGACACAGGTCCGGACACGGGTCCGGACACGACCAAGGGCCCCTCCCCCGCCGCCGAAGCGGAAGGGAAGGGGCCCTTGAGCCAGACACAGAGCCCGCTCGCGCGGACTACCAGGTCAGAGCGTGAAGAACTTACTTCACGATCTTGGTGACCTGGCCGGCGCCCACGGTGCGACCACCCTCACGGATGGCGAACTTCAGGCCCTCCTCCATGGCGACCGGCTGGATCAGCGCGACCGACATCTCGGTGTTGTCGCCCGGCATGACCATCTCGGTGCCGGCCGGCAGGGTCACAACGCCCGTCACGTCCGTGGTACGGAAGTAGAACTGCGGACGGTAGTTGTTGAAGAACGGCGTGTGGCGGCCACCCTCGTCCTTGGACAGGATGTAGGCCTGGGCCTCGAACTCGGTGTGCGGGGTGACCGAGCCCGGCTTGATGATGACCTGGCCGCGCTCGACGTCCTCGCGCTTGATGCCGCGGAGCAGCAGACCGACGTTCTCACCGGCCTGGCCCTCGTCGAGCAGCTTGCGGAACATCTCGATGCCGGTGACCGTGGTGGTGGTCTTCTCGGTCTTGATGCCGATGATGTCGACGGTCTCGTTGACCTTCAGGACACCACGCTCGATACGACCGGTGACGACGGTGCCACGACCGGTGATCGTGAAGACGTCCTCGACGGGCATCAGGAACGGCTTCTCGGTGTCACGCGGCGGGGTCGGGATCGACTCGTCCACGGCAGCCATCAGGCCGAGGAGCTTCTCGCCCCACTCCTTGTCGCCCTCGAGCGCCTTCAGCGCCGAGACGCGGACGACCGGCAGGTCGTCGCCCGGGAACTCGTACTCGGAGAGGAGCTCGCGCACCTCGAGCTCGACGAGCTCCAGGATCTCCTCGTCGTCCACCATGTCGGCCTTGTTCAGGGCGACGACGATGTACGGAACGCCGACCTGGCGGGCCAGGAGCACGTGCTCCTTGGTCTGCGGCATCGGGCCGTCGGTGGCGGCGACCACGAGGATGGCGCCGTCCATCTGCGCGGCACCGGTGATCATGTTCTTGATGTAGTCCGCGTGACCCGGGCAGTCGACGTGGGCGTAGTGACGCGCCTCGGTCTGGTACTCGACGTGCGCGATGGAGATGGTGATACCGCGCTGGCGCTCCTCGGGAGCCTTGTCGATCTGGTCGAAGGCCGAGGCCTCGTTCAGGTCCGGGTACGCGTCGTGCAGCACCTTGGTAATGGCGGCCGTGAGGGTCGTCTTACCGTGGTCAATGTGACCGATGGTGCCGATGTTGACGTGCGGCTTAGTCCGCTCGAACTTCGCCTTCGCCACGGGGGTCCTCCTGGAGAGTGGTTCTGTACGCCTTACAGATCGGCGCCAGGTGATCTTTGCTGGAAAGCCGGTCCCCGGGGCAACTGGTTTTTTGAATTCCCCTGTTGCCCCAGGGGGTCCGGTGACAAGCCTAAAGCGTGTACTCGGGAGAGTTACTCGCCCTTGGCCTTCGCGATGATCTCCTCGGCGACGTTCCGCGGAACCTCGGCGTAGGAGTCGAACTGCATCGAGTAGCTGGCGCGACCCGAGGTCTTGCTGCGGAGGTCTCCGACGTAGCCGAACATCTCCGAAAGCGGCACGAGGCCCTTCACGACGCGGGCGCCGTGACGCTCCTCCATGGCCTGGATCTGGCCACGGCGGGAGTTGATGTCGCCGATGACCTCACCCATGTAGTCCTCGGGCGTGGTGACCTCAACGGCCATCATCGGCTCGAGGAGCACGGGGGACGCCTTGCGCGCGGCCTCCTTGAAGGCCTGCGAACCGGCGATCTTGAACGCGAGCTCGGAGGAGTCGACCTCGTGGTAGCCACCGTCGAGAAGCGTGACGCGGACGCCCGTCATCTCGTAGCCGGCCAGGATGCCGAACTGCATGGCCTCCTGCGCACCCGCGTCGACCGAGGGGATGTACTCCTTCGGCACGCGGCCACCGGTGACCTTGTTCACGAACTCGTACGCGGGGCCCTCGGCGTCCGTGATCGGCTCGATCGCGATCTGCACCTTGGCGAACTGACCGGTACCACCGGTCTGCTTCTTGTGCGTGTAGTCGTGGCGCTCGACCGCCTTGCGGATGGTCTCGCGGTACGCGACCTGCGGCTTGCCGACGTTGGCCTCGACCTTGAACTCGCGCTTCATACGGTCGACCAGCACCTCGAGGTGCAGCTCGCCCATACCGCCGAGGATGGTCTGGCCCGTCTCCTCGTCCGAGTGAACGTGGAAGGAGGGGTCCTCCTCCGCGAGACGCTGGATGGCGACACCCAGCTTCTCCTGGTCACCCTTGGACTTGGGCTCGATGGCGACCTGGATGACCGGGGCCGGGAAGTCCATGGACTCCAGGATGACCGGCTGCTTGTCGTCGCACAGCGTCTCACCGGTGGTGGTCTGCTTCAGGCCCATGACGGCGACGATGTCGCCGGCGCCCACCGAGTCGATCTCCTCACGCTTGTTCGCGTGCATGCGGTAGATCTTGCCGATGCGCTCCTTCTTGCCCTTGACGGAGTTCTGCACCGCAGTGCCGGCCTCCAGGCGGCCCGAGTAAACCCGGACGAAGGTGAGCTTGCCGAGGTGCGGGTCGCTCATGATCTTGAACGCGAGCGCGGCGAGGGGCTCCTCGTCCGACGGCTTGCGCTTCACGACCACCTCGGCGTCGCGGACGTCGTGGCCCTCGATGGCCTCGATGTCCAGCGGCGACGGCAGGTAGCGGACGACGGCGTCGAGCAGGGGCTGAACGCCCTTGTTCTTGAACGCCGTGCCACAGAACACCGCGGTGATGGTCGAGCCGCCACCCTTGCCGGAGCCGATGATGATGCGACGGACGGCGGCGTGCAGCTGCTCCACGGACGGCTCGTCGCCGTTCAGGAAGAGCTCCATGATCTCGTCGTCGTTCTCGGCGACGGTCTCGACCAGCTTGCCGCGCCACTCTTCAGCAGCCTCGGTGTGCGTGGCCGGGATGTCGACGACGTCGTACATCTCGCCCTTGGTCGCCTCGGCGGACCAGACGAACGCCTTCATCGTGACGAGGTCGACGACACCCTGGAAGTCGGCCTCGGCACCGATGGGGAGCTGCATGACGATCGGAACCGCGCCCAGGCGGTCCTTGATCATGTCGACGCAGCGGTGGAACTCGGCGCCGGTGCGGTCGAGCTTGTTGACGAAGCAGATGCGCGGCACGCCGTAACGGTCGGCCTGACGCCACACCGTCTCGGACTGCGGCTCCACACCGGCGACACCGTCGAACACGGTGACGGCACCGTCGAGGACGCGGAGCGAACGCTCCACCTCGACCGTGAAGTCCACGTGACCCGGGGTGTCGATGATGTTGATGGTGTGGTCGACGTTCTCGAGCGGCCAGTGGCAGGTCGTCGCGGCAGACGTGATCGTGATGCCGCGCTCCTGCTCCTGCTCCATCCAGTCCATCGTGGCAGCGCCGTCGTGGACTTCACCGATCTTGTAAGACACACCGGTGTAGAACAGGATGCGCTCGGTGGTGGTCGTCTTGCCCGCGTCGATGTGGGCCATGATGCCGATGTTGCGCACCTTGGCCAGGTCAAGCGAAGTGGTAGCCATAAGGCTTCAGTCTTCTCTCGGTCTCGATGTGGGTTGCGACTACCAGCGGTAGTGCGCGAAGGCCTTGTTGGACTCGGCCATCTTGTGCGTGTCCTCACGCTTCTTCACGGCCGCACCAAGGCCGTTCGACGCGTCGAGGAGCTCGTTCATGAGGCGCTCGGTCATGGTCTTCTCGCGGCGGGCGCGGGAGTAGCCCACGAGCCAGCGCAGCGCGAGGGTCGACTGGCGACCCGGCTTGACCTCGACGGGAACCTGGTAGGTCGCGCCACCGACACGGCGGGACTTGACCTCGAGCGACGGCTTGACGTTCTCCAGCGCGCGCTTCAGCGTGATGACCGGGTCGTTGCCCGTCTTCTCGCGGAGGCCTTCCATGGCGCCGTAGACGATGCGCTCGGCGGTGGAGCGCTTGCCGTTCAGCAGGATCTTGTTGATCAGCGAGGTGACAAGAGGAGACTGGTAGACCGGGTCGATGATGACCGGGCGCTTCGGGGCGGGGCCCTTACGAGGCATTCTTACTTCTCCTTCTTGGCGCCGTAGCGGCTGCGGGCCTGCTTGCGGTTCTTGACAGCCTGGGTGTCAAGCGCACCGCGGATGATCTTGTAACGAACACCCGGCAGGTCCTTCACACGGCCACCACGCACGAGCACGATCGAGTGCTCCTGCAGGTTGTGTCCCTCACCCGGAATGTAAGCGGTGACCTCGATGCCGGAGGTCAGACGCACACGCGCGACCTTGCGGAGCGCCGAGTTCGGCTTCTTCGGGGTGGTCGTGAACACACGCGTGCAGACGCCACGGCGCTGGGGCGAAGCCTCAAGCGCGGGCGTCTTCGTCTTCTCGACCTTGTCCTGCCGGCCCTTACGGACCAGCTGCTGGATCGTAGGCACTACTTCTCCGGTTTCTGTGTGCCGTGTAGTGAAGCTAACCTGGAACTTCTGCCGACCCACGCGGTCGGGTGTGTCGGATCCGGCAGGCCCTCCCGCAAGCGGAAAAAGGCGTGTGGACCTCGGTGGCCGGTGCGACTCGCGTGCGGTTGATGGACACGCACGGGAGCCCAGGCACACCCCAGGCACAAGGTCTGAGCGTACCCACCGCATCCACTCCGGTCAAAACAAAGGCACCGCCGCGACCCCCGCGACATCCCCGCCGGTCATGCGGCACTTGGCCACCGGCCGCCTGACAGGCACCCGGCCCCCGGATGTGGTATGAGTCGCCGGCGGCCGCCGTCCGCACCCGCCGGGCCGCTCCCGCCCGGCAACTAAGATGCGTCAGCGATCCAGACCGAACGGCACCACCAGCAGGGAGCGGGACATTGCGGACGGTCACCCCGGAGCCGACGGCCGCCGACAGCCCCGTCCTCACCGCACCCGGTCCCCGCCGCCGGCTGCCGCGGCCCGAGCGCCTGTACGGGCCGCTGCTCGCCTTCCTCCTCACCGCCGGCGCGTTCTGCGCGTCCTGGGCGGCCCGCGGCACCTTCCCCTTCGGCAACACCGGCCGGGCCGTCAACGACCAGGCCAACCAGTACGTGCCCTTCCACCGGGGGCTGTGGGACCTGGTCCACGGGCAGGCCGCCGGCGACGTCCTGTTCAGCTGGCGCGGCGGCTTCGGACAGCAGTTCCTGTCCGACTACCACACGTACCTCGGCAATCCGTTCTCCTGGCTGGCCGTGCTCGTCCCGCGGGCCCACGTCGACCTCGCCGTCTTCCTGGTCACCCCGGTCACCATGGGCACCGCCGCCGCCGTCATGGCCGTCTACCTCGGCCGGCTGCACCCCGGGCCGTGGTGGCAGCGCGGGGTCCTCGGCGCCTGCTACGGGCTGTGCGGCTGGGCCCTGAGCGACGCCTCGTACATCCCCATGTGGCTGTGGGGCCTCGTGGCGTTCCCGCTGCTGGGCATCGCCGTCGAGTGGTGCCTGCAGGGCCGCCGCTGGACCGGCGCCGCCCTGTTCGTCGCGCTCGCCTGGTTCGGCAACTTCTACACCGCGATGATGGCCACGATGGCCGCCTGCGTGCTGCTCGCCGTCCGCACGGCCACACTGGACCTGACCGGCCGGCAGCGGCTGCAGGCCCTCTGGCGGGCCTCGACCGCCGCGGGAACGGGCATCCTGCTCACCCTGCCGCTGCTCCTGCCGTCCTTCCTGTCCAGCAGCGCCGCGCAGCCGACGCAGGCCGCGGCCTTCGACCCGGTGCGCATCGAGGTCTTCCTGTCCGGGATGCTGCCCGCCACCCACCTCTGGGGCGGCCGGCCCCGGCTGTACGTGGCCTCGCTGGGCCTGATCCTGGCCGGGTCCTTCCTGTTCAACGCGGCCATCGCCCGCAGGACCCGCCTGGTGTGGGCGGCGGCGACGCTGCTGGTCCTCGCCTCCTTCCAGTTCCCGCCCACCCAGTACCTGTGGCACGGGCTCGCGGTGCCGAACGGCAACCCGTACCGGGAGGCGTTCGTCTTCAGCGGGATGGTCGTGGTCCTGGCCTGGCTCTCCCTGGCCCACCGGCCGCGCCCCCTCCACCTCGCCGCGGCGGCGGGCCTGCTGGTCGCCGCGGCCTTCCTGCTCCGGCACACCGACGACTTCGGCGGCTGGACCTGGCGGGCGGTCCTCGGCGGCGGCGCCGTCTCGCTCCTGGCCCTGCTCCTGGCCCTGTCGGCGCAGGGCGACCGGCGCCGCTTCCTGGTCCCCGCGGCCGCCCTGCTCATGGCCGGCGTGGTCTTCGCCGAGTCCACGGCGGCCGCCGCCAGTGCCGACGCCCGCCGCTCCCGGGAGCGCTGGGCCAAGCCGGTCGCCACTTCGAACCGCTCGATCAGCGCGCACCACGACGCCGTCCGCGAGGTGAACGGCTGGCCCCGCTACCGGACCGACTCGGGCGCGCCGCAGACCTCGTACAACGACGCCCTGGCGCTGGGCGCGGAGGGCCCGCAGTACTACAGCAGCTACCTGCCGGAGGCCACGTACAAGGCGCTGGAGCCCCTCGGCTACGGCTTCAAGAACGACGGCCGGACCTTCTTCGGCGCCGACAACCCGGTCCTCGACGCGATCTTCTCGATCGGCGCCCGCGTCAGCCCCGGCCCGGCGGAAGACACCTGGACCGCGGCCCGCTTCCCGGCTCCCCCGCTCGTCACCGTCCGCAGCGGCACCTTCACCTCCCCCAACCCGGCCGGCAGCGTGTACGCCCGCCAGGAGAACGTCCTCGGCGCGGCCGTCTACCAGGTCCCGCGGACGGTCCGGGGCGGCACGGCCGCGGAGCAGACGTACGCCGCGCAGTGCGCCCCCGGCTCGGAGGCCTACTGGTTCTCCCCCGACCTGTACGGAACCCTCGCCCACGGCGGCGCACAGCGGCCCCTGGAGGACCAGGTGACGGGCGTCGTGAAGCTGGGCCCGGTCCCCGCGGACGGCACGGTGGCGGTGACGGTGCGGACCCGGACCGAGGGTGCCGGCGCCGGGGACCACCCGATCGGCTGCCTGGACCGCGCCAGGCTGGACGACACCGTCCGCGGCCTCACCCGGACGGGTGCCACCGACGTCGCCACGGGCGGGCACGGCATCCGGGCCGTCCTCCCCGCGGGCACCACCGGCACGGCCGTCTTCGCCATGACCGCCGTCCCCGGCTGGCAGTGCACCGCCGACGCGAAGCCGGTGGCCCCCGGCTCCTTCCACGGCCTGCTCGCCCTCCCCGTCTCCCCCGGCACGACCAGGCTCGACTGCACCTTCACCCCGAAGGGGCTCGCCCCGGGCCTGGCCGGCGCCGGCGTGGCCCTCCTGGCCCTGACCGGGGCCGCCCTCGCCGGGCTCCGCCGCCGGCGCCGCGCCTGAGGGCCGGGGCGCCTGAGGGCCGGGGCCACCGCCCGTACGGCCCCGGCCCGTACGTACGTACAGCCCCTGCATGCGTACAGGAACGAGGAAGCCCCCCGCCGCTCCTTCCGGAGCAGCGGGGGGCTTCCTCTTGGCGACTCTTAGCCGTTGTACGGGCCGTAGTCGTAGTCCTCCAGCGGGACGGCCTGGCCGGAGCCGGTGCCGAAGGGCGAGTAGTCGATGTCGTCGTAGCCGACGGCCGAGTACATCGCGGCCTTCGCCTCCTCGGTGGGCTCGACCCGGATGTTGCGGTAGCGGGCGAGGCCCGTACCGGCCGGGATGAGCTTACCGATGATGACGTTCTCCTTGAGGCCGATCAGGGAGTCCGACTTGGCGTTGATCGCCGCGTCGGTCAGAACCCGGGTCGTCTCCTGGAAGGACGCCGCCGACAGCCAGGACTCGGTGGCGAGCGAGGCCTTGGTGATACCCATCAGCTGCGGACGGCCGGAGGCGGGGTGACCGCCCTCGGTGACCACACGACGGTTCTCGGTCTCGAAGCGCGACCGCTCGACGAGCTCGCCCGGAAGCAGCTCGGCGTCGCCCGACTCGATGATCGTCACGCGGCGGAGCATCTGCCGGATGATGATCTCGATGTGCTTGTCGTGGATCGACACGCCCTGCGAGTTGTAGACCTTCTGGACCTCGCCGACCAGGTGGACCTGGACCGCACGCTGGCCGAGGATGCGCAGCACGTCGTGCGGGTTGGTGGCACCCGCGGTGAGCTTCTGGCCCACCTCGACGTGGTCGCCCTCGTGGACGATGACCTTGGCGCGCTTGGAGATCGGGAAGGCCGTCTCGTCGCTGCCGTCGTCCGGCGTGATGACGATCTTCTTGGTCTTCTCGGTCTCCTCGATCCGCACGCGGCCGGCGGCCTCGGAGATCGGGGCGACACCCTTCGGGGTACGGGCCTCGAAGAGCTCGACGACACGCGGCAGACCCTGGGTGATGTCGTCACCGGCCACACCACCGGTGTGGAAGGTACGCATCGTCAGCTGGGTACCGGGCTCACCGATGGACTGGGCGGCGATGATGCCGACCGCCTCACCGATGTCGACCAGCTTGCCGGTGGCCAGGGAGCGGCCGTAGCAGAAGGCACAGGTACCGACGGCGGACTCACAGGTCAGGACCGAGCGGGTCTTGACCTCCTCCACGCCGGCCGCGACGAGCTGGTCGATGAGGACATCGCCCAGGTCGACGTTGGCCGGGGCCAGGACCTTGCCGTCGACGACGACGTCCTCGGCGAGCATGCGCGCGTACACCGAGGTCTCGACGTCCTCGGCCTTGCGCAGGACACCGGTCTCGTCCCGGGAGGCGATCTTCAGCTTCAGGCCGCGTTCGGTGCCGCAGTCCTCCTCGCGGATGATCACGTCCTGCGAGACGTCCACCAGACGACGGGTCAGGTAACCCGAGTCGGCGGTACGCAGGGCGGTGTCGGCCAGACCCTTACGGGCACCGTGGGTGGAGATGAAGTACTCCAGCACGGAGAGGCCCTCACGGAACGAGGCCTTGATCGGACGCGGGATGGTCTCGTTCTTCGCGTTCGACACCAGACCACGCATACCGGCGATCTGCCTCATCTGCATCATGTTTCCTCGGGCACCCGAGTCAACCATCATGAAGATGGGGTTGGTCTTGGGGAAGTTCGCGTTCATCGCCTCGGCAACCTCGTTGGTCGCCTTGGTCCAGATCGCGATGAGCTCCTGCGTGCGCTCGTCCTTGGTGATCAGACCGCGCTCGTACTGCTTCTGGACCTTCTCGTCCTGGGCCTCGTAGCCCGCGACGATCTCCTTCTTGGCCTCGGGGACCACGACGTCGGAGATGGCCACGGTGACGCCGGAACGGGTCGCCCAGTGGAAGCCGGCCGCCTTCAGGTTGTCGAGCGTCGCCGCCACGATGACCTTGGGGTAGCGCTCGGCCAGGTCGTTGACGATCTCGGAGAGCTGCTTCTTGCCCACCGAGTAGTCGACGAACGGGTAGTCCTCCGGCAGCAGCTCGTTGAAGAGCGCACGGCCCAGCGTGGTCTTCAGACGGAAGCTGTCGCCCGGCTGGAACTCCGGCTCACCCTCCTCGGCGACCGGGGCGACCCAGCCGCGCGGCGGGATGGTGCCCACCGGGAAGCGGATGTCGACCTGCGACTGCAGCGAGAGCTCGCCGGCGTCGAAGGCCATGATCGCCTCGGCGGTGGAGCCGAAGGCACGGCCCTCGCCCTTGACGTCGCGCAGCTCGCCGTCCGTGGTGAGGAAGAACAGACCGAGGACCATGTCCTGGGTCGGCATCGTCACCGGGCGGCCGTCGGCCGGCTTGAGGATGTTGTTCGAGGACAGCATCAGGATGCGGGCCTCGGCCTGCGCCTCCGCGGACAGCGGCAGGTGCACGGCCATCTGGTCACCGTCGAAGTCCGCGTTGAACGCGGTGCAGACGAGCGGGTGGATCTGGATGGCCTTGCCCTCGACCAGCTGCGGCTCGAAGGCCTGGATGCCGAGGCGGTGCAGCGTGGGCGCACGGTTCAGCAGCACCGGGTGCTCGGCGATGACCTCTTCGAGGACGTCGTACACGACGGTGCGGCCGCGCTCGACCATGCGCTTGGCCGACTTGATGTTCTGCGCGTGGTTCAGGTCGACCAGGCGCTTCATCACGAACGGCTTGAAGAGCTCCAGCGCCATGGCCTTGGGCAGACCGCACTGGTGCAGCTTGAGCTGCGGGCCGACGACGATGACGGAACGCGCCGAGTAGTCGACTCGCTTGCCGAGCAGGTTCTGGCGGAAGCGACCCTGCTTGCCCTTCAGCATGTCGCTGAGGGACTTCAGGGGACGGTTGCCGGGGCCCGTGACCGGGCGGCCGCGGCGGCCGTTGTCGAACAGCGCGTCGACGGCCTCCTGGAGCATGCGCTTCTCGTTGTTCACGATGATCTCGGGGGCACCGAGGTCGAGAAGGCGCTTCAGGCGGTTGTTGCGGTTGATGACACGGCGGTACAGGTCGTTCAGGTCGGAGGTCGCGAAGCGGCCACCGTCCAGCTGCACCATCGGACGCAGGTCCGGCGGGATGACCGGGACGCAGTCCAGGACCATGCCCTTGGGGCTGTTGCTGGTCTGCAGGAACGCGGAGACGACCTTCAGGCGCTTCAGCGCACGGGTCTTCTTCTGGCCCTTGCCGGTGCGGATGATCTCGCGGAGGCGCTCGGCCTCCTCCTCCAGGTCGAAGGACTCCAGGCGCTTCTGCAGCGCTGCGGCACCCATCGAGCCGTCGAAGTACGTGCCGAAGCGGTCACGCAGCTCGCGGTAGAGGAGCTCGTCGCCCTCCAGGTCCTGGACCTTGAGGTTCTTGAAGCGGCTCCAGACCTCGTCCAGGCGGTCGATCTCGCGCTGGGAGCGGTCGCGGAGCTGCTTCATCTCGCGCTCGGCGCCCTCGCGCACCTTGCGGCGCACGTCGGCCTTGGCGCCCTCGGCCTCGAGCTCGGCCAGGTCGGACTCGAGCTTCTTGGCGCGGGCCTCCAGGTCGGAGTCGCGGCGGTTCTCGATCTGCTGGCGCTCGACGGAGACGTGGGCCTCCAGCGACGGCAGGTCGCGCTGACGGCGCTCGTCGTCGACGAACGTGATCATGTACGCGGCGAAGTAGATGACCTTCTCGAGGTCCTTCGGCGCGAGGTCCAGCAGGTAGCCGAGGCGCGACGGGACGCCCTTGAAGTACCAGATGTGGGTGACGGGAGCGGCAAGCTCGATGTGGCCCATCCGCTCACGGCGCACCTTGGCGCGCGTGACCTCGACGCCACAGCGCTCACAGATGATGCCCTTGAAGCGGACACGCTTGTACTTGCCGCAGTAGCACTCCCAGTCCCGGGTCGGACCGAAGATCTTCTCGCAGAAGAGTCCGTCCTTCTCGGGCTTCAGGGTGCGGTAGTTGATGGTCTCCGGCTTCTTGACCTCGCCGTGGGACCAGGTACGGATGTCGTCCGCGGTGGCAAGGCCGATCCGCAGCTCGTCGAAGAAGTTGACGTCGAGCACTGTGCGTCAATCCCTCTTTCGGGGTCGTGTCTCAATCATGGTCTGAACGGTCCCGGGGATGGCCGGGGGCTGCGGTTGCGAGCCCCCGGCCAGGCCCGTCAGACCTCTTCGACGCTGCTCGGCTCGCGCCGGGACAGGTCGATACCCAGCTCCTCCGCAGCGCGGAAGACGTCCTCGTCGGTGTCGCGCATCTCGATGGACATGCCGTCCGAGGACAGCACCTCCACGTTGAGGCAGAGCGACTGCATTTCCTTGATGAGCACCTTGAAGGACTCGGGAATGCCCGGCTCGGGGATGTTCTCGCCCTTGACGATGGCCTCGTAGACCTTCACGCGGCCGGTGACGTCGTCGGACTTGATGGTCAGGAGCTCCTGGAGGGCGTAGGCGGCGCCGTAAGCCTCGAGCGCCCACACCTCCATCTCACCGAAGCGCTGGCCACCGAACTGCGCCTTACCACCCAGCGGCTGCTGCGTGATCATCGAGTACGGACCGGTCGAACGGGCGTGGAGCTTGTCGTCGACCAGGTGGTGGAGCTTGAGGATGTACATGTACCCGACCGAGATCGGGTCCGGGAACGGCTCGCCGGAGCGGCCGTCGAACAGGCGCGCCTTGCCGGTCGGGAGCACCATGCGCTCGCCGTCGCGGTTCGGGATCGTGTGCTGCAGGAGGCCGGCCAGCTCGTCCTCGCGGGCACCGTCGAACACCGGGGTGGCGACGTTGGTGCCGGGGGCGACGGAGTCCGCGCCGATGGCCTGCAGGCGCTCGGCCCACTCGTCCGCGAGGCCGGAGACGTCCCAGCCGCGGCTGGCGAGCCAGCCGAGGTGGATCTCCAGGACCTGTCCCGGGTTCATTCGGGACGGGACACCGAGCGGGTTGAGGATGATGTCGACCGGGGTGCCGTCCTCGAGGAAGGGCATGTCCTCGATCGGGAGGATCTTGGAGATGACACCCTTGTTGCCGTGGCGGCCGGCGAGCTTGTCACCGTCGGTGATCTTGCGCTTCTGGGCGACGTAGACGCGGACCAGCTGGTTCACGCCCGGGGGAAGCTCGTCCCCCTCCTCGCGGTCGAAGACGCGGACGCCGATGACCTTGCCGATCTCACCGTGCGGCACCTTCAGGGAGGTGTCACGGACCTCGCGGGCCTTCTCACCGAAGATCGCGCGGAGCAGGCGCTCCTCCGGGGTCAGCTCGGTCTCACCCTTCGGGGTGACCTTGCCGACCAGGATGTCGCCGGCGACGACGTCCGCACCGATGCGGATGATGCCGCGCTCGTCGAGGTCGGCGAGGACCTCCTCGGAGACGTTCGGGATGTCCCGGGTGATCTCCTCGGGGCCGAGCTTGGTGTCACGGGCGTCGACCTCGTGCTCCTCGATGTGGATCGAGGAGAGGACGTCGTCCTGGACGAGGCGCTGCGACAGGATGATCGCGTCCTCGTAGTTGTGGCCCTCCCACGGCATGAACGCGACGAGCAGGTTCTTGCCCAGCGCCATCTCGCCGTTCTCGGTCGCCGGACCGTCGGCGAGGACCTGGGACTCCACGACCCGGTCGCCCTCGTTGACGATCACCTTCTGGTTGACCGAGGTGCCCTGGTTCGAGCGGGAGAACTTGGCGACGCGGTACGTGGTGTACGTGCCGTCGTCGTTCGTGACGGTGATGTAGTCGGCCGAGACCTCCTGGACGACACCGTTCTTCTCCGCCTTGATGGAGTCGCCGGCGTCGACGGCGCAGCGGTACTCCATGCCGGTGCCGACGAGCGGGGCCTCCGCCTTGATGAGCGGAACGGCCTGGCGCATCATGTTCGCGCCCATGAGGGCGCGGTTGGCGTCGTCGTGCTCCAGGAAGGGGATCATCGCGGTGGCGACGGACACCATCTGGCGCGGCGAGACGTCCATGTAGTCCACGTCGGCGGGCTCGACGTAGTCGACCTCGCCGCCACGCTTGCGGACGAGGACGCGGCCCTCGGCGAAGCGCAGGTTCTCGTCCAGGCGGGCGTTCGCCTGGGCGATGACGAAGCGGTCTTCCTCGTCGGCGGTGACGTAGTCGACCTCGTCGGTGACCTGGCCGTCGACGACCTTGCGGTACGGGGTCTCGATGAAGCCGAACGCGTTGACGCGGCCGTACGAGGCGAGCGAGCCGATCAGACCGATGTTCGGGCCTTCGGGGGTCTCGATCGGGCACATGCGGCCGTAGTGCGACGGGTGGACGTCACGGACCTCGAAGCCCGCCCGCTCGCGGCTCAGACCACCGGGGCCGAGCGCGGAGAGGCGGCGCTTGTGGGTCAGACCAGACAGCGGGTTGTTCTGGTCCATGAACTGCGACAGCTGGCTGGTGCCGAAGAACTCCTTGATGGAGGCGACGACCGGCCGGATGTTGATCAGGGTCTGCGGCGTGATCGCCTCGACGTCCTGGGTGGTCATGCGCTCGCGGACGACGCGCTCCATACGCGCCAGACCCGTGCGGACCTGGTTCTGGATGAGCTCGCCGACGTTGCGCAGGCGGCGGTTGCCGAAGTGGTCGATGTCGTCGGTCTCGACGACGATCGAACGGCCGGACTCGCCGATGGTCTCGGCCTCGCCCGCGTGGAGCTTCACGAGGTACTTGATCGTCGCGATGACGTCGTCGACGGTCAGCACGCCGGCGTCGAGCGGCTCGTCGGCGCCGAGCTTCTTGTTGACCTTGTAGCGGCCGACCTTCGCCAGGTCGTAGCGCTTCGGGTTGAAGTACAGGTTCTCGAGCAGCGTCTGCGCGGCCTCACGGGTCGGCGGCTCGCCCGGACGCAGCTTGCGGTAGATGTCGAGCAGCGCGTCGTCCTGGCCCTGGGTGTGGTCCTTCTCCAGGGTGGCGCGCATGGACTCGTACTCGCCGAACTCCTCGAGGATCTGCTCGGTGGTCCAGCCGAGGGCCTTCAGGAGGACGGTGACGGACTGCTTGCGCTTGCGGTCGATGCGGACACCGACCATGTCGCGCTTGTCGACCTCCATCTCCAGCCAGGCACCGCGGGACGGGATGATCTTGGCGGAGAAGATGTCCTTGTCGGACGTCTTGTCGATGGAGGAGTCGAAGTAGACACCGGGGGAGCGCACCAGCTGCGACACGACGACACGCTCGGTGCCGTTGATCACGAAGGTGCCCTTGTTGGTCATGAGCGGGAAGTCGCCCATGAAGACCGTCTGAGACTTGATCTCACCGGTCTCGTTGTTCGTGAACTCGGCCGTGACGAAGAGCGGCGCCGCGTACGTGAAGTCGCGCTCCTTGCACTCGTCCACCGAGTTCTTCGCCGGCTCGAACCGGTGGTCGCGGAAGGTCAGCGACATCGACCCGGAGAAGTCCTCGATCGGCGAGATCTCCTCGAAGATCTCCTCGAGACCGGACTTCGTGGGAACGTCCAGTCCACTCTCGAGCGCCGACTCGACGCGAGACTTCCAGGCGTTGTTGCCGAGCAGCCAGTCAAAGCTCTCGGTCTGCAGCGCCAGGAGGTTCGGAACCTCGAGCGGCTCCTTGATCTTTGCAAAGGAGATGCGCAGCGGGGCGGTGCTGGCACCGTTGTTCGTATTGGTCGAGGCGTTGCGCGAGGCGGCCAAGAGGGGGTCCTTCCGAGGGCTCGGACTCACTACGCGCGTACCGGTCCCAGCCGACACAGGAGACGCACCCCCCGAACTGGTTGAAATGCCAGGTCAGGGCGTATCAATCAAGTGTGCTCGAGCGTGGGCATGCCCCTGGCGACGGGCAGGGGACAGCTAACAGGCAGCGCAAAGGGTCAGTGTAGCCACTTGGCTCACTGATGTCCAGACCAGGTTTCCGGAAACCGGCAACAGGCCTTCCCCACGTCGTCAAAAACCAACCGCTGCGTCCAACGTCACGGCTCTCGTACACAGAGCGCGTATCAGTACTGCCCTCTTCGTAGTCGATCCATGCCTCGGATCCTCGATCGGTCTCCCGATCGCGGATCGAGCCGACCGACCCCATGCGGGTCTGAGAATTGCGCGCCGCGTGCCGTTCGTCAAGGCCCCCTGCTCCGTGCGGATCATCTCGGCCCCGTCGCGGGACCCTGGCACGGGGCAACGATGATCACCCTACTCCCCAACGACGACAGGGCAAGTCAGGCGCCGCCGGATACGCCGAAGGGCGACCACCCTTACGGGTGATCGCCCTTCGCAGAGGCCGTCAGGCGGCCTCAGAGGTGTTACTTGACCTCGACGGAGGCACCGGCGCCCTTGAGGGACTCGGCGGCCTTCTCAGCGGCCTCCTTGTTGACCTTCTCGAGGACCGGCTTCGGGGTGCCGTCGACGAGGTCCTTGGCCTCCTTCAGACCCAGGGAGGTCAGCTCACGCACGACCTTGATGACCTGGATCTTCTTGTCGCCCGCACCGGTGAGGATGACGTCGAACTCGTCCTTCTCCTCCTCGGCCTCGGCCGGGGCACCCGGGACGCCGGCGGCGGCAACGGCGACCGGGGCGGCGGCGGTGACGTCGAACTTCTCCTCGAAGGCCTTCACGAACTCGGCGAGCTCGATGAGGGTCATCTCCTCGAACTGAGCGAGCAGGTCGTCCTGAGACAGCTTCGCCATGATGGGCGATCCTTCCACTAATTCGGCTGGTGCCGAGATGTATCGAAAGGCGGGCGTAACGGCCCGCTACGACCCGCGCACTAGGCGGCGCGGATCAATGCGCGAGCCGAATTACTCGGCACCGCCCTGCTCGGCCTGCTTGGCGCGCAGCGCGTCCACGGTGCGGACGAGCTTCGACGGCAGCGCCTGGAAGAGCGCGGCAGCCTGGGACTGCTTGCCCTTCATGGCACCGGCCAGCTTGGCGAGCAGAACCTCGCGGGACTCGAGGTCCGCAAGCTTCTTGATCTCGTCGGCGGACAGCGCCTTGCCGTCAAGGACACCGCCCTTGATGACGAGCTTCGGGTTGTCCTTGGCGAAGTCACGCAGAGCCTTCGCCGACTCCACCGGGTCCCCGGTGACGAAGGCGACCGCGGTCGAACCAGCAAGGTGCTCGTCCAGCGCGGTGATCCCGACCGAGTTGGCCGCAATCTTGGTCAGCGTGTTCTTCACCACGGCGTACTGGGCGTTCTCACCGAGCGAACGACGCAGCGTCTTGAGCTGCGCAACGGTGAGCCCCGTGTACTCGGTCAGCACAGCGGCGTTCGAGCTGCGGAACATGTCCTCCAGCTCGGCTACCGCGGCAGCCTTGTCGGGCCTTGCCATAGAGCGTCGGCCTCCTTCCGGGTGATGAGGACCGCGCAGAAGGGGCTGGACAAAACAAAGCGCCCCGGGCGCAGGCGCACGGGGCAACGCTCGACCAGGATCAAGATCCCGGGAGCCTTTCCACATTCACCTGCGCGGGTCGCCCGCTTTCAGCGGATCCTTCGGCCACCGCCCCCTTGCGGGCGCGGCAACGACCAGCGGTCTTTGGCTTCCACGGAAGATTACGACACCGCGCCCTCGTCGAGCAAATCGGGCGTCCCCCGGGAGCCTCCGTACCGGCCGGCTACCCGCCGATCCCCTTCATCACCGCGTCGAAGTCGGCCGTGTCGTCCTCCGGCGGGGCCTGCACGGCGGCCGCCGCGCCGTACGCGGAGAACTCCGAGGTGACGTGGTCGGCGCCCTTGTCGTAGGTGCGCCGGGCCTCGGCCTTGACGGGGTGGCCGTCCTTGTCGACCCACACGTCGAGGCCGTACGAGGTGAGCTTGGTGCGCTGCAGCGCCTCGCGCAGGCTCGCGCGCTCGGCGTCCGGCACGAGCCGGCTCTTCTCGTCGCCGGCCATCAGCTGGTCGGGGGTGAAGGTCCCGCGGTAGTGCTCGGCCTGCACGCCCGCCGCCTGCTCGGTGCCGACGTGCTGCACCCCGGGCTGGTCGATCATCAGCGCGAGGTACTCGACCGGGGTGTCCTCGAAGCGGGCCGTGGGCTTGCCGTCCTTGCCCAGGGTCATCTTCATCCAGTGCTTGCCCTCCAGCGGCTTGTCCAGCTCCGTGTAGATGACGCCGGGCAGCATGATCTGCCGCTTGCCGCTCGCCTGCTTCATGTCGCGGGCGGTCGGGTACCAGGCCCCGGTGCCGGCGATCACGGTGGTCTTGCCGTCCTCCCCCACGGCCGTCGTCCGGAACGCCGCGTTCTTCGCCTGGAGCGTCTTGGCGTAGGCGGCCTTGACGGCCTCCTGGGGCGACTGGGGGGCCGCTGCGGCGGGCTTGGCGCCCTTCGCCGCGTCCTGCGCCGCGTCCTTCGTGCCGGAGTCGCAGGCCGTGAGACCGCCGAGGAGCAGTACGGCGCCGGCGAGGGCTGCGCCCGCTCGCGTCGAGGCAGTCGTGGTCATGTCGTTCCCCCTGTGTGGTGCCGGTGCGGCCGTGCGGCCGTGGTTCCGTCGTGTGCGCGGCACCGGCAGGCCGTGGCGGCCTCCCGTCCCGGGCCCCGCCGCCGGCTGCGCGGAGGCGGCGGCGTTCTGCGGTGTGCGCGCGGCGTGCGCTTCGTCCTCGGGCTTCCCCACCCCTGAAGCGCACGGTGTCGATCACCGTCGACTGTACGTGCGGTGACCGCGGAAATCGTGCGCATTTCCGTGCACACCGGCCCCGTCCGGGCGCGGGCATGCGAACGGGCCCCCGCCCTCCCGAGGGAGTGCGGGGGCCCGTTCAGGCGCTCAGCCGGTCAGGTGGGCCGTACGGCCCGCCCGATCAGACAGCAGCCGGGTCTTCCTCGACGAGGAGGTTCCGGGTGCGGTTCGGGTCGAGCTGGATGCCGGGGCCCATGGTGGTGCTCACGGCGGCCTTCTTCAGGTAGCGGCCCTTGGCGGCGGACGGCTTCAGACGGAGGATCTCCTCCAGCGCCGCGCCGTAGTTCTCGACCAGCTGCTCATCGGAGAAGGAGACCTTGCCGATGATGAAGTGCAGGTTCGAGTGCTTGTCGACGCGGAACTCGATCTTGCCGCCCTTGATCTCGGTGACGGCCTTGGCCACGTCCATCGTCACGGTGCCGGTCTTCGGGTTCGGCATCAGACCACGCGGACCGAGCACGCGGCCGAGGCGGCCGACCTTGCCCATGAGGTCCGGGGTGGCGACAACCGCGTCGAACTCGTTCAGGCGGTTGCCCTTGGCGATCTCGTCGATCAGCTCGTCGTTGCCGACGATGTCGGCGCCGGCGGCCTCCGCGGCCGCAGCACGGTCACCGGTCGCGAAGACCAGGACCCGGGCGGTCTTACCGGTGCCGTGCGGGAGGTTCACGGTGCCACGGACCATCTGGTCGGCCTTGCGCGGGTCAACACCCAGGCGGAAGGCGACCTCGACGGTGGCGTCGAACTTGACCGAGGAGGTCTCCTTGGCGAGACGGACGGCCTCGAGCGGGGCGTACAGCTTCTCCCGGTCGACCTTGGCGTCCGCAGCGCGGAGAGTCTTGCTGCGCTTCACTTCTGCTCCTGTTTTTTCGCTTCAGGCATGGAGTTGTGGTGCGGACCAGCGCTTGGCCCTACCACGGGTGGTGCAGGGGATGGCTGAAATCAGCCCTCGACGGTGACGCCCATCGAACGCGCGGTACCAGAGATGATCTTCATGGCGGCGTCGACGTCGTTGGCGTTCAGGTCGGGCATCTTCAGCTCGGCGATCTCGCGGACCTGGGCGGCCGTCAGCTTGGCGACCTTGTCCTTGTGCGGGGTGCCGGAGCCCTTGTCCACGCCCGCAGCCTTGAGGATCAGCTTGGCGGCCGGCGGGGTCTTGGTCACGAAGGTGAAGGAGCGGTCCTCGTAGACCGTGATCTCCACCGGCACGACCATGCCGCGCTGCGACTCGGTCGCGGCGTTGTAGGCCTTGCAGAACTCCATGATGTTGACGCCGTGCTGACCCAGCGCGGGGCCGACCGGCGGGGCCGGGTTGGCCGCACCGGCGTTGATCTGGAGCTTGATAAGCCCCGTGACCTTCTTCTTCTTGGGAGGCATTGCTCTCTCCGGGTCCTAGTGAGAGTTTTCCGCCGCCGATCCGGTCATCCGGATGGAGGCATACCGCACCACGATAGCGGGTATCGGTGCGGGGCTTAAAACCGAGCAGGTCAGACCGCCCGTTGCGGGGCGGTCTGACCTGACCGGAAGCTGTGGATCAGAAGATCAGTTCTTCTGGATCTGGTCGAAGCTGAGCTCGACCGGGGTCTCGCGGCCGAAGATCTCGACGAGGCCCTTGACCTTCTTCGAGTCCGGGTTGATCTCGTTGATGGTCGCCTGCAGCGTCGCGAACGGGCCGTCGGTGACGGTGACCGAGTCGCCGACCTCGAAGTCCAGGACCTCGATGGTGCGCTTGACCGCGGGCGCCGGGAGGCCGGCCTCCTCGGCGGCCTGCTTGGCGGCCTTCTCCTGCGCCTCCGGGGCGAGCATCTTGACGATCTCGTCCAGGGTCAGCGGGTACGGGTCGTAGGCGTTGCCGACGAAGCCGGTGACGCCCGGGGTGTTGCGGACGACGCCCCAGGACTCGTTCGTCAGGTCCATGCGGACGAGCACGTAGCCGGGCAGCTTGTTCTGCCGGACGTTCTTGCGCTCGCCGTTCTTGATCTGGACGATCTCTTCCTCGGGCACCTCGGCCTGGTAGATGAACTCCTCGACGTTCAGCGAGACGGCGCGCTGCTCCAGGTTGGCCTTCACGCGCTTCTCGTAGCCCGCGTAGGTGTGGATCACGTACCACTCGCCGGGCAGCGTGCGCAGCTCGTCGCGCAGGGCCTGGATCGGGTCGACGTCCTCCGCCTCGGCGGCCTCCTCGGCCTCCTCCGCGGGCTCGGTCTCGGTCTCGGCCGCGGCCTCGGCGGCCTCGTCCTCATCGGCGTCGGCGACGTCCTCGTCGACGTCGTCCTCGACGTGCAGCGCGGCCTCCTCGGCAGCGGCACCGGCCTCGGCGTCGGCGAGCTCCGCCTCGTCGGGGTCCACAGCGTCTGCCGCCTCGACGATGTCGAGCTCGTCCTCGACGGACTCGACGGAGTCGTGGCTCGCGTTCAGGTTCGGGTCAGACACGGTGGCTGCTTCTTCCTGGATACAAAAGGTGGTGGAACATGCGAAAACGGGCGGCACCCATCAAGGCGCCGCCCTCCGCGAGGATCAGCCGAAGACGAACTTGATGGCTTCCTGGAACCCATAGTCAATCACGGTCACCAGACCGATCATGATGACGACGAAGACAATCACCACGGTGGTGTACGTGGTGAGCTGGTTGCGGCTGGGCCAGACGACCTTGCGGAGCTCCGCGACGATCTGGCGGTAGAACAGCGCGAGGCGGCCCAGAGGGCCCTTCTTGCCGCGCTTGCCGCCCTTGCGGGTCTTCTTCTCGGCGGTGCCGTCCTCGGCGTCAGGCATGTCGATGGAGCCCAGGGCGTCCGTCACGTCTCTCACCTGAATCCGGGTCGGGGCCGTGGCCGCGCCCGGTTGCGCCGCACGGCGTTGCATCTAAGTACGTACCTGCGCACACATCCGAGGAGGAGTGTGGAGCAGGGCCGGAGGGACTCGAACCCCCAACCGCTGGTTTTGGAGACCAGTGCTCTACCAATTGAGCTACGACCCTTTGCGTTCCCCAACCTACCGCATACGGGCGAGTGCACGGAGTGCTCACGCTCTGCTGTGGCCGGCGAGGTCCAACGACAGGTGAGTGTACGTGTTTCACGCCCTGACGTCGAACAGAGCGCAGATCCGGGTGGTCCGTCCGATGTTCGGAACGGTGTGCAGGGCCTCCGGGGCTTCTGGGACGATTGGCGGTATGACGTCTGCTACGCCTTCCTCCGAGCGCCGGGTGTCCGCCCGTATCGGCGCCATCTCCGAGTCCGCCACCCTCGCCGTCGATGCCAAGGCCAAGGCCCTCAAGGCCGCCGGGCGCCCCGTCATCGGCTTCGGCGCGGGTGAGCCCGATTTCCCCACCCCCGGCTACATCGTCGAGGCCGCGGTCGAGGCCTGCCGCGACCCGAAGTTCCACCGGTACACGCCGGCGGGCGGCCTGCCCGAGCTGAAGAAGGCCATCGCCGAGAAGACGCTGCGCGACTCCGGTTACGAGGTCGACGCGTCGCAGGTGCTGGTGACCAACGGCGGCAAGCAGGCGATCTACAACGCCTTCGCCGCGATCCTGGACCCGGGTGACGAGGTCATCGTCCCGGCTCCGTACTGGACCACCTACCCGGAGTCGATCCGGCTGGCCGGCGGTGTCCCGGTCGAGGTCGTCGCCGACGAGACCACCGGCTACCGGGTCTCCGTCGAGCAGCTGGAGGCCGCGCGCACCGAGCGCACCAAGGTCGTCCTGTTCGTGTCCCCCTCGAACCCGACCGGCGCGGTCTACAGCGAGGAGGACGCGAAGGCGATCGGCGAGTGGGCCGCCGAGCACGGCCTGTGGGTGCTGACCGACGAGATCTACGAGCACCTGGTCTACGGCGAGGCGAAGTTCACCTCGCTGCCGGTGCTGGTTCCGGCCCTGCGCGACAAGTGCATCGTCGTCAACGGCGTCGCCAAGACGTACGCCATGACCGGCTGGCGCGTGGGCTGGGTCATCGGCCCGCAGGACGTCGTCAAGGCCGCGACCAACCTGCAGTCGCACGCCACCTCGAACGTCTCGAACGTGGCCCAGGTCGCCGCGATCGCCGCCGTCTCCGGCAACCTGGACGCCGTGGCCGAGATGCGCAAGGCCTTCGACCGCCGCCGCCAGACCATGGTGAAGATGCTCAACGAGATCGACGGCGTCTTCTGCCCGACCCCCGAGGGCGCCTTCTACGCGTACCCGTCGGTCAAGGAGCTGCTCGGCAAGGAGATCCGCGGCAAGCGCCCGCAGACCTCCGCGGAGCTCGCCTCGCTGATCCTGGACGAGGCCGAGGTCGCGGTCGTCCCGGGCGAGGCCTTCGGCACCCCCGGCTACCTGCGCCTCTCGTACGCCCTGGGCGACGAGGACCTGGTCGAGGGCGTGTCCCGGATCCAGAAGCTGCTGGCCGAGGCGAAGGCCTGACCACCGCTCCGGAGCGGCGCCGTCCCTACTGGGGGGCGGCGCCGCTCCGCCGTTTTCCGCGGGCGGGGCGGGGGGCTGCCGCTGCGCGGGGCCCGTTCCCCACCCCGCCCCTTCCCGAAACCGGGGGCTCCGCCCCGGACCCCGCTGGAAAATCCAGCCCCGCCGGCGTTTGAGGCGCGGGGTCTGGGGCGGAGCCCCAGGCGGGGGCCGGGGCCACAGGCCCCGGTTTCGGGAAGGGGCGGGGTGGGGCATCGCTCCGCGCAGCGGCATACCCGCCGCCACCGATACGCGTTCGGGCGAGACGCCGATCGGGAAAACCCTCCCGCTGAGCGCAGCGGTACGGCAGGATCACCGGATGGAGCACGTACGCGATCTGACGCTTCTGCCGAAAGCCCATCTGCACCTGCACTTCACCGGGTCCATGCGGCCGTCGACCCTGCTGGAGCTCGCCGACAAGTACGGTGTGCGCCTGCCCGAGGCGCTGACCGGCGGGGAGCCGCCGAAGCTCCGCGCCACCGACGAGCGCGGCTGGTTCCGCTTCCAGCGGCTGTACGACACCGCCCGCTCGTGCCTGCGGCAGCCCGAGGACATCCAGCGCCTGGTCCGCGAGGCCGCGGAGGAGGACGTCCGCGACGGCTGCGGCTGGCTGGAGATCCAGGTCGACCCCACCTCGTACGCCCCGCACCTGGGCGGTCTGATCCCGGCGGTCGAGGTCATCCTGGACGCGGTCGAGTCGGCGTCCCGCCACACCGGGCTCGGCATCCGCGTGCTGATCGCGGCCAACCGCATGAAGCACCCGCTCGATGCGCGCACGCTCGCCCGCCTGGCCGTCCGCTACGCCGACCGGGGCATCGTCGGCTTCGGCCTGTCGAACGACGAGCGCCGCGGTATGGCCCGGGACTTCGACCGGGCCTTCGCCATCGCCCGGGAGGGGGGCCTGCTGGCGGCCCCGCACGGCGGGGAGCTCACCGGCCCGTCCTCGGTCCGGGACTGCCTGGACGATCTGCACGCGGCGCGGATCGGGCACGGGGTGCGGGCGGCCGAGGACCCGCGGCTGCTGCGGCGGCTCGCCGAGGCGGGGGTCACCTGCGAGGTGTGTCCCGCGTCGAACGTGGCGCTCGGGGTGTACGAGCGGCCGGAGGACGTGCCGCTGCGGACGCTGTTCGAGGCGGGGGTGCCGATGGCGCTGGGCGCGGACGACCCGCTGCTGTTCGGTTCGCGGCTGGCGGCGCAGTACGGGATCGCCCGCCGGCACCACGGGTTCACGGACGCGGAGCTCGCGGAGCTGGCCCGCCAGTCGGTGCGGGGGTCGGCGGCGCCGCCCGACGTACAGGACAAGCTGCTGACGGGGATCGACCACTGGCTGGCCGGTTAGCCGTCGGTCAGCCGGCCGGTCTGCGGGTGAGCCGCAGGTCGCCCTGCCAGCAGTCGGCCCGGACCTGCTCGCCGTCGCCGTCGCCGAAGCCGATCTCCAGCTGGGTGCGGCCGGTCTCGGGCACCGCGAACTCGGACACCCGTGCCACGGTGTCGCCGAGGTGGCGCAGGAAGGGGTGGTCGCCGAGGTCCTCGCCGACCTCGATCCGGCCCCACTCCCCCATGTCGTACGGCTCGTGCGGGGCGGCGGACTCGACGATCAGGCAGCCGTCGGACCCGGTGCTGATCCTGGTGGAGTCGCCCTCGCTGTCGATGAGCCACACGTCGAGGGGCGCCTCGGAGCGTTCGCCCTCGCAGACGTGCCAGGACGCGACGATGCGGCTGATCGTGCGCCCCACCAGGCGGGTGGGGTCCGTACCGGCCCCGTGCAGTGGACAGAGCATGCCGGCCGGGGCTCCTCAGAGGCTGACGCCGACCGTCACCGGCTCGTTGACCAGGGTGACGCCGAAGGCCGCGTGGACTCCGGCGACGACCTCGCGGGCCAGGACGAGCAGGTCCTCGGTGGTGGCCTCGCCGCGGTTGGTGAGGGCGAGGGTGTGCTTGGTGGAGATCCGGGCGGGGCCGGTGCCGTAGCCCTTGGTGAAGCCGGCCTTGTCGATGAGCCAGGCGGCGCTGGTCTTCGTACGGCCCTCGCCGGCCGGGTAGGCGGGCGGGGCGGTGTCGGGGCCGAGGCGGTCCTGGACGCGGGCGAGGAAGGCGGCGTACGCCTCGGCGGTCAGGATCGGGTTGTGGAAGAAGGAGCCGGCGGACCAGGTGTCGTGGTCGGCGGGGTCGAGGACCATGCCCTTGCCGGCGCGCAGGCGCAGGACGGTCTCGCGGGCGCGGGCGGCCGGGACGCGGTCGCCGGCCTCGACGCCGAGGGCGCGGGCGGTCTCCGGGTACTTGATCGGCGCGGAGAGGCCGCCGGCGTCCTCCAGGGCGAAGCGGACGCGCAGGACGACGTACCGCTCGGGCTGGTGCTTGAAGAGGCTGTCGCGGTACGAGAAGGCGCACTCGGCGGCGGTCAGGGTGACGGTTTCGCGGAGGGTGCGGTCGTAGGCGACGACCTCCGTGATGGTGTCGCAGACCTCCTGGCCGTACGCGCCGACGTTCTGGATCGGGGTCGCGCCGGCGGAGCCGGGGATTCCGGCGAGGCATTCGATGCCGGCGAGACCCGCCTCGACGGTGCGGGCGACGGCGTCGGACCAGTTCTCGCCGGCGGCGAGCTCCAGGGTGGTGCCGTCGAGGTGGAAGCCGGTGGTGGCGATGCGCAGGGCGGTGCCGTCGAAGCCGCGGTCGCCGATGACCAGGTTGCTGCCGCCGCCGATGACGAGCAGCGGAGTGCCGCTCCCGTCCGCGGCGCGGACGGCCTCGACCACCTCGGCGTCGGTGGTCGCGGTGACCAGCCGGGTGGCGGGCCCGCCGAGGCGGAACGTGGTCAGCGGGGCGAGGGGGGCATCGTGGAGTTCCTGCACGTGGACAAGAGTACGGTCCGCGGCCGCGGGTTCCCTGCGGGGCCACGGACCGTACGTCCCGGCGGTCAGTACCGGGCCTGCTCGGCGGCGAGCCGGCGCTCGGCTTCCTCCCAGGTGATGGGGAGGTCGGAGGCCGGGGCGGTCCAGAAGGTGAAGGCCGATTCCTTCATGAACGCGGCGGCGGCACGGGAATTGGAGCGGTGCGGCTCGCTGCGGGCGAACCGGTAGAGGGCGTCGCGGCTCTCCCAGGCGGAGAGGGTGAGGAAGGTCCGGGAGCCGACCCGGCCCCGCAGGGCGGCGCCGTGGGCGCCCGGGGCCTTGCGGATCTGGAAGACGATCGCGGGCGACTTGAGGGCGAAGCGGAGGGCCCCGAGCAGGGTCTTCGTCTCGAAGCGGGAGGCCATGACGTAGACCTCGGCGTCGGGGGCGGGGGCGGGGGCGGGGGCGGTGGGGGTGGTCCAGGGCATGTCGGGCATGGCGGGCTCCTTCGTACGGGTCGTGCACGGACAGGAGTGGAGCGGGCGATCAAGCTAGTGATTGATGACTAACTTCCGAAGCCAGACGGAGGCACGGGACGAGGCGGGCGGGCCGGCCCGGGCGGGCAGGCCCTCAGGCGCTCTCCCCGGCCCCGGTTTCGACTTCGGCCTCGGCTTCGGCTTTGGTCTCGGCTTTGGTCTCGGCTTCGGCCTCGGCTTTGGCCTTCTTGTTTTTGGGGTCCAGCCCCGCCCAGACCCGGTGCTCCGGCGGGAACCCCATGGCGGCCAGGGCGTTGATCAGCATCCCGTACGCCATGAAGCCGGTGGTCTCGTCGACGTCCCCGCCGAGCGGCAGGTGGACGGTGTCCCAGAGCCGGAGCCAGCCGGCCCGGACCAGTTCGCCGAACTCCCGGTCCCCGGCCCGCTCGGCGGCGGCCACGGCGACGTACATCTGCATCTGGAGCTGGAGCTTGTCGGGGTCCTCGGCGATCAGCCGGGTGTAGGCCCCGGCCATGGCGGCCAGCGCCTCGGCTCCGTGGAGCCCTTCGGTGGCCCGGTCGAAGACCTGGCGGGTGTCCTCCAGGCAGCGGGTGGCCGCGGCGACGAAGATCGCCTGCTTGTTGGGGAAGAGCCGGAAGAGGTACGGCTGCGAGACACCGACGCGCTTGGCTATCGCCTCGGTGGAGGTGCCGTGGTATCCGCCGCGGGCGAATTCGTGCATCGCCGCGCGGATGACGCTCTCGCGCCGCTCCTCTGCGCTCATCCTCACCATGAAAACAAAGTTAGTGTCCGATCACTAACTTGGCAAGGGGTGGGAAAGGGGCGCCCGCGACGGTGCTGCGGACGCCCCTCCCCGGTCTGCGCCGGCCGACCGGCCGGACAGGTCGGGCCTGTCGGGCCTGTCGGGCCTGTCGGCTGCGTGAGGCCGGCCGGCCGCGTCGGGCCTGTCGGGCCTGTCGGCTGCGTGAGGCCGGCCGGCCGCGTCGGGCCTGTCGGCTGCGTCAGGCCAGCCGGACCACGGCCCGCGACATGCCCAGCACCTTCTGGCCGGCGCTCATCGCGGTCAGGTCCACCCGGACCTTGTTGTCGTCGAGCTTGGCGGCGACCTTGCCGCTGACCTCGATCAGGGCGCCGGTGTCGTCGTTCGGGACCACGACCGGCTTGGTGAAGCGGACACCGTACTCGACGACCGCGCCCGGATCGCCGGTCCAGTCGGTGACGACGCGGATGGCCTCGGCCATGGTGAACATGCCGTGGGCGATCACGTCCGGGAGGCCGACCTCCCTGGCGAACTTCTCGTTCCAGTGGATCGGGTTGAAGTCGCCGGAGGCGCCCGCGTACCGGACGAGCGTGGCGCGGGTCACGGGGAAGGACGCCGCCGGGAGTTCGGTGCCGACCTCGACCTCGTCGTACTTGATCTTCGCGGTCATCTCAGGCCTCCTCGGGGGCGCGGGAGACGAGCTTCGTCCACGCGGTCACCACGTGCTCGCCGGCCTCGTCGTGGACCTCGCCGCGGATGTCGATGATGTCGTTGCCCGCCATGGTCTTCACGGCCTCGATGGTGGAGGTCACCGAGAGCCGGTCACCGGCCCGCACGGGGCGGTGGTAGGCGAACTTCTGATCGCCGTGGACGACGCGGCTGTAGTCCAGTCCGAGCTGCGGGTCGGCGACGACCTGGCCCGCGGCCGCGAAGGTGATGGCGAAGACGAAGGTCGGCGGGGCGATCACGTCCTGGTAGCCGGCGGCCTTGGCGGCTTCGGCATCGGTGTAGACGGGGTTCTCGTCCCCGACCGCGACCGCGAACTCGCGGATCTTCTCGCGGCCGACCTCGTACGGATCGGTGGGCGGGTAGCTCCGCCCGACGAAGGACTGGTCGAGCGCCATGGCTCCCTACCTCCTGTGGAAAGTGACGGACACGGACAGGGACTCGATGTCGCGGAAACGACACGAGGCCGCCCCCATTTAAGGGGACGACCTCATGGCGTTGCCTGGATTCGAGACTGCGCCGGTGTCAGCGGGTCTCGCGGTGCGCGGTGTGCGAGTTGCAGCGCGGGCAGTGCTTCTTCATCTCAAGACGGTCCGGGTTGTTACGCCGGTTCTTCTTGGTGATGTAGTTCCGCTCCTTGCACTCCACGCAGGCCAGCGTGATCTTCGGGCGGACGTCGGTGGCAGCCACGTGAGTGCTCCTTGACGGACTAATGGACGGATCGAACGCATAAAAGAGTAGCCGATCGGGAGACCGACCCCGCAATCGGCTACTGTGGGTAGCGGCGACCGGACTTGAACCGGTGACACAGCGATTATGAGCCGCTTGCTCTACCGACTGAGCTACGCCGCTTTGATGTGATCGGCTCCCCACCCGAGGGTGGGGGGCCTCTCTCACCAGAGCCCCAATGCGGAATCGAACCGCAGACCTTCTCCTTACCATGGAGACGCTCTACCGACTGAGCTATTGGGGCGAGCGAGGAAGACATTACACGGTTGCCAGCCGAACGCCCAAATCCATTGCCGGGGCCGCCCCGGGACCCCCATCCGGAGGGCTGGACGGGCGGGCGGGGAGCCCGGTGTGCGGGCCCGTACGCGGCCCCCGGGCTCGGTGTACGGCAGCCGGCCCCGCGATGGCGGGACGGCGTCGCGGCGGTAGCGCGGCGGCGGGGGCCCGGCGGTGGCGCGGCGGTGGCGGGACGGCAGCGCGGCAGCGGCGGGACGGCCCGGCGGTACGACCAATGCGGCCTGCGTGCCTGCGTGAAGGCGGGGGCCTCGCGCCCTACGCTCGGTGCACGCTGCGTGATCTTGGGCCGCAGGCGCCGCAGGCCGCGCCACGCGGGGCCCCGCCCCCGGCTCCCGGCCGCTCCGGCCCGAGACCCCCGCCCGAGCCACCGCACCACCGCACCACCGCAGGAGCGCGATGTCCGACAGCCAGCCGCAGCAGCCGCCCCCGTCCCCGCGCAGCGGCCGCGGCGAGGGCGGCCCGGGGTCCTCCCGCAGCGGCCGCGGCGAGGGCCCGGGCCCGGGCGCCCACGCGGCCGCCGCCGAGTCCGCGGCGCTGCTGCTCGCCGGGGCCCGCCTCACGGACGGCCGCACGGTCGACGTCCGCCTCGGCGGCGGCCGGATCCAGGCCGTCGGCGCCGCCGGCAGCCTGCCCTCCGCGGCGTCGGCCCGGGTGGACCTGTCCGGCTTCCTGCTGCTGCCCGCCCCCGCCGAGCCGCACGCCCACGGGGACACCGCCCTGACCGCCGATGCCGAGGAGCCGCTCTCGTACGTGCCGGACCAGGTGCAGCGCCGGGCCACCGAAGCCGCCCTGCTCCAGCTGGGCCACGGCGCGACGGCCCTGCGCTCGCACGTCCGGATCGGCGGCGAGTACGGCCTCGGGGCGCTGGAGGCCGTCCTCGCGGCCCGCCGCTCGCTGCGCGGGCTCGCCGACCTGACCGCGGTGGCCGCGCCCCGGCTGCTGACCGGGACCGCGGGCGCGGACGGGCTCGCCATGCTGCGGGACGCGGTCCGGATGGGCGCCTCGGTCATCGGCGGCTGCCCGGACCTCGACCCGGACCCGGCCGGCTTCGTGGAAGCCGTGCTGGAGCTCGCCGCCGAGCACGGCTGCCCCGTGGACCTGCACACGGACGGTGACGACCCCGGCCGGCTGGCCCGGCTCGCCGAGCTGGCCGACGGGATGCGGCCGGGCGTGACGATCGGCCCCTGCGGCGGCCTGTCCCGGCTCCCGCTGGAGGTGGCCCACCGGGCCGCCGACCGGCTGGCCGCGGCCGGCGTACGGGTGACCTGCCTGCCCCAGGGCGACTGTGCGGCCCTGGAGCGGCGGGGCCTGCGCACCGCGCCCGTACGGCTGCTGCGGGCCGCCGGGGTCCGGGTCGCGGCCGGCAGCGGGGCCCTGCGCGACGCCGGGAACCCGGTCGGGCGGGGCGACCCGCTGGAGGCCGCGTACCTGCTGGCCTCCCAGGGCGGGCTGCGGCCGGCGGAGGCGTACGACGCGGTGAGCGCCGCCGCCCGGGAGACGATGGGCCTGCCGGAGGTGCGGGTGGAGGCCGGGTTCCCGGCGGAGCTGCTCGCGGTGCGCGGGGACCGGATCGCGGGGGTGCTGTCCCTCGCGTACAGCCGGATCGTCATCCACCGGGGGCGGGTGGTCGCCCGGACGAGCGCCGTGCGGGAGTACTGCGACTCGGCGGTCGCGGTGGCCCTGGACCTGCCCCGGCAGGGCCGTATGGAGCCGGGCCCCTGAGCGTCCGGCGGTATGCGCGGGCGGGCGGGCCCGGGTCGTCGTACGGTCGGCTCATGCGCATCGTCATCGCGGGTGGACACGGTCAGATCGCACTGCGGCTGGAGCGGTTGCTCGCAGTGCGCGGGTACGAGGTCGCGGGCATCGTCCGCGACCGGACGCAGGGCGACGACCTCCGGGAGGCGGGCGCCGAACCGGTGCTCTGCGACCTGGAGTCGGCGACGGTCGAGCACGTGGCCGGCATCCTGCAGGGCGCGGAAGCCGCGGTGTTCGCGGCGGGCGCGGGCCCGGGCAGCGGCATCGCCCGCAAGGACACGGTGGACCGGGGCGCGGCGGTGCTGTTCGCCGATGCGGCCGAACGGGCGGGGGTGCGGCGCTTCCTGATCGTGTCTTCGATGGGCGCGAACGCCCAGCACGAGGGCGACGACGTGTTCGACGCCTACCTGCGGGCGAAGGGCGAGGCGGACGACCACGTCCGCACCCGCCTCGGCCTGGAGTGGACCGTCCTGCGCCCGGGGTCGCTGGTCGACGACCCCGGGACGGGGCTGGTGCGCCTGGAGGCGCACGCGGGCGGCGGCGCGGTGCCCCGCGACGACGTGGCGGCGGTGCTGGCGGAGCTCCTCGAAACGCCGGCGACGGCGGGCCTGACCCTGGAACTGGTCGCGGGCCCGGTCCCGGTGACGGTGGCCGTCAAGGACGTGGCGGGCAACTGAGCCGGCCGACCGGTAACGGCCGGCCGGAACCCGGCGCCAACCCGGCCGCCGGACCGCCCGCCGGACTCCTGCCCGTACAGCTCCTCGCAGACCGAACACCGCGCAGAACAGCCCCTGATCTACGTTTCCGCAGATCAGGGGCCGCGTTGTGCGCTGTCGCCTACTTGATGTCGAGGGTGACCGGCTGCTCATCGGTGAGGTCGTTCTGCCCGAACTGCCTGTTGAACGTGGTGGCGGCCTTACCGGGGGCCTTGCACGTGACGGTGACCCTGAGCTGGAACTTGGAGTCCAACGGAGCGTTCAGGTCGACAGGGCCGTAGTCCGCGGTGCGCAGGCCGTCGTTGTCGACAACGTCCTCCGCAGTCCTGCCTCCGCCACTGGACAATTTCACCTTGACGGGGACGGACTTGGCGGGGGTCGGGTACCGGAACTCGCAACTCACTTTGCCGGTGTAGCTCACGGTCCCCATCTCGACAGCGGGCGCTGACCGGGCCGGACCGGCGACCATGAGGCTGCCGATTGCCAGCGCGGCCACAGCCACGAGGGAGTTGGACCTGCGGAACATGCGGGACATGCGGGACACGCTCGTGGACATGTGACCACCTGCTCATTGACGTGTGACGAGTTCAGGGGGCCGCCTGGACCCTGGGGCGACAGACGCCGCTCACACAGCGCAAAACATGGGGGTGAGGCGACCGTGAACAGGCGGGAATCCCTGCCGCGCCTTCACCCTTCCCACCAACGGCGAAACCGGTCGAAAGGCAGCCCCGAGTCCTTCGCTCCCCACGTTGCTACAGCGCCTCACGGTCGGCAACCGGAGCTTTATGATCTTCGCCACGCGGCCGTCTCGACGTGGCTCGGCCCGGGAGTGGAGCGCAGCTCGTCGCGCAGCGCGCGGGCACGCTCGCGGGGCAGCGGGGGCCCGCTCCGGCCGCAGCCGCAGCCGCAGGTCGCAGGCGTCATGCCACACAGAACGGCCCCTGATCGCGTTTCCGCAGATCAGGGGCCGTTCTTTCCATGTGGCGGCGCCAGGATTCGAACCTGGGTAGGCTAAGCCGACGGATTTACAGTCCGCTCCCATTGGCCACTCGGGCACACCGCCATGGGATATCGCCTTCGAGACCGCTTTGCGGCGGTTCTCCCTGGCAACGACGTAAACAATACCCGATGCTCGGGGGTGCTTCGCCACCGGATTGATCAGCGCTGACGGCGGGTGCGGTGGCTAGGCTTTGCCGAGCGGGCCGGGTAGGGCCGGCCGCGGCCCCACCGGGGCATCCACAGCCGACATCAAGGAGCCACAGCACATGGCCGACTCCAGTTTCGACATCGTCTCGAAGGTCGAGCGGCAGGAGGTCGACAACGCCCTCAACCAGGCCGCCAAGGAACTCTCGCAGCGCTACGACTTCAAGGGCACCGGCGCCTCCATCTCCTGGTCCGGCGAGAAGATCCTGATGGAGGCGAACTCGGAGGACCGGGTCAAGGCCGTCCTGGACGTGTTCGAGACCAAGCTGGTCAAGCGCGGGATCTCGCTCAAGGCGCTGGACGCCGGCGAGCCGCAGCTGTCCGGCAAGGAGTACAAGATCTTCGCCTCGATCGAGGAGGGCATCTCCCAGGAGAACGCCAAGAAGGTGGCGAAGATGATCCGCGACGAGGGCCCGAAGGGCGTCAAGGCGCAGGTCCAGGGTGACGAGCTGCGCGTCAGCTCCAAGAGCCGCGACGACCTCCAGGCCGTCCAGGCGCTGCTGAAGGGCAAGGACCTGGACTTCGCGATCCAGTTCGTGAACTACCGCTGATCACGGCTCAGGATCTGCGCGGACGAGGCCGGCCGGCTCGGCCTCGCCGCACCCCGACGCGGGCCCATCCGTCTTGACGGGTGGGCCCGCGGGCCCGTTTCCGGCACCGTGAACAGGGCTGCCGGTGCGGCCCGTTGGCGGGGCGCCCGGTGGCGGGGCACTCTTTGCGCGGCGATCAGGCTGGGCGGGTGATCGAGGGGGGCGGGGCGGCCGGTGCCGCGGTGGAGCTGGGGGGCGCGACCGAGGGGGAGGTTCGGCTGAGGTTCGCCGAAGCCGTGCGGCCGTAACCGGAGTTCGCGAACGATCCGGTGCTCGACTTCCTCGTGCGCGCCCGTGGCAAGCGGGCGGACGTTGAGGTGCGCGTGCGCACCTTCGACGGGGACGGGCTCGACTCCTTCCCCGTCGGACTGGCCGAGGACTTCCGGGGGTGGGAGGGAGCTCACACCCGGCAATCGGTGAACGGCGATCTGACCCTCTCTGCCCGGCGCGTCTCGGGCGGCCACGTGCGGCTCACCTGGAGCCTGCACGCCGCGGCCCCCGACGCGAACTGGCATTTCGAGGCCACGACGGCGCACGAGGCGGGCGAGGGCATGCGCCTTCTCGCCGACGACGTGTCCGCGTTCCTCCAGACCGTGTGACCTTCGCCGTCGGCGGCGGGGGCGCAGGCGGCGCGCGCTGCGCGGCGTGGGGAGCGTGGGGGACGTGTGCCCCGCGTGTGCGGCTTGTGCGCCTCGGGGGCTTCCGGTGGGGGCTTGGGCTGCGGGGGGTGCGCCCAGCACGCTGGGGGTACTCGTCCGACACCGCGTCAGGGGGGGCTCGTATGCCGTGGGCCGGCACGTTCCGCGAGGACTTCGGGGCTTCCGTCGTCGTCGCGCTGGTCGCCTTGCCGCTGTGCGTGGGGGTGGCGGTCGCCTCCGGGGTGCCGGCCGAGTGGGGGATCGTCACCGGTGTGGTCGGCGGGCTGGTCACCGGCTGGTTCCGCGGCAGTGCGCTCCAGGTGAGCGGGCCGGCCGCCGGCCTGACCGTGCTCGTGTACGAGGCGGTGACCACGCACGGCCTGGCCGCGCTCGGGGTGCTGGTGCTGGTCGCCGGGATGCTGCAGGTCGGGATGGGGGTGCTGCGGCTCGGGCGGTGGTTCCGGGCGATCTCCGTCGCCGTCGTGCAGGGGATGCTGGCCGGGATCGGGCTCGTGCTGATCGCCGGGCAGCTGTACGCGGTGGGCGGGGTGCGGGCGCCCGGGGGGACGCTGGAGAAGCTGGGGGCGGTGCCGGGGCTGGCCGGGCAGGCCGACTGGACGGCGGTGGCGCTGGGGGCCGGGACCATCGCGGTGATCGTGGGCTGGCGGCGGATGCCGGCGCGGCTGCGGCTGGTGCCGGGCGCGCTCGTCGGGGTGGTGGCGGCGACCGCGGTGTGCCTGGGGCTGGGGCTGCCGGTGGAGAAGGTGCGGGTGGAGGGGGTCGTGGAGGCCGTGGCGCCGCCCGGCTGGGGTGCGTTCGGGGTGCTGGCGTCGGCGGGGGCCTGCGGGACGGTGATCGCCCTGGCGCTGATCGCGTCCGCGGAGACGCTGTTCAGCGCGGCCGCCGTGGACCGGATGCACGACGGGCCGCGGACCCACTACGACCGGGAGCTCGTCGCGCAGGGTGTCGGCAACACGGTGTGCGGGCTGCTGGGGTCGCTGCCGATGACCGCGGTGATCGTCCGCAGTGCCGCCAATGTGGAGGCGGGGGCGCGTACCCGGGCGGCCCGGGTGATGCACGGCGCCTGGCTGCTGCTGTTCGCGGTGGCGCTGCCGCAGCTGCTGGCGGTGGTGCCGCTGGCGGCGCTGGCCGGGGTGCTGCTGCACGCGGGCTGGAAGCTGCTGCCGGGCCGGGCGGTGGCGGCGCTGTGGCGGACGCACCGGGGCGAGGCGGTGGTGCTGGTGGCGACGGCGGCCGCGATCGTGGCCACGAACCTCTTCGAGGGGGTGCTGGTCGGCCTGGGCATCGCCATCGCCAAGGCGGCCTGGGAGACCTCCCACGTGCAGGTCGAGCAGGTCGCGGAGGAGGGCGGTGAGCTGTGCGTACGGGTCCTGGGGAACGCCAGCTTCCTGCGGCTGCCGAAGCTGCTCGACGCACTGGACGCGCTGCCGGCCGGGCAGCCGGTGCGGCTGGACCTGAGCGGGCTGCGCCACCTCGACCACGCCTGTCTGACGGCCCTGCACGGGTGGGAGGCCGGCCGCGGCCGGGCCGCGGTGGCCGGCCGTGAGGGCGTCGGCTGACCGGTCGTGAGGGTGGCGGCGGCGCGCGTCAGGGGCCGTTCGGGCCCGGGGGCTTCGGGGTGTCGTCGCGCGCCGAGTCGTAGCCGACGAAGTACGTGGGGCGGCGCTGGACCGCGGTGTAGATGCGGCCGATGTACTCGCCGAGCAGGCCCACGCAGATCAGCTGGATGCCGCCGAGGAAGAGCATGGCGACGAACAGCGAGGTCCAGCCGGGCACCGTCTGCCCGGCCAGGAAGACCCCGACCGAGACGGCGATCATCACGAGGCAGGCGAGGAAGCTGACCACGCCGAGCCAGGTCGCCAGCCGCAGCGGGGCCGCGGAGAAGTTCGTGATGCCGTCGACGGCGAGCCGGATCATCTTGCTCAGCGGGTACTTGGTCTCGCCGGCGACCCGTTCGCCCCGCCGGTAGGTGACCTGGCCGCTGGGGAAGCCGAGCCAGGGCACGAGCAGGCGGTAGACCTGCTGCTGGTCGGGCAGCGCCTTGAGGGCTTCCACGGCCTCGCGGCTGAGCAGCCGGAAGTCCCCGGCCTGTGCGGGCACCTGTTTGCCGACGAGGCGGCGCATCAGCCAGTAGTAGGCGCCGGCGGTGTGGCGTTTGAAGCCGGTGTCGGTGCTGCGGTCGGAGCGGACGCCGTAGACGATGTCGAGCTGCCGGGAGCGGGCCAGGTCCAGCATCTCCGGGATCTTCTCCGGCGGGTCCTGGAGGTCGGCGTCGATGCTGGCGACGTACGCGCCGACGGAGCGGTGCAGGCCGGCGCGCAGGGCGGCCTGGTGGCCGGAGTTGCCGCGCAGCCGGACGATCCGCAGCTCCGGCCAGTCGGTGCGGAACTTCTCCAGGAGTTCGGCGGTCCGGTCGGTGCTGCCGTCGTCGACGGCCACCACCTCGTACGCGGCGCCCGTGCCGTCCAGTACCGGACGGAGGCGGGCCACCAGGGCGGGGAGGGCTTCTTCCTCGTTGTACATCGGCACGATGACCGACAGGGTCGTGCCCGTGATCGCAGCCGACACTGGTTCTTCCTGCCCGTGGGTTGGGGTGGTGCCGCCGACCGGCTTACCGGGACGCGAACGGGGCGTCGGTGGGGACGATCTCGCGGCCCAGCGGGAGCAGGGAGAGCGGGACCATCTTGAAGTTGGCGATGCCGAACGGGATGCCGATGATCGTGATGCACAGCGCGATGCCGGTCGCGATGTGGCCCAGGGCCAGCCACCAGCCCGCCAGGACGAGCCACAGCACGTTGCCGATGCAGGATCCGGCGCCCGCGTCGTGGCGCTCGACCGTGGTGTACCCGAAGGGCCACAGGGCGTAGACCGCGATGCGGAACGCCGCTATGCCGAACGGGATGCCGATGATGGTGATGCACAGCAGCACGCCTGCGAGGCAGTAGCCGAGGAACAGCCAGATGCCGCTGAGCAGGAGCCAAATGATGTTGAGGATGGTCTTCACTGACTGCGGCCTGCCATCTGTTCGAGCCGGGCGATGCGCTCGGCCATCGGAGGGTGGGTGGAGAACATCTTAGAAAGACCTGCGCCGGGGCGGAACGGATTGGCGATCATCATGTGGCTCGCGGTCTCCAGTCTGGGCTCGGGGGGCAGGGGGCGCTGCTTGACGCCGGCGTCCAGCTTGCGCAGGGCGTCGGCCAGGGCGAGCGGGTCTCCGGTGAGCTGGGCGCCGGAGGCGTCGGCCTCGTACTCGCGGGACCGGCTGATGGCCAGCTGGATCACGGACGCGGCCAGCGGGCCCAGGATCATGACCAGCAGGAAGCCGAGGATGCCGGGTCCCTCGTCGTCGTCGGAGCGGCCGATCGGTATGAGCCAGGCGAAGTTCACCAGGAACATGATCACGGAGGCAAGTGCTCCGGCGACGGACGAGATCAGGATGTCGCGGTTGTAGACGTGGCTCAGTTCGTGGCCGATGACCCCGCGCAGCTCGCGCTCGTCGAGGATGCGCAGGATCCCCTCGGTGCAGCAGACCGCGGCGTTGCGCGGGTTGCGGCCGGTGGCGAAGGCGTTCGGCGCGTCGGTGGGCGAGATGTAGAGCCGGGGCATGGGCTGGCGCGCGGACGTGGAGAGCTCGCGCACCATGCGGTAGAGCGCGGGGGCCTCGAATTCGCTCACGGGGCGGGCGCGCATCGCGCGTAGAGCCAGCTTGTCGCTGTTCCAGTACGCGTACGCGTTGGTGGCGAGGGCGACGACGACGGCAATGATCAGGCCGCCCCGCCCGAAGAGGCTCCCGATGAAGATGATGAGTGCGGACAGCCCGCCGAGGAGTACGGCGGTCTTCAGCCCGTTGTGCCGGCGGTGCACGGTACGCCCTCCAAATCGTGCGGCAGGGGTCCTCGCGGGGGCCCACGGTCCAGTGGACCCTTCCTTCCTGGTCAACGCGAGGTGAGGGCGTCTGGTTCCCGGCCGCCGGGGCCGCCGGGACCGCCGGGGCCGCCGCGCCGGTGCCGCGGCCGCCCCGGCGGGCGGGGCGGCACGGCTCGGGCGGGCGCTGCTCCGTCCGGGTGAACGGGTGAGCGGGTGAGCGGGGCCGCGGCTACAGCGGGAAGAGGCCGCCCGCCGCGAAGCGCAGCACCAGCTGCGGGTCGCCCGACAGCACCACCGAGACGGCGGCCGTGACGGCGATCGCGACGACGACGGGCCACGGCGTCCCGGCAGGGCCCCCCGCGGCGGCGTCCGGGGCGGCCGGCCCGGCGCCCGCCCCGGCGGCGGCACCCGCGTCCGTCGCCCCGGCGGCCGGGAGCGGCTCCGGGGCGCGGAAGAGCACCGCGGTCCAGCGCAGGTAGTAGTACAGGGCGATGACGACGTTGACGGCCATGACCACGGCCAGCCAGCCCAGGCCGGCGTCCACGGCGGAGCCGAAGACGGCGACCTTGGCGAACAGGCCGATGATGCCGGGTGGCAGGCCGGCCAGGCAGAGCAGGAAGAAGGCCAGGGCGAGGGCGGCGGCGGGCCGCTCGGCGTACAGGCCGCGGTAGTCCCTGATCCGCTGCAGCGGCTTCGTGCGGCCGACGAGGGCGGCGACGGCGAAGGCGCCGAGGTTCACGGCGCCGTACATGAGGGCGTAGGCGACGGTGGAGCCGATCTGGTCGCGGCCGGAGTACGCGGCGGCGGCGATGGGGACGAGCAGGTAGCCGGCCTGGCCGACGGAGGACCAGGCGAGCAGCCGTACGGCGCCGCCGGGCCGGTCGGCGGACTGGCGCAGCGCGGCGGCGTTGCCGAGGGTCATGGTGAGCGCGGCGAGGACGGCGAGGGCGGGGCCCCAGACGTCGGAGTACGCCGGGAAGGCGATGACGGTGACGAGGATGAGGCCGGTGAAGCCGACGGCTTTGCCGATCACGGACAGGTAGCCGGCGACGGGCAGCGGCGCGCCGACGTAGGTGTCCGGCACCCAGAAGTGGAAGGGCACGGCCGCGGTCTTGAAGGCGAAGCCGACGAGGGTGAGCGCGACACCGGCCATGGCGAGGGTGTCGAGCTGCCCGGGGACGTCCTCCAGCCGGTCGGCGACCTGGACCAGGTGCAGGGAGCCGGTGGCGGCGTAGACGAGGCTGATGCCGAAGAGGGAGACGGCGGTGGCCGTGACCGAGGACAGGAAGAACTTGAGGGCGGCCTCGGAGGAGAGCCGGTCGCCGCGGCGCATGCCGACGAGGGCGAAGGCGGGCAGGGAGGCGACCTCCAGGGCGACGATCAGCGTGGCGAGGTCGCGGGAGGCGGGCAGCAGGGCCGCGCCGGCGGCGGAGGACAGGAGCAGGAACCAGTACTCGCCGGCCGGCATGCGCGCGTCGCGGACGGCGGTGACCGAGAGCAGGGCGGTGACGAGGGCGCCGGCCAGCACCAGGAACTGGATGACCAGGGTGAAGTGGTCGGCGGTGTAGCTGCAGGCTGCCGGGTCGCCGGTGAGGCAGAACGTGGCCCGGTCGCCGGCGCGCAGCGGCAGCAGGGAGGCGGTGGCGGCGGCGAGGCCGGCCACGGAGGCCCAGCCGAGCAGCGGCTTGCGGCGCTCGGCGAGGAAGAGGTCGGCGACGAGCACGACCAGGGCGACGGCGGCGGGGATGACCACCGGCATGATCGCGAGCCAGTCGACGCTCTGGACCAGGCTCGCCGCGGAGCCGTCGGCGGCGGTGACCACGGCGTCGGCGGCGGTGGCCGAGGCGTCGGCGGCGCCGACCGCGGCATCGGCGGCGGTGGCCGTGGACGGGGCCATGGCCGTGGACGGGACCGTGGCCGGGGCCATGGCCGCGGCTGTGTTCAGGGCCGTCATGCGTTGCCTCCCGCGAGGAGCTTCTGGACGGCCGGATCGGTGAGGCCGAGGAGGACCGCGGGCCACAGCCCGGCGAGGACGGTGAGGGCGACGAGCGGGGTCCAGGCGGCGAACTCGTACCCCTGGACGTCCGCGACGGCGGGCACGGCGCCGGCCCCGGTCCGCGGCTGCTGCGCGGGGTCGCCCATGCACACGCGCCGTACGACGATCAGCAGGTAGGCGGCGGTGAGCAGGGTGCCGAAGGCGCCGAGGGCCATCCAGGTGAGGAAGGCGGGCCGGGACAGCCCCTCGGCCGGGTCGAAGGCGCCGAAGAGGGCCAGCATCTCGCCCCAGAACCCGGCCAGGCCGGGCAGGCCGAGGGAGGCGACGGCGGCGAAGGCGAGCAGCCCGCCGAGGCGGGGGGCGCGGCCGTAGAGGGCGGCACCGGTGGCTCCGGCGAGGGTGTCGAGGTCGGCGGTGCCGTAGCGGTCCTTGAGGGCGCCGACGAGGAAGAAGAGCAGGCCGGTGATCAGGCCGTGCGCGATGTTGGCGAACAGGGCGCCGTTGACCCCGGTGGGCGTCATGGAGGCGATGCCGAGGAGGACGAAGCCCATGTGGCCGACGGAGGAGTAGGCGATGAGCCGCTTGAGGTCGCCCTTGTTGCCCTTGCGGGCGAGCCACAGGCAGGCGAGGGATCCGTAGACGATGCCGACGGCCGCGAACGCGCCCAGGTACGGGGCGAGGGCGGCCATGCCGTCGGGGGTGGCGGGCAGCAGGATCCGTACGAACCCGTACGTGCCCATCTTCAGCAGGACGCCGGCCAGCAGGACGGAGCCGACGGTGGGGGCGGCGGTGTGGGCGTCGGGCAGCCAGCTGTGCAGCGGCCACATCGGGGTCTTCACGGCGAGGCCGATGCCGATGGAGAGGGCGGCCAGCAGCTGGGTGGTGTGCGAGAGTCCGCGGCCGTTGTCGGCGGCGAGGGCCACCATGTCGAAGGTGCCGCTGTTCAGGCCGATCAGCAGCAGGCCGAGCAGCATGACCACGGAGCCGAGGAGGGTGTACAGGATGAACTTCCAGGCGGCGGCCTGCCGCTGAGCACCGCCCCAGCGGGCGATGAGGAAGTACATCGGGATGAGGACCATCTCGAAGGCGAGGAAGAACAGCAGCAGGTCGAGGACGGCGAAGGTCGCGAGGGTGCCGGACTCCAGGACGAGGAGCAGCGCGACGAAGGCCTTCGGGGAGGGGCCTGCGGGGAGCTTGAAGTAGCTGTACAGCGCGCAGAGGAAGAACAGCAGCGCGGTCATCGCGAGGAGGGGGAGCGAGATGCCGTCGATGCCGAGGTGGATCCGGACGTGCAGGGCGGGGATCCAGCTGATGTCCGTGGTCGCCTGGAAGCGGGCGGGGGTGCCGTGGTCGAAGCCCGCGGTGAGGGCGAGCGCGGCGGCGAGGACCGCTCCGGTCACGGTCACGCCGTGGCGGAGCACGGCCTGTTCGGGGCTGCGGCCCTTGAGTCCGGGCGGGGCCGGGAGGAGGGCCGCGGCGGCGCCGAGGAGCGGTGCGGCCACGGCGAACACCAGGAGGAACTGCATCACGGTCGGGCTGATATCGATCACGGCTGACTCACGGCTCACGATCCGGCGTTGACGTTGGCGAGGACGGCGGTGGCGATCGCCAGCACCACGGCTCCGGCGAACAGGGCGCTCAGGTAGCTCTGCACGTTGCCCGTCTGGGCGCGGCGGACGAGGCTGCCGAGCAGCCGGGGGCCGGCGCCCGCGCCGCTGACGTACGTGTCCACGACCTCGCGGTCGAGGAAGCGGACGAGGCCGGCGGCCGCGCGGACGGGGCGGACGAAGAGCCGGTCGTACACGGCGTCGAGGTGGAAGCCGACGGCGGCGTGCCGGTGGAGCGGTCCGAGCAGCGCGGGCCCGGGGTCGGGGGCGGGGCCGGCCGGGACGGCGGGGTGGTCGTGGGTGACCTCGGCGACCTCGGGGGTCTCGGCGGCGGACTCCGCGGCGGCGACGGCCGCGGGCACGGCGGCTTCCCGGTAGGCGCCGGCGGCGGCCCGGGCGGCGGCGCGCTGCCACAGGGCGTAGGTGAGCACGGCGCCGACTGCGGCGGCGCCGGTGCTCAGCAGCAGGGTGGCCGGGGTCGGGGTGAGCTGCCCGCCGTCGAACCAGTCGGCGAGCGGGACTGCGGCGAGGCCGAAGACGACCGAGGGGATCGCCAGCAGCCACAGCACGCCCGTCATGGCGAGGGGCTCCCTGCCGTGGTCGGGGGCGGGGGCGCCCTTGCCGCGGAAGGCCATCAGCCACAGCCGGGTGGCGTAGGCAGCGGTGAGCAGTGCGGTGAGCAGTCCGGCGACGAGGACGAGCCAGCCGACGGCGCCGGGTACGGACTCGGTGTGCCCGGCGGCGGCCCGCTCGGCGGCGACGAGGACGGCTTCCTTGGAGAAGAAGCCGGCGAACGGCGGGATCGCGGCGAGCGCGAGCAGGCCGATCGTCATGGTCCAGAAGGCGTCGGGGATGCGCTGGGCGAGGCCGTCCATCCGGGCCATGGCGGCCAGGGAGTTGGTGCCGGCGGCGTGGATGATCACGCCGGCGCCGAGGAAGAGGAGCGCCTTGAAGGCGCCGTGGGACAGGAGGTGGAAGACGGCGGCGCCGCGGTCTGCGACGGCGAGGGCGCCGGTCATGTAGCCGAGCTGGCCGATGGTGGAGTAGGCGAGGACGCGTTTGATGTCGTCCTGGGCCAGGGCGGCGAGGCCCGAGCCGATCATCGTGACGGCGGCCATGGCGGCCATGACGACGAGCGCGGCCGCGGAGGCGGTGAAGACGGGCAGCAGCCGGGCGACGAAGTACACGCCGGCGGCGACCATCGTCGCGGCGTGGATCAGCGCGGAGACCGGGGTGGGGCCGGCCATGGCGTCGGGGAGCCAGGTGTGCAGCGGGAACTGCGCGGACTTGCCCGCGACGCCGGCGAGCAGGAGCAGCGCGGTCAGCGTCGGGTGGTCGAGCCTGCCGGCGGCGACGGCGTCCAGGACCTCGGTGATCTGGAAGGAGCCGGCGTCGGTGGCGAGGGCGAACAGGCCGATGAGGAAGGGGACGTCGCCGAGCTTGGTGACGAGGAAGGCCTTGAGGGAGGCGGAGCGGGCCGCTTCGGTCTCCCAGTAGTGCCCGACGAGGAAGTACGAGCAGATGCCCATGATCTCCCAGCCGACCAGCAGCACCATCAGGTCGCCGGTGTAGACGACGACCAGCATGGCGGCGGTGAACAGGGAGACGAGGGCGGCGTACGAGGGGTAGCGCGGGTCCTCGCGCAGGTACGCCGTCGAGTACAGCTGGACACAGGTGGAGACGACGCCGACCAGGACGGCGGTCAGCACGGCGAAGCCGTCCAGGTACAGCGACAGGTCGATCGGCACGGAGCCGGTCGGGGTGAGCTGCGTCGCGGTCTCGATCGGCTGTCCGCCGCCCTGCCGGACGGCGACGAGCACGGCCAGGACGGTCGAGGCCAGGGCCGGGAGGACGGCGAGCGGCCGGACGAAGCCGGGGGCGGTGCGGCCGAGGAGGAGTCCCGCGACGGCGCCCAGGAAGGGCAGGAGGGGGACGAGGACGGCGAGGGTCGTGGTGCTCACGCGGTGGCCTCGCTCCGGGAGTGCGGGGTGTCGGCGGGGACGGGCTCGTGGCCCTCGGCGGTGTCGCGCAGCCTGTCGACGTCCGAGGTGCCGCGGTTGCGGTAGACCATCAGCACGATCGCGAGGCCGATGCCGATCTCGGCGGCGGCGATGGCGATGGTGAAGAGGGTGAGGGCCTGGCCGGCGTGCAGGGTGTCGCGGAGCCAGACGTCGAAGGCCACCAGGTTGAGGTTGACGGCGTTGAGCATCAGCTCGACGGACATCAGGACCAGGATGGCGTTGCGGCGTGCGAGGACGCCGTACAGGCCGGTGCAGAACAGCAGCGCCGCGAGCACGGCCGGGTAGGCGAGGTGCATCAGCTCGTCCCCTTGTCGCTGGTGGCGGCAGGGGCCGGGGTGGCGGTGCCGGCGGGGGCCGCAGGGGCGTCCTTGCGGGACAGCACGATGGCGCCGATGAGGGCGGCGAGGAGGAGGACGGAGAGCGCCTCGAAGGGCAGCACCCAGTGCTGGAAGAGGATTTCGCCGGAGACCTTGGTGGAGCCCTGGACGGGTCCGTCGAGGTCGATCCAGGTGGTGCGGAAGGCGTCGACGACGACCCAGACGAGGGCGGCGGCCGCGACGCCGGCCACGCCGAGCGCGACCCACCGGTTGCCGGAGTCGGCGTCCGGGGAGCGGCCGATGGGCGCCTTGGTGAGCATCAGCCCGAACAGCAGCAGGACGACGACGGAGCCGAGGTAGATCAGGACCTGGACCCAGGCGATGAACTCGGCGGTGAGCAGCAGGTACTCCACGGCGATCCCGCCGAGCGCGACGACCAGCCACAGGGCGGCGTGGACGAGCTGGCGGGTGGTGACCGTGATGACGGCCGCGCCGAGGGTGGCGAGGCCGACGAGGAGGAAGGCGATCTCGACGCCGGTCGGGGACAGGAACCCGCGGTCGGCCGCGTCCGTCGCGGCGGCGGCCAGGGTGGTGGCTGCGGGGGTCACGCGTCTGCCTCCCCAGGGGTCGGTGCACCGGTCTCGGGCGCGGCGGGGCCGGAAGGAGCGGCGGGGCCTGCGGCCTCGGCCGCGGCTGCCGCGGCGGCCGCGGCTTCGGCCTTCTCCGCGGCCTTGCGGGCGGCGGCGAGCTCCTTGGGCTCCTCGGCCGCCGGGTCCAGGGCGGGCGGGGCCGGGACGGTCCACATCCACTGGCGCAGCTTGTCGCGCTCGTGGGTCAGTTCGAGGATGTCGGTCTCCGCGTACTCGAACTCCGGCGACCAGAACAGGGCGTCGAAGGGGCACACCTCAATGCAGATGCCGCAGTACATGCAGAGGGAGAAGTCGATCGCGAAGCGGTCGAGGACGTTGCGGCTGCGCTCGCGGCCGCCGGGGGCGGCGGCGGGGACCGTCTCCTTGTGGGAGTCGATGTAGATGCACCAGTCGGGGCACTCGCGGGCGCACAGCATGCAGACGGTGCAGTTCTCCTCGAACAGGGCGATGACCCCGCGGGTGCGGGGCGGCAGTTCGGGCTGCACGTCGGGGTACTGGGCGGTGTGCGAGCGCTTCGTCATCGTGCGCAGCGTCACGGCGAGGCCCTTGGCGAGGCCGGATCCGGGGATGGGCATCAGCTGATCGCCACCTTCACGATGCCGGTGAGCGCGATCTGGGCGAGCGCGAGCGGGATGAGTGTGGTCCAGGCGAGCTTCTGGAGCTGGTCCTCGCGCAGCCGCGGGTAGCTGACGCGCAGCCAGATCACGACGAAGGCGAGGACGGCGGTCTTGAGCAGGGTCCAGCCCCAGCCGCCGCCGAAGGGCCCGTGCCAGCCGCCGAGGAAGAGGACGGTGGTCAGGGCGCACAGGACGACGATGCCGGCGTACTCGGCGAGCAGGAACAGGGCGAAGCGGAGGCCCGTGTACTCGGTGTACGCGCCGAAGATGATCTCGGAGTCGGCGACGGGCATGTCGAAGGGCGGCCGCTGGAGTTCGGCGAGGCCTGCGGTGAAGAAGACGAGCGCGCCGGTGATCTGCCAGGGCAGCCACCACCACTCGAAGGCGTCGACGATGCCGGGCAGGGACACGGTCCCGGCGGCCATCGCGACGGAGGCGGCGGCGAGCAGCATGGGCAGCTCGTACGCGAGCAGCTGGGCGGCGGTGCGCAGGCCGCCGAGCAGGGAGAACTTGTTGGCGGAGGCCCAGCCGGCCATCAGGCTGCCGAGGACGCCGACGCCCATGACGGCGAGGACGAAGAACAGGCCGGCGTCGATGACCTGCCCGACCGCGCCCTCGCCGGGGCCGATGGGGATGGCGATGAGGACGAGGAGGTACGGGAGCAGGGCGACGGCGGGGGCGAGCTGGAAGATGCGGCGGTCGGCCCGGGCCGGGACCACGTCCTCCTTCTGCGCGAACTTCACGCCGTCGGCGATGAGCTGGGCCCAGCCGTGGAAGCCGCCGGCGTACATGGGGCCGAGGCGGCCCTGCATGTGCGCCATCACCTTGTGCTCGGTCTGCCCGACGACGAGCGGGAACACGAGGAAGACGGCGAAGACGACGAGCAGCCGCAGGGCGACGTCGATTACGTCGTTCACGCGTCGCCTCCGGTGTCTCCGGTGTCGGGGGTGGTCTCGGGAGTGGTCTCGGGAGTGGTCTCGGGAGTGGCGTCCGGGCCGGGTCCGGCTGCCGTGCGGTCGCGGCGGGCCGGCGGCTCGTCCTCGCCGAAGGCGGGCTTCGGGTCGTGCCACGGGGCGTCCGAGCTCCGCCGGGCGGCCGGTTTCCGCTCACCGCCCGCGGCCCCGGTGGCCCCGGTGGCCCCGGTGACCTCGGTGACCCCGGTGACCCCGGTGACCCCGGTGGCCCCGGTGGCCTCGGTGGCCTCGGTGGCCCCGGTAGTCCCGGTAGCCCCGGCAGGCTGACTGGCGGACCCGTCGGCGGCGGACCGCATCCGGCGCGCGGGCCGCACCGGAGCCCCGGCCCCTTCGGCAGCCGCACCCGCAGCCTCCGCGGCGCCGGCGGCAGGCGCCGCCTGGCTCGCCGAGCCGTCCGCAGCCGACCGCGTACGCCGCACCGGCCGGGCAGCCGGAGCCTCGGCCGCGGCAGCATCCGCGGCACCGGCGGCAGGCGCCGCCTGGCTCGCCGAGCCGTCCGCAGCCGACCGCGTACGCCGCACGGGCCGGGCGGCCGGAGCCTCGGCGGCCGCGTCCGGAGCGGCGGTTCCGGCGCCTTCTGGGGCCTGGCTCGCCGAGCCCTGTGCCACCGAGCGGGTCCGCCGGACCGGGGCGCCCTCGCGCGGGGTCCGGGCGGCCGCGCCCGCGCCCGCGGCGCGCGGTGTGCGCGCCGGGCGGGCGGGGGCGGGCGGGAGCTGGCCCTTGAGCGGGCCCCAGTCGTTGGGGTCGGGGACGCCCGGCGGCAGCATCTGCCGCCGCTTGGGGCCGCCTTCGGCGTCGGCGCCCTCGCCGGGCTCCTTGGCGCCGGGCCAGGCCTTGGCGACGCGCGCGGCGAGGACGAAGTCCTTGCGCAGCGGGTGTCCCTCGAAGTTCTCGGGCAGCAGCAGCGGCACCAGGTGGGGGTGGTCGGTGAAGACGACCCCGAACATCTCGAACGTCTCGCGCTCGTGCCAGGCCGCCCCGGCGTAGACCGCGACGGCGGACGGCAGGGAGGGCGCGGTGTGCGGGACGGTGGTGCGCAGCAGCAGCCGCCGTACGCGGCGGTTCTCCAGCGAGACCACGTGCGCGCACACGCGGAAGCCGGTGCCGGGCTCGTCGACGGCGCTCAGCCAGTCGAAGTAGGTGCAGCCCAGCTTGTCCCGGGCGATCTCCAGGGCGGGGATCCAGCTTCCGACGGGCACGTCGACCGTGAGGACGTCGTACGCGACCTCGGCCACGGCCTCCGGTCCGAAGACGGTCGCGGCGGCGTCGGGGAGCGAGTCGTAGAGGTTCATGCGCCGGCTCCCGGGGCGGGCGGGGGCGTGACCAGGCCGCTGGTGAGCTGGGCGACCGACGGCCCCTGCGCGTAGCGCTCGGCGAGCGACTCGCGGGCGATCTTCTCCTGGAGCTTGAGGATGCCCTGGAGCAGCGCCTCCGGCCGGGGCGGGCAGCCGGGCACGTAGACGTCGACGGGGATGATCTGGTCGACGCCCTTGGTCACGGAGTACGAGTCCCAGTACGGGCCCCCGCAGTTGGAGCAGGCACCGAAGGAGATGACGTACTTGGGCTCCGGCATCTGCTCGTACAGCCGCTTCACGGCCGGGGCCATCTTGTCGGTGACGGTGCCGGAGACGATCATCAGGTCGGCCTGGCGGGGGCCGGGCGCGAAGGGGATGACGCCGAGCCGGATGAAGTCGTGCCGGGCCATGGAGGCGGCGATGAACTCGATCGCGCAGCAGGCGAGGCCGAAGTTGAAGACCCACAGGCTGTAGCGGCGGCCCCAGTTCAGGACGACCTTCATCGGCTCGGGGGCCAGCCGGGACAGCACTCCCAGGCGGCGGGGCTCGGGGAGCAGCTGGGGCTCGGGTGTCACGTCCATTCCAGGACGCCCTTCTTGTACGCGTAGAGCAGGCCGACAGCCAGGAAGCCCAGGAAGATGAACATCTCCACGAGCGTGACGGCGCCGTAGCCGGCGGCGGCGAAGACCGTCGCCCACGGGAAGAGGAAGATCGAGTCAACGGCGAAGATCACGTAGAGGAACGCATAGACGTAGTAGCGGACCTGGGTGTGCGCCCAGCCCTCGCCCACCGGGTCGACACCGCACTCGTACGTCAGCAGCTTCTCGGGGGTCGGGACGACCGGGCGCAGCAGGCGGCCCGCGCCGAAGGCGACGGCCACGAAGAGCACACCGAGCACGGCCAGCAGGCCGACGACCGAATAACTCCGGAAATAGTCCGCCGCGAGCACGGTTACGGTCGATACCGTTGGGTCGGGCACGTCCGTTCCTCGCTCCTTGGCCACTGTCGACGATCTGGTACGGACGGGAGTCTAGGGCCTGGTTCACACGGGGTGGGGTTATCCCCCGTTTACCGTGGCCCGGCCTCCCCATGGCACCGGCCCGGCGGGATTGGCAGGCTGTGCCGCATGACCATGAACACCCGGGCCCCCGATGACGACTGCCCTCCTCCCGTGCGCGCGCCCCTGGGAGCCGCTGCCTGGAAGGAGGTTGCCCATCTGCTGGTCAACCTCCCGGCCGCCCTGCTCGGGTTCGTCTACACCGTGGCCGCGCTGTCGATTGCGGGTGGTTTGTCCGTGACCGTGGTCGGTCTTCCGCTGCTCGTCCTCGGTCTGGCCGGGTCTCGGCAGCTGGGACGGCTGGAGCGGGCGCGGGCCCGGCTGCTGCTCGGCGTGCGGGTGGAGGAGCCGACGCCGCTGCCGGGTCCGGGGCGGGCCGGCGGGTTCTTCCCCTGGCTGTTCAGCGCGGTCAAGGACCCGGTGGCCTGGCGGAGCGCACTCTACGAGCTGGTACGGCTGCCGTGGGGAGTGCTCACCTTCACGGTAACGCTGGTCGGGCTGTTCGTGCTGTGGCCGGCGCTGCCGTACGTGGCGCGGGCGCTGACGAACGTGGACCGGGCGCTGGTACGGGGCCTGCTGTCGCCCTCGGACGAGCTGGAGCGGCGGATCGCGCAGCTGGAGTCGGACCGGGGCGTGGTCGTGGACACCGCGGCTGCCGACCTGCGGCGCATCGAGCGCGACCTGCACGACGGGGCGCAGGCCCGGCTGGTGGCCCTGGCGATGGGGCTGGGCCTGGCGAAGGAGAAGCTGCAGGAGGACCCGGACGCGGCCGCGGTGATGGTGGACGAGGCGCACGGCGAGGTGAAGCTGGCGCTGCAGGAGCTGCGGGACCTGGCGCGCGGGATCCACCCGGCGGTGCTGACCGACCGCGGCCTGGACGCCGCGCTGTCCTCCGTCGCCGCCCGCTGCACCGTCCCCGTCAGGGTCGCCGTCGACCTCCCGGAACGGCCCGCCGCCGCCATCGAGGGCATCGCCTACTTCACCGTCTCCGAACTCCTCCAGAACATCAGCAAGCACTCCCGCGCCCGCACCGCCGGCGTCGACGTGTGGAAGTCCGGCAGCCGGCTGCTGATCCGGGTGTCCGACGACGGCCGCGGCGGGGCGGTGCCTTCCGGGGGGACGGGGATGGCCGGGCTCGCGGAGCGGCTGGGCGCCGTGGACGGGGTGTTCGTCGTGGACTCGCCGCCGGGGCAGGGGACGGTGGTCACGGCGGAGCTGCCGTGGCGCGCCCGCGGCTGAACCTGCGGCGGGTGGGGTTAACCCCCCTGCGGACAGGCCTACGTGCCGCATGGTCCGGCGGGGCCGCGGGCACCAGGGTTGAGGGGTGACCGGACGAGGGAAGGGCGGGCGGGAGATGGTCGGCGGCGGTGCGACGGACGGGGCGGCAGCCCGGGGGACAACGGGAACGGCAGGGGCGGCAGGGGCCGCGCGTGCCGCGGGGTTCCGCGGGACGGGCCTCGGCCGGGTCCTGTGGGCCCCGGTCTCGGGGCGGACCTGGCGGGAGTTCGGGTACCTGCTGCTCTCGCTGCCGCTGAGCACGGTGTACTTCTCGCTCGCGATCACGGGCCTGTCCCTGGGCGCCGGGCTGCTCGTCACCTTCCTCGGGGTGCCGGTGCTCGCCGGGGTGCTCCTGATGTGCCGCGGGTTCGGCCGGGTCGAGCGGGCCCGGGTCCGCGGCCTGCTGGGGGCCTCCGTCGCCGCTCCGGGGCCGGTCCGGGCGCGCAAGGGCGGGGCGCTCGGCGCCATGGGCGCGCTGCTGGGCAGCGGGAGCGCCTGGCGGCACGCGCTGTACGCGGTGGTCTGGTTCCCGTGGGCGGTGTTCGCGTTCTGCCTGGCGCTGGTGCTGTGGTCGTGCGCCTGGTCGCTCCTGCTGTACCCGCTGTGGTTCTGGGTCTTCCCTGCGTACACGGACCAGCCGGGGCTGCAGCTGTTCCAGAACGGCGACTACACCCTGCACCTGGACTCGTCGGCCGAGATCACCCTGTCCTTCCTGGCCGGGCTGGTCCTGACGCTGGCCGTGCCGTGGGTGTTCCGTGCGCTGACCGCCGTCGACCGGCTGCTCGTGGCCGGGCTGCTCGGCCCCTCGCGGCTGGACCACCGGGTGACCGAGCTGGAGTCGGACCGGGGGGTGGTCGTGGACACCGCGGCCGCCGACCTGCGGCGCATCGAGCGCGACCTGCACGACGGGGCGCAGGCGCGGCTCGCGGCGCTGGCGATGGACCTGGGCCTGGCGAAGGAGAAGCTGCAGGAGGACCCGCAGGCCGCCGCCCGCATGGTCGACGAGGCGCACGGCGAGGTGAAGCTGGCCCTGAGGGAGCTGCGGGACCTGGCGCGGGGGATCCACCCGGCGGTTCTCACGGACCGCGGCCTGGACGCCGCCCTCTCCGCGGTCGCCGCCCGCTGCCCCGTCCCCGTCAGGGTCGCCGTCGACCTCCCGGAACGGCCTGCGGCCGCCATCGAGGGCATCGCCTACTTCACCGTCTCCGAACTCCTCCAGAACATCGGCAAGCACTCCCGCGCCCGCACCGCCGGCGTCGACGTGTGGAAGTCGGGGGACCGGCTGCTGATCCAGGTCACGGACGACGGGCGCGGCGGGGCGAGCGCCGGGGGCGGGACCGGGACCGGGGACACCGGGCTGGCCGGGCTGTCCGAGCGGCTGGACGCCGTCGACGGGGTGCTGGTCGTGGACTCCCCCGCCGGGGGCGGCACCACCGTCACCGCCGAGCTGCCCTGGCGCACCCGCTGACCCGCACCCGCCGACCCCGCTCCCGGGGCCTGACCCCACTCCCAGGAAGGCCCTCCTCCGCTTCCACTCGCCGATCCGCACACACCGCGTCCGCCCGCCCGGGCTGGAATGCTTGGCCCGGTCGGAGTACATCGCCGGAACGTGTGGACACGGGAGCTGCTGAATCGTGGAAGACAGGGTGCGGGTGGTCATAGCCGAGGACTCGGTGCTGCTGCGGGAGGGTCTGACCCGGCTGCTGACCGACCGGGGGCATGACGTCGTCGCGGGCGTCGGGGACGCGGAGGCCCTGGTCAAGACGGTGGCGGAGCTCGCGGCGGAGGACGCCCTGCCGGATGTGGTGGTCGCGGACGTGCGGATGCCGCCGACGCACACCGACGAGGGGGTCCGGGCCGCCGTACGGCTGCGGCGCGCGTACCCGGGCATCGGGGTGCTGGTGCTGTCGCAGTACGTGGAGGAGCAGTACGCCACCGAACTGCTGGCCGGATCCAGTACCGGGGTGGGGTACCTGCTCAAGGACCGGGTGGCGGACGTGCGCGAGTTCGTGGACGCGGTGGTCCGCGTGGCCGGCGGCGGCACGGCCCTCGACCCCGAGGTGGTCGCCCAGCTGCTGGGCCGCAGCCGCAAGCAGGACGTGCTGGCCGGGCTGACCCCGCGCGAGCGGGAGGTGCTGGGCCTGATGGCCGAGGGCCGGACCAATTCGGCGGTCGCCAAGCAGCTGGTGGTCAGCGACGGGGCGGTGGAGAAGCACGTCGGCAACATCTTCATGAAGCTCGGGCTGTCGCCGAGCGAGGGCGACCACCGCCGCGTCCTCGCGGTACTGACCTACCTCCGGTCCTGACGGCCGCCGGTCCGGGGCCGCCGGCCGGGGCCGGGTCCGGGGTCCGGGGGTCCGCCTCCGGCTCCCGGCCGCACCCGGCCCCGGCCCCCGGTCCGGCCCCCGGTCCGGCCTTGTCCCGACCCCTGATCGACTGACACCCTGTCAGCTACCGGGGTACCACTTCCGGCCGCACGGGGCTCACACCATCGGGCTCCCGTGCTTTCCCGCACGGCACCGGGAAACGGAATCCGGGAATCCCGGTGAATCCGCCGAAATCCCGAGGAATTCCGTCGGCCGACCGCCTCCCGGAAGACGGCCCGGAGTATGAACGTTCCCCATAAGGGCAGGCGTACCGACGTAGGGTTGGCCGTGGGAACGGAGAACGCCGAGCCTCGAAGGAGGTCCAGTTCAGTGACCAGCCAGGTCAGTAGCCCAGCGGAGCAGGCCGACGGGGCCGAGGGGGCCGAGACGGCCCTTCTCGGCGAGCAGCGGACGCCCCCGGGCCCGGGCGGCGGCGGCAAGGAAGTGCGCCGCCTCGATCGGGTGATCATCCGGTTCGCGGGTGACTCGGGTGACGGTATGCAGCTCACCGGCGACCGGTTCACCTCGGAGACGGCGTCCTTCGGGAACGACCTCTCCACTCTGCCGAACTTCCCCGCCGAAATCCGCGCCCCTGCCGGAACCCTGCCGGGCGTGTCCTCGTTCCAGCTGCATTTCGCCGATCACGACATCCTGACGCCGGGCGACGCCCCGAACGTCCTGGTCGCGATGAATCCGGCGGCGCTGAAAGCGAACATCGGGGATGTGCCGCGCGGCGCGGAGATCATCATCAATACCGATGAATTCACGAAACGCCCGATGGCGAAGGTCGGATACGAGACCTCCCCGCTGGAGGACGGCTCGCTGGGCGCCTACAACATCCACCCCGTGCCGCTGACGACCCTGACGATCGAGGCGCTGAAGGACTTCGGGCTGTCCCGCAAGGAGGCCGAGCGCAGCAAGAACATGTTCGCGCTGGGCCTGCTCAGCTGGATGTACCACCGGCCGACCGAGGGCACCGAGTCGTTCCTGCGCCGGAAGTTCGCGAAGAAGCCCGTGATCGCCGAGGCGAACGTCGCCGCGTTCCGCGCGGGCTGGAACTTCGGCGAGACGACCGAGGACTTCGCGGTGTCCTACGAGGTGGCCCCGGCCACCCGCGCCTTCCCGACCGGCACCTACCGCAACATCTCCGGGAACCTGGCCCTGGCCTACGGCCTGATCGCCGCGAGCCGGCAGGCCGACCTGCCGCTCTACCTGGGCTCGTACCCGATCACCCCGGCCTCGGACATCCTGCACGAGCTGAGCCGGCACAAGAACTTCGGCGTACGGACCTTCCAGGCCGAGGACGAGATCGCCGGCATCGGCGCGGCGCTGGGCGCGGCCTTCGGCGGCAGCCTCGGCGTGACCACCACCTCCGGGCCCGGTGTGGCGCTGAAGTCCGAGACCATCGGCCTCGCAGTCTCCCTGGAGCTGCCGCTGCTGATCGTGGACATCCAGCGCGGCGGCCCCTCCACGGGCCTGCCCACCAAGACGGAGCAGGCAGACCTGCTCCAGGCCATGTACGGGCGCAACGGCGAGGCCCCGGTGCCGGTCGTCGCCCCGCGCACCCCGGCGGACTGCTTCGACGCCGCCCTGGACGCGGCCCGGATCGCGCTGACGTACCGGACGCCGGTGTTCCTGCTCTCCGACGGGTACCTCGCCAACGGCTCCGAGCCGTGGCGGATCCCGGAGGTGTCGGAGCTGCCGGACCTGCGGGTGCGGTTCGCGGCCGGACCCAACCACGAGCTGGCGGACGGCACCGAGGTCTTCTGGCCGTACAAGCGCGACCCGCAGACCCTGGCCCGCCCGTGGGCGGTCCCGGGCACACCGGGCCTGGAGCACCGGATCGGCGGCATCGAGAAGCAGGACGGCACGGGCAACATCAGCTACGACCCGGCCAACCACGACCTGATGGTCCGCACCCGGCAGGCCAAGGTCGACGGCATCGACGTCCCCGACGTGGAGGTCGACGACCCGGACCGCGCCCGGACCCTGGTCATCGGCTGGGGCTCCACGTACGGCCCGATCACGGCCGCCGTCCGGCGGCTGCGGGCGGCCGGGCTGCCCATCGCGCAGGCCCACCTGCGCCATCTGAACCCCTTCCCGGGCAACCTCGGCGAGGTCCTGAGGAGCTACGACAAGGTGGTGGTGCCGGAGATGAACCTCGGGCAGCTCGCGACCCTGCTCCGCGCGAAGTACCTGGTCGATGCGGAGTCGTACCACCAGGTCAACGGAATGCCGTTCAAGGCCGAGCAGCTCGCGAAGGTTCTGAAGGAGGCCGTCAATGACTGAGTCAACGACCGGGGTGACCGACGCGCCGACCCTGCTCTCCCTGGTGCCGAAGGCCGCGACCGGGCAGTCCATGAAGGACTTCAAGTCGGACCAAGAGGTCCGCTGGTGCCCGGGCTGCGGCGACTACGCGGTGCTGGCCGCGGTGCAGGGCTTCATGCCGGAGCTGGGCCTGGCCCGGGAGAACATCGTCTTCGTCTCCGGGATCGGCTGCTCGTCCCGGTTCCCGTACTACATGAACACGTACGGGATGCACTCCATCCACGGCCGGGCCCCGGCCATCGCGACCGGGCTGGCCACCTCGCGCCGCGACCTGTCGGTGTGGGTCATCACCGGTGACGGCGACGCCCTGTCCATCGGCGGGAACCACCTGATCCACGCCCTGCGGCGGAACGTCAACCTGAAGATCCTGCTGTTCAACAACCGGATCTACGGGCTGACCAAGGGGCAGTACTCCCCCACCTCCGAGCTCGGCAAGATCACCAAGTCGACGCCGATGGGCTCGCTGGACGCACCCTTCAACCCGGTGTCCCTGGCCCTGGGCGCCGAGGCGTCCTTCGTGGCCCGCACCATCGACTCCGACCGCAAGCACCTGACCGAGGTGCTGCGGGCGGCCGCGGACCACCCGGGCACGGCGCTCGTGGAGATCTACCAGAACTGCAACATCTTCAACGACGGCGCCTTCGACGCCCTGAAGGACAAGGACCGGGCCGAGGAGGCGGTGATCCGCCTGGAGCACGGGCAGCCGATCCGCTTCGGCGCCGACGGGCACAAGGGCGTCGTACGCGATCCGGCCACCGGCGACCTGGAGGTCGTCGACGTGACCGCGGAGAACGAGGCGCGGATCCTGGTCCACGACGCGCACGCCGCCGGCCCGACCACCGCGTTCGCGCTGTCCCGGCTGGCCGACCCCGACACGCTGGACCGGACGCCCATCGGGGTGTTCCGCAGCGTGGAGCGGCCGGTCTACGACACGCGCATGGCCGAGCAGCTGGACACGGCCGTCGAGAACAAGGGCAAGGGCGACCTGGGCACCCTGCTGGCCGGCAACGACACCTGGACGGTCGTCGGCTGAGCCACGGCCACGCCGCCAGGAGATCCTGTCGGCGGTCGGCAAGGGCTGACCCGCACGCCGCGAAGGGCCGGCCTCCACTCCCTCGGAGAGTGGAGGCCGGCCCTTCGTGTCGCTCCGGGCGGGCGGGGCCGGATCAGACGGTCGGCAGCGAGTCCGCGAAGGCGGTCGGGACGGAGACCACGTCGTGGAAGCTGCGCTTGCCCTCGCCGAACTCGTCGGCCGTCATCGCCCGCTTCTTGCCGGCCACGACCTCCCAGACGGTGTTGTTGGCCGGGGACAGCAGCATCGTGTGGTCGGCCGGGGCGGCCTTCGCCTTGGCGCCGGTCAGCCACTCACTCGGGACGCCCTCCAGGGGGCGCTTGTCGTAGCTCAGGCCGGTGAAGTCCGCGTACGTCAGGGACACGGCCTTGCCGCCGGCCATCACGAACACCGTGGGGTCCTGGCCCGAGACGTCCTTGACGACGGTGCCGTTCGCGATCTGCTTCGAGACGGCCGAGGCGAGCCAGGTCCCGGGAACACCCATCAGCGAGCGCTGGTCGTAGCCGTTCGCCGTCCACTCGGAGGCCGAGATGTGCAGCGCGGCACCGTTCACCATCACGTAGCGGTTGTTGTCGGCACCCGACTGGTTCATCACCACGCGGCCGTTCGACAGGGTGCGCTGGGCGGCGCCCTGCAGCCAGGCCGTCGGAACGCCCATGTCCGGGCGGGCGTTGTAGCCGCCGGCGGTCCAGTCCTCCCCGCCGATCCGGATCGCCGCGCCGTCGATGACCACGTAGCGGGCGTTGCCGCCGGCCTGGTCGTGGACGACGGTGCCGGCCGGGGGCGCGCTCGGAAGGCCGTTGAAGGCCGCGCTGTCGATCAGAACGATCTTGCTGAGGTCGTAGTGGTCGGGGGCGACGTCGGAGGCCGCGACCGGGATGCCCGCACCACTGATCATCACCTTGACCTCGGGGCCGTTCGGCGACTTCACGAGCGTCCCGGCGGGCAGCGAGGAGGGGCTCGGGTAGGTGGGGGCGGCCGGGTACGGGTCCGCGTGGTCGGAGCCGAGACCCGAGGCGCGGCCGCAGGACGGCCAGGCGCCCGGGCCCTGGCCGGCCAGGATCTTCTCGCCCGTCAGGATCTGCTGCTGCTTGGTGGCGTGGTGCGGGTAGGCGGCGTACTGGGTACCGCCGAAGGCGCGCCAGGTGGACATCGATATCTGCAGGCCGCCGTAGTAGCCGTTGCCCGTGTTGATCTGCCAGTTCCCGCTGGCCTCGCACTGGGCGACCTTGTCCCAGGTCGAAACGGACGCGGCGGAGGCGGGGGTGCCTGCGGCGAGCGGGGCGGCGAGGGCGATCAGAGCGGTGGCGGTGATCGCGAGGGCGGACTTCTTGCGGGCTGCGGAACTCATGACGGCGTCCTCGGGGCGTGGTCTGGAAGGCGGTGGGGTGCGCGGGGCACGGGGCGAGGCGGGCCCGAGCCGCCCGGCCGGTGGGGGCCGGGCGGCTCAAGGGGTGGCGCTTCGGGTGGTGGAGCAGTGGTGCTACCGGCCGGGATGCTCCTGGCCTGGATGCTTCTGGCCGGGATGTTTCTGACCGGGGATCAGACCGTCGGCAGCGCGTCCGTGGAGGCGGTCGGCAGCGAGTCCGCGAAGACGGTCGGGACGGAGACCACGTCGTGGAAGCTGCGCTTGCCCTCGCCGAACTCGTCGGCCGTCATCGCCCGCTTCTTGCCGGCCACGACCTCCCAGACGGTGTTGTTGGCCGGGGACAGCAGCATCGTGTGGTCGGCCGGGGCGGCCTTCGCCTTGGCGCCGGTCAGCCACTCGGCCGGGACACCGTTCAGGGGGCGCTTGTCGTAGCTCAGGCCGGTGAAGTCGGCGTACGTCAGGGGCACCGCCTTGCCGCCCGCCATCACGAACACCGTGGCGTCCTTGCCGGAGGCGTCCTTGACGACCGTGCCGTTCGCGATCTGCTTCGAGACGGCCGAGGCGAGCCAGGTCCCGGGAACACCCATCAGCGAGCGCTGGTCGTAGCCGTTCGCCGTCCACTCGGAGGCCGAGATGTGCAGCGCGGCACCGTTCACCATCACGTAGCGGTTGATGTCGGCACCCGACTGGTTCATCACCACGGTGCCGTTGGCCGGGGACTTGGCGATGGCGCCCTTCAGCCATTCGCCGGGGACACCCATGAGGGTCTGCTCGTTGTAGCCGTTGGCGGTCCACTCCTCGGCCGAGATGTGGAGGGCCGCGCCCTCCACGATGGCGTAGCGGCCCGAGTCCTTGCCGGTCTGGTCCATGACCACGATGCCGGTCGTCAGCGTGCGCTGCTTGGCGTTCTGCAGCCAGGCGGTCGGGACGCCCATGTCCGGCCGGCCGTTGTAGCCGGCGGCCGTCCAGTCCGCCGCGCCGATCTGCAGGGCGGCGCCGTCGACGACCACGTAGCGCTCGTTGCCGCCGGCCTGGTCGTGGACCACGGTGCCGGCCGGGGGCGCGCTGGCCAGGGAACGGAAGGCCGAGTCGTCCACGAGCACGATCTTGCTGAGGTCGTACTTGTCCGGCGTGACGTCGGAGGCCGCGACCGGGATGCCCGCACCACTGATCATCACCTTCACCTCAGGGCCGTTCGGAGACTTCACGAGCGTCCCGGCGGGCAGGGAGGAGGGGCTCGGGTAGGAGGGGGCGTTGGAGCCGGCGGGCGAGATGTAGCCGCTGATCCGCTGACCCCACGGCGACTGGCCCACCCGCCAGTTGGAGGTGGTGTTGGTGCTGACGTGGCCGGGGAAGCCGCCCTGGTTTCCGCCCGTGATGGTCACGTTGTCGCCGGAGATGCCGGTCACGATGGCCACGTGGTCGTCGCTGTAGCCGCCGCCGTAGTTGTAGACCACCGCGTCTCCGACGTGCGGGGTGTTGGAGAGGGTGCCGTTCTTCTCTCCGTAGGTGTAGAAGGAGAGCGCCATGTCGTTCAGGGTGCCCAGGTTCTTCACCCCGTTGCGGGCCCAGACCCAGCCGGCGAAGTCGGCGCACCAGGCGTGCGTCCGCTGGCCGTTGCTGCAGCTGCTGTTCTGGTTGGGGCCGCCGACGTAACCGCCGTGGGCGCAGGCCCCGTTGCCGTTCTCGGCGCGGGCCGTCGCCGCGATGCTGTCACCGAGGGTCGCGGCGGACGCCGGGGCGGCGGTGACCATCGTGAATGCGGTCGCGGCCAGGGCCGAGGAAGAGGCGATGCGGATGGCGGTGGCCTTGAAGCGGGACATGGCGAAGCTCCTGTGGGCGTTTCGGGAAGTCTGATGAGTGCTGCGGACTACCGCAGGTGGGCCTGACGCAGGCCGGAAGAGGTCGGGCGCGCCGTGGCGGCGGGGGACGGCTGCCCTGCAGGAGCAGCTGTCAGGCCGGCGGACGGTGGGCCCGGGGCGGTGCGGGAAGTTCGGGGTGGCGCGGGAAGTTCGGGGCGGTGCGGGAAGTTCGGGGCGGTGCGGGAAGTTCGGGGCGGTGCGGGAAGTTCGGGGCGGTGCGGCGACGGCGGGGCCTTGGCGGCCCGGGGCCGGCTCCTACTCCCAGGCGGTGGTGAACTTGCCGGCCGGGGCGGTCTCCCATGCGGTGGTGGCGGTGACGCGGGTCTCGTCGGCGGTGGCCTGACCCACGAGGGCGGGGGTGAGGGCGGCGAAGGCGAGGGAGGTGACCGCGGCGGCCTTGGCGAGACGGTTGCGCAGCATGGGAGTGGTCCTTTGCTTGAGGTGTGACGGCTGGATCGGTGTCCGGTCTCGCGTCCCGCGGTGACGCTTCGTCCGGTGTTGCCTGCCGGGTTCCGGTGTTGCTCCCTGCTGGCGATTACTAGCTTCGTCGCAGCTCAAGTGGGGTGGAAGGGCTTTCAGCTGGACGGAATCGGCCCTGTCCCAATCCGTCCAGCGAGGCCGGAAGGGGACCGCAGGAGCTGCTCGTAGTACGGCGCGACGAGCGGGGCGCCGACCCGGGTGACCGTCCAGCCGCGCAGGGACTCCAGCTCCTCGACCGCACGCCGGCACAGGGCCTCCGCGGCCCGCTCGGCCGCCTCCAGGCTTTCCGCGAGGACGTAGACGCCCACCACCGGGTCGGGCATCGCGTGCGCGTGTGCCGAGACGTGGTCCACAGGGCAGTGCTCATCGGATGCGGCGAGGGCGAGCATCGACCCCGCCGTGAGCATGGGCAATTGGGCAGCACGAAAGGGGCCCTTGAGGCCGACGTGGACGAGATACATGGGGTCAACTCTGGCGCCTGAAAGCCCCGCAGCGAGATGAACCATTCAGGACACTTCGGGCCTTGGCCGGAAGCGTCCACACGCTGGTCCCCACCTGCCGCGACGTGGGATGATGCCTAAACCTTGATCAACAAGGCTCACACCGGGGGGAACCGCTGTGCTGGCCGCCCTTGGCCTCGACTCGACCGCAGAGGCCGTCTACCGCACCATGCTCGCCAACCCGCGCGACGGGGCGAAAGACCTCGCCGCGCGCCTGGGCGCGCCCGAAACCGACGTCAGACGCAGCCTCGACACGCTCAGCGAACTGGCCCTGATCCGCCCGTCCTACGAGCAGTCCGGGGAGCTGCGCCCGGTCTCGCCCGAGGTCGGCATGGAAATCCTCATGGCCCGCCAGCAGGCCGAACTGGCGGCCCAGCAGCTGCGCATCGAGGCCTCCCGTGCGGCCGCCGCGCAGCTCATCGCCGAGTTCGCGGACCTGACCCCGGCCGCCGCCAGCCCGGGGGTCGAGCAACTGGTGGGCCTCGACGAGATCCGGACCAGGATCACGGGCCTGGCCCACGGGCTCCGGACGGAGCTGATGACCTTCGCCCCGGGCGGGGGCCACCAGCCGCAGACCCTGGAGGCCTCGAAGCCGAACGACCTGGCGCTGCTGAGCCGGGGCGTGCGGATGCGGTCCCTCTTCCAGGACAGCGTGCGCAACAGCCAGGGCACGGTGGCCTACGCGACGTGGCTGACCGAGCTGGGCGGTGAGGTGCGGACCGCGCCGGACCTGCCGACCCGCCTGATGGTCTTCGACCGGACCACGGCGGTCATCCCGGTCAGCAGCGACGACAGCGCGGCCGGCGCGGTGATCCTCACGGGCCACGGCACCCTGACGGCACTGTGCGCGCTGTTCGAGAACGTCTGGGCGTCCGCGCAGCCGCTCGGGGCCGCGCCGGAGCGCGACGGCAGCACGCTCACCGCGCAGGAGAGCACGGTGATCCGGCTGCTGGCCCAGGGCCTGACGGACGAGGCGATCGCCAAGCGCCTCGCGGTCTCCCCGCGCACGGCCCGCCGCGTGGCCAACGGCCTCATGGAACGCCTGGGAGCGGTCAGCCGCTTCGAGTTCGGTGCCCGCGCGGTGCAGAGCGGCTGGCTCCCGCACACGTCGTGATCCCGGCCGCCGCGGGACCTGTCGCCGGGCTGCGCCACGCCCGCAGGCCCGGAGCCCCTCTGGGGTCTCCACCTGTTGGCCCTTGAAGTCGGGTAAGTGAGCGTAACCATGTATGAGTGAGTGTCGTTGTCAGAGCGTGAATCTGACGGAATGGGCGAAGATGCAGGGCGTGCATCCGCAGACCGCGTATCGCTGGTTCCGTGAGGGGATGTTGCCGGTACCGGCTCAGCGGGTCGGGCCGCGACGATCCTGGTGAACATCGACGCGAACACCACGCCCGAGGTCATCGGTGGTCTGGGTCTGTACGCTCGCGTGTCCTCGCACGATCAGAAGACCGA